>JAVKLI010000075.1:0-44412 GCA_031539425.1 Bacteroidia bacterium
TAACTATGATATAAATAACAAAGACCTTTTTAACGCAAGTTAAAAGGGTTTTAAATTATATTAAAGGGTATTAAAATTTAAAGCCTAAAAATTGTACTTTTCTATTTGAAAAAGTGTATTTTTCTATTTGCGGATTATAAAACCAAAATGATATAAATAAAGTATTACGAACAGTTGCTGGTGTTAATATAAGAGAAGAAGAAGGTTTTGGGTTACGACCAAACATTGGCCTAAGGGGTACCTCAGTTAATCGTAGTTCAAAAATTACGCTGATGGAAGACGACATTTTAATTGCCCCTGCGCCGTATGCAGATCCATCAGCCTATTATTTTCCATCGTTTGCACGTATGCAAGGCGTTGAAGTTTTAAAAGGAACGAGCCAAATAAAACATGGCCCCTACACCATTGGTGGTGCTATTAATTTACTTTCTACTGAAATTCCAAAATCGTTTGAAGGCTTTGCTCAGTTATCTTACGGTAGTTTTGGAACCAATCAACAGCGTGTTTGGGTTGGCGATAGTAAAAATAATATAGATTATATGTTTGAATTTAACCGAATAGCTAGCAACGGCTTTAAGGAGCTTCCTATTGCAGCTAATACAGGCTTTGATAGAAGAGATATTATGGGAAAAATAAACTGGCGATTTGCACAAAATACAAAAGTACCACAATCATTAACACTTAAATATGTAAATACAACTGAAACAGCCAATGAATCTTACTTAGGGCTAACTTTTGATGATTTTAATAAAAATCCATATCAAAAATATGCGGCTACTCAAAAAGATTTACTAGAACTAAAACATCAACATGTAGCCTTGTTTCATAAAATAACGTTCATAGAAAAACTAAAGATTAATACAACAGTGTACTATAATACCACGTTTAGAGATTGGGGAAGAGTAAATGCTGTTGGCGGCGGAAAACAAGCAGTTTTAAATGTATTAGCAAACCCAACCTCTACACTATACTCAAACTCTTATGCAATAATGATGGGCAAAGCTAATGATGAAATTGTATATCAGGGGGCGTCAAGGTTTTATTCTTCTTACGGTATTCAAACTAATTTAAATTATGATTTTGAAATAGGAGCAATTAAAAACAACATACAAGTTGGTTTTAGATATCATCAAGATGTGGCAGATAGATACGCCACGCAAACTACGTATAGCATGGTAAATCAACAAATGATATTAACCACACCAGGCGTAAAAGGAAATGCGGAAAATAGAATTCAAGAAGCTCAAGCCTTAGCGGCTTATATGCAATACGATGTAAAATATAAAAACCTTACCATAACACCTGGCATCCGCTTTGAACAAATCAAATTTAATTTTCAAAACTTTGGAAACTCAGATGTAACGCGTTTAAAAACCAATTTATTAACTGCAAAAAATGATTTAAAGATCTTGTTAACTGGTATAAGCTCAAATTATAAAATAAACGAAACCATGAATGCTTTTGCTGGCGTACACCAAGGTTTTTCACCTCCAGGTATGCCATCTACAAACCCAATCATTACAAGCCAAGCCAAAGCAGAAACTGCTTTAAATTACGAGATGGGTTATCGTGTTAATTCAGAATCATTTAAACTACAAATGGTGGGCTTTTTGAGCAATTATGATAACATTTTAGGTTCTGACAATTTATCATCAGGAGGCTTGGGTACTGGTAATATGTTTAATGCTGGACATTCCATTATTCAAGGAATAGAGTTATCCGCTGTCTATAATTTAATGAATACCATAAATAAAGAATCCGCTTTTAAAATTCCGCTAAGTCTTGTATATACTTTTACAGATGCTAAATTTAAAGATACCTTTGTAAATGCTGGTGGCGATTGGGCGTTATTAATAAAAACGATATAATTCCATTTATAACGCCTCATTTATTAACTGCAATGATTGGAATTGAAAATGATAAGTTTGATATTACTTTTATTGCACGATATGCTGGGCAAACACGCACCAAATCTGGTCAAAACACAATAGTTATACCAGAACAAAGCGTTAACTATAATAATGTAAATACCATTGATCAATTTATTGTAGTAGATGCTTCTGTTAATTGGAAAATAAACAAATATCTTACAATATTTGGCACAGTAAACAACATGTTAAATTCTAAATACATAGTAGCTAACCAACCGCAGGGGTATTTAGCTGGAATGCCTTTATTTGCTAGCATTGGGTTAAAGGTGCGCTTTTAAATTATTATACTTTTTTAATTATTACATTAATAACAATTAACAGTACTCCCGAAATACCTAATAAAATTAAGGTTTGTAGGGCTGATGGTAAAGTATTTGAATTATTTACTTTTGACACTGCCTCATGACTATTTAATAAAGTCGTTTCAAAATGTTTGTTTAAAAAATCTACCTCTTCCTGAAATGATACCCGGGTGATAGACTCTATAAAATCTTCGTTAGTTATTTTATAATACTTTCTACTTCCACTACAAAAATTAAAAATACCCTTTTGAGGAGCTGTAGCATTACAATAAATAAGCCAGGTATCTCCTACTTGAATGCTAACTTTGCATGGATCGTTTAATTTGTATGATATTGTAAACTGTTTACTTACCTGCCCTTTAAATAATTGTTGAACATTAAAATAAATATTTTCAAAATTTTGAGTTTGATTTACAGATACAACTTGCCCTTGAAAAATAGTATTGTATTTTGCTAACCCTTCTTTATTAACCTTTATTAATGGGCACTGGCAAGCATATCCAGTATAAATACATTTAAATAAAATAATAATAAATAGATTTTTTTTAAAATTCATACTGTTGTACAAATTGAATACTGTTGCTTATATAATCATGAAGTATCGTATCCTCTTCTATAACAGGAATTTGTTGTTGAAAGTCAGTTATTATTTTTTCTAAATAGGGCGATGATTTTAAAGGCCTTCTAAATGTAATAGCTTGAGAGGCATTAAGTAATTCTATAGCTAAAACTTTTTCTACATTTTCAATAACCTGTAAGCATTTAACTGCGGCATTAGCACCCATACTTACATGATCTTCTTGCCCATTGCTAGATACTATACTGTCAACACTGGCAGGCGTACATAATTGCTTATTTTGAGAAACGATACTAGCTGCTGTATATTGTGGTATCATAAAGCCTGAGTTTAACCCAGAATTTTTTATTAAAAATGCAGGTAAGTTTCTGTTGCCTGAAATTAATTGATAGGTACGTCTTTCGGAAATATTAGCTAATTCGGCAGTGGCTATGGCTAAAAAATCTAAAGCTAAAGCAAGAGGTTGACCATGAAAATTACCACCAGATAATATCTCGTTTTCGTTTGGAAAAATTGTTGGATTATCTGTAACTGAATTTATTTCGGTTGTAAACACAGATGACACGTAATTTAAAGTGTCTTTAGAAGCGCCGTGTACTTGAGGAATACAGCGAAAAGAGTAGGGGTCTTGTACTTGTTGTTTTTTTTGATTAATGATTTGACTGCCGTTTAAATAGGTTCTCATGTTTTTTGCAGTTTCTATTTGTCCGTTGTGTGGCCTTATATCATGCAATTTTTGATCAAATGGAGCTGCTACGCCATCAAAGGCTTCTAAAGATATGGCTGCAATGATATCAGAAGTTTTATTTAATTTTTTGGCTTTTATGGTGCTATAAATGGCATAAGCCGACATAAACTGGGTTCCATTAAGAAGCGCCAAACCTTCTTTTGATTTTAGTGCTATAGGTTGTAGCTTGTGTTCTTTTAAAGCCTCTATAGCCTCCATTACTTCCCCATTATAATATACTTTTCCTAATCCTAAAAGCGGTAGCACTAAATGCGCTAACGGAGCCAAATCACCACTGGCACCAAGAGAGCCTTGTTCATAAATTACAGGTAAAATATCTAAATTATATAATTCTATTAGCCGTTCTACGGTGCATAATTGTACCCCGCTGTTTCCGTATGATAAAGACTGTACTTTTAATAACAGCATCAATTTTATTATTTCTGTTGGCACTTTGTTACCAATACCACAAGCATGAGATACAATTAAATTATATTGCAATTTTTCTAACTCATTATCAGGAATAATAATATTGCATAACGACCCAAATCCTGTGTTAATTCCATATACCGGAGCATTAGCGTTTTTTAAGTTATCATCAAGATATGCTCTACCTTTAGTAATAGCTTGAATGGCATCTGGGGAAAGGCTTAATAATAGTTTTTTAGATACTATAGTTTCAATGTCTTCTATGTTTAATTTATTTTTTGGGTTAATTACAAATCTTATCATATCAAATTTGATGTTTTTATTTTTTTTGAGGGTCTAAAAATCGCATTTTGCCGCTCATATTGCTTATTAAATTAATTATTTCTTCCCCACCAATGCCTCCAATGCCTTTATCCGTAAGTCTTTTTAGGTGAGGAGTTTGAATTGATATGTTTTAAAGTTCTTTTATTAATATATTCTTTAAACTCAATAAAACTCATGTGCTGGGTTTCTTGGCTAATTTTTCCTTTAATTTCTCTAAAAAACTTTACAGTATGAAAGTTTTTTTGTTCAATGTCTAATTTATGCATTTGAAATTATTTCTTTACGTGAACGTATATCTAATTGGATATAACCGTTTTTTAAATTCACTGCGTTATAACCCTTAATTCTAAAAACATTTACAATGTGTTTAAAGTTCCAACTTACTAAATAGTCAGCTTTATAAACAGTGGCGCAGGCAATGTGCCTGCAGTCATTTAAACTGGTTTCGCCAACAACTTGTTCATTAATGTATTGAGTAGCAAGTTGATTTATCTCTTCCGTTATTTCTACAAATTCTGTTTTAGTTTTATCTAACTGTAAAAAGTAATTTTTAACAATCTCTGGGGCTCCTTCTAATTCAAGTTCAGAAAGATCAGAATAAACGCATATTAATTCTCCAGCTTTAACCATATTGAACAGTAAATTTGTAACTGATTGAAATTCTAAATCAAAAATTCCTCCAAAAACAGAAGTATCAAAATATAATCTTGGAATTTTCATTGTTTAAAAATACTCAGTTTATTTTAATAAGCTTTACTTCTTTTTATTTTATCCCCACCAATGCCTCCAAAGCCTTTATCCGTAAGTCTTTTTCAGATAAGAGTTTTTGCGTTAGAGTGTTATTTTTTATTTTAACTCTAACTGTTTACGTAAATAAGCTATTTCGTCTTGGTATGCTTTTACTAATTTGTTTACTATATCTTTATTTTCTTGATATAAGTGTTGCGTTTCTTGTTGATAACCAACAGCGTTATCTTTTAAAGTTTGATTAAAATAAGTCCCATTTTTAATCTCAATTAAATCGTTAAGCGGCACATCTAACACTTTTTGAATTTCGAGCAATTTGGCAAGTGAAATATTATTAAAATTATTTTCTATTTTATTGTAACCAGAAACGGACATTTTAAGCATTTCTGAAACGTATTCCATTGAATAACCTTTTTTGTTTCGAATTTCCTTAATTTTTGTAACTACTTTTTTACCTGTTCAGCAATTGATTTTTCCATATAAGTGTAAATTATTTCCGTAAAAGCAACAATTTATCCACATAAGTGTAAATATTTTTAAACCCACCGCTATACCTTCGTGTAAAGCCTCACACGGTTTAAGGCTATAACAAATAAAAAAATATATAATATGAAAACGAACAAAATGAGTTTAGCTGAATTTGCAGCTAAAACAGTTATTGCAACTGAAAAACAAATTGCAATTTTAGGGGGGAAACCTAAACCTATATCTAAACCAAAGCCAAAACCACAACCTTCTGGCCCAATTGCTGTCCCAACTGGTGGACCAGGTAGCCAACCAAGACCAAAATTTTGGGATGATGATGTTGACTAGTCACCCTTTATATTTAACCTCAGTTAAGATTTAACTGAGGTTTTTATTATTATTTTAGAGTAACTATCTTAAAACATCTTTGTTATGTTAAAAAAAAAACATTCTGTTTGCCATATTATACTTTTTTACTTTTTGTAATCCTCAAAAAAATCAGAATAAACTGGATGGTGAATTTGATTTTGAATTTAAAGAAACAGAAATGTCATACATCTATAATTGTAAAGATTGTGGAGAAATTACAACACTACTAAGGCAGTATCATTATGGTTACAATAGTTGGGATAGTTTAGATATAGTTTTAGACACAACTTATTACGACCTTTATACATCATTAGACCAAGCATTAAGAGGAGAATTATATTTTTATAGTAAATATAAATTAACAGCTCATTTAATTAATATCAACCAAAATATAGACTCTAGTTACATAGCTAAAGTTATGTACAGTTATAGTGATAATGAAAAAACAGATTATTTTATGATGTATAATTTTTATATAAAAAAAAATACAAGTGGATTATTAAAATTAGTTCCATACATAGAATATTCAAAACGATTTTACACAAAACACATTGCTCATAATATTGAATTTTATCAACCTGTTGATAAAAAATTGTCTGTAAAAAATTTAATAAAATTAAATAATCATAATGATAGTGTTGCAAACTTTTTTGAGGTAAATAAAGAAGATATCATATTCTATTTTACTAAAAGTTTAAAAGAAGCTTATCAAATAGTTGGATTTGATTGTTTCTATAAAATGAACCTAAACGATATAGATGCAAATAAATATGCCTTTGTAGACCCAATTAATTGCATAGTTTTTTCACCAAATTTAACCGTATTTAAACATGAATTGGTGCATATATATACCCAAAAGAAATTTCCTTATAAATGGAATTATTGGGTTTTCGAAGGTTTGGCAACTTTTATAGCTGGCTCTTTAACTCAAAGTTTAGATGTTGATTTAAAAAAAGTATCTGAGCACATGAAAATGAACAGAAACATAAATTTTGAAAATATATTTGATTATAAAGGCCAACAAGTGGATGTTGAAACAAGTTATATGTATACTTTTTTTGGCTTATTGTGTAAGTTAGTTTATGAAAAAGAAGGCAAAAAAGGGCTGTTTGATTTTATAAGTTCTGGAACTAAGCAGGAGGATGTATACAAAGCCATAAAAAAACATTTAGGATATGACAAGGCTGATGTAAATAGAAAGTTAAGATTAAAAATATTAGAATATTAATTTTTTATTTGGATGTCTTTCCCCCACTACCACCAACCCGATGAGATGGCCTGTGGGGCAACTTGTTTGCGTATGGTGGCTAAGCATTATGGCAAAAGCCTAAGTTTACCCAACATACTGCAGCTAAGCGGCACCACCCGCAAAGGTGCCAATTTGCAAGGCCTTAGCCAAGCTGCCGAAACAATAAGTTTGCGTACCTTGGGTGTAAAAATACCCTATAACAAACTGGTAGAAGATGCCCCGCTGCCCTGCATAGCCCACTGGAACCAAAACCACCTTGTGGTGCTTTATAAAATAAAAAAAGATACCCTATACATTGCCGACCCTGCCCATGGGCTACTTACCTACAGCAAAGCCGAATTTTTAAAATATTGGGTTAGCGATGGGCACGATGAAGGCGTGCTGCTGCTGCTAGAGCCCACCCCCGCTTTTTATACCGAAGAGGCTGAGGATAAAGATAAAAACAAACACAACTTTTCGTTTTTATACAGCTATTTGTTAAAACACCAAAAGGCTATAGTGCAGCTATTTATAGGCCTTATGGCGGGTAGTGTGTTGCAGCTCATTTTTCCTTTTCTTACCAAAAGCATTATAGATATTGGTGTTCAAAATAAAGACCTGCACTTTATTTACCTCATTTTGTTGGCCCAACTCATGGTGTTTTTTGGGCGTATGAGCATAGAGGTTATTCGTAATTACATACTCATGCATGTGAGTAGCCGCATTAATATAGCCTTGGCAAGTGATTTTTTTGTAAAACTCATGAAGCTGCCCATCCGCTATTTTGACACCAAAATGACTGGCGATATTATGCAGCGGATCAGCGATAAACGCCGCATTGAGAGCTTTTTAACAACATTTTTTTTATTTTTTAGTTTGGTTTTGTATAGTCAAAAAATTGACATTAAATCTTATATAAATTTTCATACTTTAAAAAAATGATGGATAGGAAGTAAAAGAATTTGAAGTCTTTCATCATTCAGGTTTAAATAACAAAATTATTGATAAAAACTTTGTAACACTTTACTTTTTTTGAGCCTCTAAAAACCGTAATTTGCCGCTCATATCGGCTATTAAATTAATTACTTTAAATAAATTACTTTGTTCAACCTCTTGTTTAACCAAGTTTGCAGTTTTGGGGTTTAGTTCAAAGTATAAGTACCCATTACTATTTAAGTATGTATTACATAATACAATAATAGTAGTATAATATACGATAGGGCTTAAATTACTTACAAATAGGGCTAAGTGCGGCTCATGATTTAATACTTGAGGTGTCATGTCTTTTTTTTCAATTTCTAAAACATAAGGGGGATTTGAAACGATAATATCAAACTTTGTGTTAATATTAAAAACTTCAAATATATTTTGTTGTAAAAAAGTAACGTCTAATTTTAATTTTTCTTTGTTGATTTTTGCTACTAGTAAGGCTTTTTCAGATACATCAATACCTGTAGCATGGCTTAATAAAATATTTTTTTTTAACGTTAAAGCTATACATCCCGACCCTGATCCTATATCTAACACCTGTATTTGTTTGGATTGATGGCAGTGTTTTTTTATAATAATATCTACAAGTTCCTCGGTTTCGGGTCTAGGAATAAGTACATCTGGTGTAACATATAAATTTAAATTATAAAATGTTACCTCTTGAAGAATGTATTGAACGGGAATTTGTTTTTTGAGTTGGTTGAGAATATTATAAAATGAAATTAACTGAGATTGATTTGCATATAGTTTATTGAGTTGTGAACTTCTTGAGTTTATTTGAAATGAATCGCATACAACGTAAAAAATAGCTTCTATTTCAGAAGCTTCATACAATGGTTTTAATTCCTTTTGATAGCAATTTAATATATCAAATAAACAATTTGATTTAATTTGATTTGATAGCATGTTGGCTTAATCTTTAGGGCTATTTTAAAGCAATAGTTTCTATAGCTTTCACCCAATCGTTTTCGCTATTTAAACTTTTTACCATGTGTAATTCTTGTCCGCCATGGTGTTTAAATATTTCTAAGTATTCAATTTCAATTTCATATAAAGTTTCAAGGCAATCTGCTGTAAAGGCAGGCGAAAATACCAATATTTTTTTTGCGCCATTTTTAGCTAAGTTTATAATTACCTCATCACTAAAGGGTTCTATCCATTTTTTGGTTAACCGACTTTGAAACGAAGTGGTTGTTTTTGACGGATCTATTTTTAAATTTTCGATTAAAAGCTTTGATGTTTCAAAACACGCTGCTTTATAACAAAAGGCATTGTCGTTATCATACGTATGTTCGCAATGATGGTTAGCGCACAAATCGTTGTTAGGATATACCTTATCTACTTGGCTTATAGGTAACCCATGGTAGCTAAATACAATATGATCATAAGTATGAATAGGAAATTCCGATGTTCTATTTACAATGCAATTAATAAATTCGGGTTGGTTAAAGTATTGAGAAATGATTTTGAGTTCTGGAATAACCCACCACTTGGATACAATGCGCATAAATTCTTCTAAAGCACTACCAGTGCTGCTTGAAGCATAATGAGGGAACATCGGAAATACTATGATTTTTTGATAATTTTTGTTTTTAATTTCTTGTAATACAGATGTCATGCTTGGGTTTTGGTAACGCATGGCATAGGTTACATCAATATTTTGTAGTTTTAATTGATGTTCTAATTTTTGAGTTAACTCAATGGTATGCTTTAGTAATGGCGACCCTTCTGTGGAATGCCAAATTTTAGAATATATTTTTGAAGAGTTTTTTGTTCTAAAAGGCACTATAATGCAGTTAACTAAAAATTTTCTGAGTAACCAAGGAATGTCAATGACACGAGGGTCATTTAAAAACTGACTTAAAAAATTTTTAACATCTTTTTTTTTAGAGCTATCTGGAGTTCCTAAATTAATTAATATTAGTAGTGTTTTTGAGTTCATGGCTTATTTGTATAAATCGATGGTTGTTATTTGATCTGAAAAAATTTTAAATTTTTTTTCAATTGTGTATATAGATCCTTTGAGTTTTTTTGAACGCCATTCTAATCTATAATTTCCAGGTTGTAAATTGTAATTTTGTTGCATTTGTGTGGTTAAATTACACACCCAATCTAGCTTTTTATTATCTTTTAAAATACAACCATCACCTTGCCAACCGGCATTTATTTTTAACAAACCAGCACTTTCAATTTCTATTATTTGGGTGCTAGATTGGGTAACAATAACACTTTTAACTAAAATGCGAGGAAGGGTTAAAATTTCTAAACAATAATTATCTGTAATATATTTTTCTGTAGTATTTATTTGTTGTACATGAATTGTTACAGATGGTGTTTCACATTTTTTTATAACTGTTTTTAGTAATTCATTATTATAAAGTCCTTGTGGTGTTTTTATTTCAATAAATCCTTGTGGTGTTTTTATAGGAATGATGGTATGTTTACCTGAATATAGTTCTACATTAGTTACTTCTTGTGGCGGAATGGTGTGAGCTACAACGCGGTAATTAATGTTTTTATCTATATATAGTGTGTCTGAATTTTGAAGATGGTTAAATGTATGAATGTAATTATATACATAACTATTAGTGTAATTGTTATAAAATGTTTGATCGATGTTGGTTTCAGAAGGTAAGCCATAAAAATCCATTAAATTAACTTGCGCTGTGGTTTTATTTAAATCTTGATTAGAAATAATTTTTTGAATAGACAATACTTCCACGATGCTATCATAATTATAAAAATTATTAAAGCAATCAAATGATTTTATTTGTTCGTTAGTAAGGCCAATTCCAATAATAAATGGTTTTAACACAACGCCTTTATCAAATAAGGCTTGTTTGGCTTTGCATGGATCGCCACTGCACTCTTCAACACCATCTGTAATTAAAATAACAGTGTTAATCGCTTTATTGTCTGGAAAATCTTTAGCCGATTCTGTAAGTGCATGTTCGAGTGGGGTAGTACCAGTAGGTTTTAATGTAGCTATGGCAGTTTTTATTTGATTTAAATTATTTTTAGAAAATGGTACCAGCAATTTTGTGTCTTTGCAATCTCCTGGGGGGTATTGTACCGTGTGGCCTAATGCACGAAGTGCAAATTCGATATTTGTTTTTTTACTCAAGGTGTCTATAAAATCTACAAACACTTTTTTAGCATTATCAATTCTAGGTAACTCATTATACTTGGCTTGCATGCTATTACTAGCGTCAAAAATAAACAATATACGAATAAGAGGTTTTTGTTGCTTTACTTTCACTTGGCTCCAACCATATTGTGAAACAATAAAAGACAAAATCAATATTAAAACTAAGAGTGGCTTCACCTAGAGATGTTAAGTTAACAAAAGTAATATCTAACAAAAAAAATGTAGCATCATTTAATAAAAACTTATGAGTTAAATTTTAACCAAAATACCAATTAAAAATAAGGTATAATATTCTATTTTAATCAAAGTTTGTTTTTTTTAATAAAATAATCATTCTCATATATTTAATTTATTTAACAATAATTTTCATTAACACAACAAGTCATTACAAATTATAATAGTATTTTTGGCGCTTTTTAAAACGCACTTCAACTGTATATAACTTAAAAAAAAACGAACCATATTAATTTCAACAAGTTTTTGTTTAGTGTTTGTAGTATATATTACATTGCAATTGTTACTTCAATTACAGATTCAATTTCAAAACAACATATTAATACACAAAAATAATTGTAATGTAAATGAGGTAGAGTTGGGGAAAGGTGGATTAACAAATTTACTTTTAGAAGATATTGAGGAAAAAGAGAATGAACAAAAGGGTAAACAAAATATACAGTCTGATGTTGATGGTTTTTACTGTTCTAATATGTCAAATCAAACTTCATTTATTATAACTATTTTTTTTAAAAACCTATATTCAACTTTTCACAAAACAGTGTCTGGTTATATTTTAAAAATTTACAGGCCACCACAATTGCTTTAATTAGTGTTTTAAAGATTAAAGCTATTTAAATAAACCTGTTATTTTTATTTTTCACATTTTTATAATTATTTTATATGAAACCTATTAAGTTATTTTCACACATTTCAAAAGATTTTCCAGCTTCTATTGTTGTATTTTTAGTTGCCTTACCCTTATGCTTGGGCATATCATTAGCCTCAGGCGCCCCAATGATATCGGGCGTAATAGGAGGTATTGTGGGGGGTATTGTTATTGGCAGTTTAAGCGGCTCTCAGTTAAGCGTCAGCGGTCCTGCCGCTGGTTTATCTGCTATCGTTCTTACATCTATAGGTCAACTACCCACGTTTAATGCCTTTTTATTGGCTGTTGTGTTAGCGGGCGTTTTTCAAGTAGTACTAGGTTATTTAAAAGCTGGTATTATTGGCGATTATATTCCATCATCCGTAATTAAAGGGATGCTAGCAGCTATTGGAATTATTATTATTTTAAAGCAATTGCCCCATGCTGTTGGCTATAATATAGATTTTGAAGGCGATGAATCTTTCTCACAAATAGATGGTGAAAATACCCTTACAGCACTTCAATCTGCCCTTTATAAACTAACTCCCCTAGCACTTTGTGTCACTATTTTAGGGTTATTAATTCAAATAGTGTGGCCTAAAATTATAAACAAACAAACATGGTTAGGTTTTATACCAGCGCCTTTAATTGTGGTATTGGTATCAATTTTATTAAACATAGGTGTTAATGATGTTGTTGAAATTTCAGATAAAGGATTAGTTTCTATCCCTATAGCAAATGATGTGAGTGGTTTTTTCACCTTTTTTTCATTGCCCGATTTTTTTCAAATTACTAATTCTAAAGTATGGAGTATTGCCATTACCCTTGCTTTAGTAGCCAGTATTGAAACCTTACTTTCACTAGAAGCGGTAGATAAAATAGACCCTGATAAAAATTTTTCGCCCACTAATAGAGAATTAAAAGCTCAAGGGGTTGGCAATATTGTATCTGGATTAATTGGAGGCTTACCCTTAACTTCTGTTATTGTACGAAGCTCGGCTAATGTTACAGCAGGGGGCAAAACAAAATTAACCACTATATTACATGGTTTATTTTTGTTAATTTCAATTGTTACCATTCCTAGCTTATTAAACAAAATTCCGTTAAGCGCCTTAGCATCTATATTACTTTTTACAGGGTATAAATTAACCAATCCTAAATTGTTTATTTCATCATACAAATTAGGCAAGTCTCAGTTTTTGCCATTTATTACTACAATTATAGCTATTGTGCTAACAGATTTATTAAAAGGGGTGGCAATTGGTATATGCGTTGCTGTTGTTTTTATTTTAATAAATAATTATCGAAAAGCGTTTACATTAGTAAATATAGATAATAACTATTTACTTAAATTTAGAAAAGACGTTACCTTTTTAAATAAAGCCCATCTAAAAGCCCAATTAGAAAGCATTAATGAAGATTATAATTTAATTATTGATTTAAGTGATGCTGATTTTATTGATATAGATGTATTAGAAATAATAAAAGAATATAAAGAGCACTGTGAAACAGTAAACATTAAATTAGAAATTATACAAGGAAAAAATCAAAACTATTTTATATAAAATTATGAAAGCATATCAAAAACTATTATTAAACAACAAAGCCTGGGCCAGTGAAAAATTAAACGACGATCCAGATTATTTTAAACGACTTACTGATATACAAACACCTGATTACCTTTGGATAGGTTGTAGTGATAGCCGAGTGCCTACTGATCAAATAACTGGAACGCAACCAGGTGAAATATTTGTACATAGAAACATAGCTAATATGGTAGTGCATACCGATTTAAATTTATTATCAGTATTAGAATATGCCGTACATTATTTAAGGGTAAAACACATTATACTTTGTGGGCATTATAATTGCGGTGGTGTAAAAGCAGCTATGTCTAACCAAAGCTTTGGCATTATAGATTCGTGGATTAGAAATATAAAAGATGTGCACCGTATTTATGAAAAGGAAATAGACAGTATTACCGACGAAAAATTAAAATTAAATAAGGTAATTGAATTAAATGTGAGAGAGCAAGTTTTAAATTTAGCTAAAACATCTATCGTTCAAAAGGCTTGGAAAAGCTATAAAGCACCCGATATACACGGATGGGTGTATGATTTAAAAGATGGGTTAATTAATCCAATAATAGAAATGAACGCGGGATCCTTAGAAGACAGCGTGTATCAGTATGACAACTTGTAACGTTTTGTGTTTTTTGAAAATAGAATTACATGGCCTTTGTAAATTGTTTAAAACAAGAAGTATTACTAGTAGAATTAAATAGTGAAGTGGCATTGCTCTTTACGCATTCTTAGGAACATTTTGATTATTTACCCGATTGCTAAAATGTGCAGCAGCAGTGTTGTACAAGTGATTATTATTTCCTAAATATGAAGGTGTGCAAGGTACCTATTTGAGTTACTTCGCTTACACATGAAGCTAAATCGATTATTAGAACTAAGTATATAGATTATAATTTGAAATTACTTTACCCCAACCATTAATTTTTTAATAAAAGGTGCTAATATCAAAATAACTACCCCAAAATAGAGGGCGTACAAGGCTAATTGACTGTAGCTATTTGTATAAACATATAGTTTATCTAAATTACTTGAATTACTAGCATTTTCGGCTATGTTGGCACCAAGTAATCCTGCAAAGTATTGTCCGTAGGCGCTGGCTAAAAACCAAATCCCCATAATAACACCTTGTGTTTTTTGTGGCGATAATTTGGTCATTAAACTCATGCCAATGGGCGACATGCACAACTCCCCAAAGGTAATAACAAGCCACGCTGATGTAAATATATTTAAGGATGTATGCCCAGTATCATTAGCAAAAAATTTAGTGATATAAAACATAAAAAATCCGCCAGCCAAAAACAAAAAGCTAATTCCAAATTTTACTATAGAGCTTGGTTCTATCTTGCGTTTATTAAGCCATATCCACAAAACACCAACAAGTGCGGCTAACACAAATACAAATACTGAATTTGCCGAGTTGTTTATCCCGTTAGGATCTACAGTTATTCCAAGCAATTTATTATCTAAATTGTTTTGAGCAAATAAATTTAATGAACCACCACTTTGCTCATAAAATGCCCAAAAAAATATAGAAAAGAAAATAAAGGCCAAAGCAGCAATCAATTTTTTATTTTCTGTTTTGGTAAAATGTCGCATTTCAAAACCTAAGTATATCAAGGAAACTGGTCCAATAATGCACATAAAAATATCGGTATATTTTAAGTTATTTAATAATATAATAATTACCGGAATTAATACTATAGATCCAATGTAAGTGCTTATTTCAAAAAATAATCTTTTAACGCTACTAAAATTTAAAATAGGAGAAAGACCAATATCGCCCAATGTTTTTTGAGTAAATACAAAAGTTAAAAGACTTATAAGCATCACCACAGATGCAAAGCCAAAGGCTACATTCCATCGTAAATGCTCTGGAACTACTTGATTAAGCAACGTGCCATTGGCTACCGATACACATAAATAACCACCAATAAGTGCACCTAAATTAACACCGGCATAAAATAATGAAAATCCAGCATCTCGTCTGTTATCGTTTGCATGATATAGCATGCCAACCATTGATGAAATATTTGGTTTAAAAAAACCAGTACCAATTACGTTAAAAGCAATACCTATATAAAAAAAATTTTTAGGGTCTAATGTTAAAATAACACTGCCTAATATCATCAACAACCCACCCCAAAATAAAGATTTTCGAAAGCCCAATATTTTATCAGCCATAATACCGCCAATAAAGGTAAAGGCATACACATAGGCTTGAATAGCACCGTATTGTAAGTTAGCAGTAGTTTCGTTAATCATTAATTGATTAACCATAAATACCATTAACATGCCGCGCATACCGTAAAAGCTAAAGCGCTCCCACATTTCGCTAAAAAACAAATACCATAATTGCTTAGGGTATTTGCCTTTAAAATTTTGTATTTCGGATAAGGTATTCAATTCTAAAAAATTAAAAATATTAGTTTACATTGTTTTCTTTCATCACTTTATTTAACCATTTAAGCATGGCAAATAAAATAATAGCAGCTATTAACACCAACACGCAGTCTAAATAAAAAAAGTGCTGTTTGTTTTCAAAACCTTCCCATAAGCTAGATAACATACCGGATAGTTTATTTCCTACAGATATAGCTAAAAAGAAACCGCCCATCATTAATGCGGTAATGCGTGGGGGTGATAATTTTGAAACTAACGATAATCCCATGGGAGATAAACAAAGTTCGCCAAGGGTAATAACGCCGTATGATAGTATAAGCCACCACGAACTAGCTTTAGATTCTAAGTGATTGGTAGCTGATACTGCTAACACCATCACTAATGCAGAGAGTGCGGTGACAACCAAACCAATTGCAATTTTGGTTGGCGTGCTAGGTTCTTTTTTTTTACGGCGCAAAAACCCAAATATACCTACTACTAAAGGGGTAAGTAATACTACCCAAAATGGATTGATAGATTGATATAATTCAGTAGAATATAATTTTAAATCACTGCCTTTGGCAGGAATTTCAGTTGGTGTAAGATTTTCAAAATATTTTCTTGATTTTTCTATTTGACTAATTTCATTTGAGGCTTTTGCTTTTGCTTGTAGCTCTTCTTTGGTAACAGACGGCATAGCGTTAATGTTAGCTCTTACAGAGTCTAAATATTGTTTAAAAGTTTTTTCATCTGCAGATACAATATCATTATTAACAACTACCTGCGCCATGCCTATTTTATTAGCTGTATTAGATATAGAGCTTGGCATTTCTCTATTGGTATAATCTTCAGCCCAAACAGTAAGCGCATCTCCATTTTGATGGAAGATGGCAAAAAATAAAATAATACAAGTAAACACAGCCAACAATGCTTTGATGGCTCTACTTTCTTTAGCTTCAGATTTAAATGCCAAGTAAATAAAAAATGAAATAACAGGTAAACAACCAATAATAAATGCATCATTGGTATCGGTTCCTAATAATGTTCCCGGAATCATGTACCCAATAATACCAAATACAAACATAGGCACTATAGTAAATCCTAGTATTTTAAGTGTAGGCATGTCTGTTGGTTTAGTAGGGTTAATAACATCTACATGTTTTATGTGTTTTGTGCCTAATAAAAATACTGTAATGCCAATAATCATACCTACACCTGCTGCTGCAAAAGCATATCCCCAACCATAATTAATACGCATGTATGCAGCCACAAAATTGCAAATAAAAGCACCAATATTAATACCCATGTAAAAGATATTATACCCGGCATCTTTTTGATTTTTGTATTCTTCTTTAGAATATAAATTACCAACAAGCGTAGATATATTAGGTTTAAAAAAACCATTACCTAAAATAATTAAAAATAAACCTACAAAAAAACTGGTGTTGCTATGAATAGATAAACAAAAATATCCAGCAGACATCATTAAACCACCAGCTATAATAGCTTTTCTATATCCTAATAATCTATCGGCTAAAAGACCACCAATAAATGGGGTTAAATATACTAAGCCTAAGTAGGTACCATAAATGTCCGATTTTTTTGATGATGAAAATTCCATACCCCCATTATTCCAACTATCTAACATGTATAATGAAAATATACCTAACATTAAATAGTACCCAAAGCGCTCCCACATTTCTGTTCCAAACAATACCCATATACCTTTTGGGTGCGATTTTGTTTTTTCAATAGCCTGATTCATAGTTTAATTTTTAAAAGTTAATTTTTAAATATAATAAAGTTTAATAAACTGTTCTTAATATTAAAAAAAGCTTTGTTTGATTTTTTTAATATTAAGAACAGTTTCTTTATAGAAAAGTTAAGTGTTGAAAATTATTTATCGTCAAAAATTAAAATATCCAAACCTTTAAAAAACAAGTCTTCTAAGCATGTATAAGAATGAGGTAATAAATTAAAATTGGTATTTTGAAATTCGTTTGTAAATAATAGATTTTTTTTAATCCGTAAAATAGATAAAACTTTATTTAGCAATTGCAAGTTATACTCTAATAAACATTCTGTTTTATATTCTATACAAGCTTTTAGTTCGTATTCAAAATATTGAAAATAGGGTGTATTTCTATAGGCAAATTCGATAGCTCTCCAATGTTTTTGTTGCCAATTTTCTGCATAAGAAATTTGAGTATGTTGTATAATTTGTTTTGTATGAGTTTGTATTGTTGGTATGGTTAGTATTAATGGGCCATTTGCAGTATTAATAATACAACGGTTACGAAAGGTTTGTTTAATAAAATGCTCCTTTTGTTCAATTAATACTTGCTCAGATTGAATAATAAATTTTAAATAATTTATATTAGGCAAATATGCAGTTGGTAATACGATAAAAAATGAGTATAAAATAACGCTGGCAAAATAATATAATTTATTATTTTTGACGCTATGTTTACAAACGAACAATACAAAAGCCTTTTGGAGCGATACACCGCTTTGAAAGGATATCTTTGACTATGATGCAAAAAAACATGAGCTTAAAGAGCTTGAGGAAAAAGCATTAGACCCTAACTTTTGGAACGACCCTAAAAAAGCCGAAGATATTTTAACAGAAACAAAAAGTAAAAAATTTTGGGTTTCTCATTTTGAAGAAATTACATCTATCGTTAATGATTTAGAAGTTTTATATGACTTTTATAAAAATGATGAAGCTGATGAAACAGAACTCAATAACTATTTTAATCAAGCCGAATTATTAATTGAAAAGTTAGAGTTTAAAAACAGGCTTAACTCGCCAGAAGATTTGCTAGGATGCGTTTTGCAGATAAACTCAGGAGCAGGAGGCACCGAAAGCTGCGATTGGGCTCAAATATTAGAAAGGATGTACATGATGTGGGCCGAAAAAAATAATTTTAAATTAACAGAACTTAATAGAACATTAGGTGATGTAGCTGGCATCAAATCATTAGCCATTCAAATAGAAGGGGATTATGCATTTGGAAATTTAAAAGGCGAATCAGGCGTACATCGCTTAGTGCGCATTAGTCCATTTGATTCTAATGCTAAACGACACACTTCATTTGCCTCTGTATATGTATATCCAATGGTTGATGATAGTATTGAAATTAATATACATCCAAATGATATTGAAATGGCTACATCACGCAGTGGCGGGGCTGGCGGGCAAAATGTAAATAAAGTAGAAACAAAAGTACAATTAACACATAAGCCAAGCGGTATAGTAGTTGTATGCCAAGTAGAACGCTCTCAACATGGCAATAAAGAAAGAGCTATGAAAATGCTTCGATCTCAATTGTATGAATTAGAATTACGTAAACGCAATGCCGCAAAAGATGCAGTAGAGGCTGGTAAAATGAAAATAGAATGGGGTTCTCAAATACGCAGTTATGTGTTACACCCGTATAAAATGGTAAATGACCATCGCTCCGATTTAAAAATTACTGATGCCGATAGTGTACTTAATGGTAACCTTGATGCGCTTATTAAATCGTATTTAATGAATCAAATAGGTTAGTATTAATCATGACCTTTAATCTGGTAGTTATTTCTATATTTAACATTTAATCGCATCCTATTTATATGAAAAAAATAATTTTAGCCATAAGTGTTTTATTGTTTTTCAATAGTTGTGCTACACTTTTTTGTAAGCAAACATATGTTGCTCAAATTAAGGTGCTAAATTCTAAAAGCCCTTTAATTTATATTGGAATCTCAGAAAATACTATTAAAAATAACGAGGTAATTAAAATCAAAAGAAAAGATATTGCTAATGTTTCTTTTAGAGTAATTGATAAAGAAAATAATTGTAAGGGTCAAGTGTTTATATTTAAAGAGCGCAGGGCTAGAATTGGACCCATTCTGTTGAATTGTACTTTTACAGCTTATGGTTTAGGGATTTTAATAGATGCCTTAAGTGGAGCCATGTATATGCCTTCTACAAAAGAATCAGGTATAGAAAAGGTTGATAACAACTATTACATTTACAACTTAAATTATACGGGTTGTGCAGATAAGAAAGAATAATTTAATAAATAAAAAACTATAATTTAACAATACTGTGAAGTATTTAAAAATATTATTTGTACTATCAATACTAAACACAAACTGCGCAAGTATTTTATGCAAAAATGATTATGTAGCTAAAGTGCATGTTATTAATTGCCCAGATGATGCTAAAATTTATATTGGTAAAAAAGGGCTGGATAGCATTAAAAACAACCAATATATTAAAATTAACAGAACAGATATCAATAGGGTTTCATTTACAGTGAAACCCCAAAATAAAAAATGCGCAGAACAAACTTTTGAGTTTATACAACTAGACTCTCGAATACCTCCACTAATAGCATCTCTAGTTTGTGATTTAACATTAACACTTTTATTTGAAATACCAATACCTGCATTTACATATACCGATATTTATTACACGGGTGCTATTTTTAAACCTTCAATTAAAGAACCTGGGGTTCAACAGTTAAATAATGATTATTATATTTATCATTTAAAGTATTCTGGCTGCGATGAAAAACCTCAGTAATTTTGAAAATATAAACCAATATTTTGATGTCAACATTTAAATTTAATTTTGCTATAGTTTGTTTTTTACTGTTTGTTAACCCTGTTTTTTTTAAATCTCAAACACATCAAATTAAAACAAAAGCTATCATTATAGATGGAGACACAATGCCTTATATAGAATGTGCACCAGTGCTTGTTGTTTTTGAAAAATACAAAAACTCAAAACATTACGAGGCTTGGACTAGAATAAAATATAATGTAAAAATGGCGTACTCTTTAGCCATCATAGCATCTAGCAGATTAAAAGAATATGATTTAAACCTATCTAAAATTGAAAATAACAAAGACAAATCAAAATATTTAAGTCAAGTTGAGAAAACACTCATAGCAGAGTTTAACCAAGATTTAAAAAAACTATCAATGCAACAAGGTAAAATTTTATTAAAATTAATTGATAGAGAAACTGGAAAATCAAGTTATCAAATATTAAAAGAATATAGGGGCTCATTTCAAGCCTTTTTATGGCAAGGTGTAGCTCGCATTTTTGGACATAACATGAAGTCAAAATATAACTTAACTACAACAGAAGATATTATGATTGAAGAAGCAATAAGGGTTATAGAGGCTGGGTATTTTTAAATATCATTAATTATTTTCAAACAAAAATCCATTCGAAATAATACCAGCTTTAAATTTTGTAACGTAATTTCCTTTAGGCGTATAAACTTCAATGGTTGATTTTTGGGTATAATCAATAGCATCAGATACATATATATTATAATCAATTGGATTAATACCCAAGCCATAAAAATTTTTTGAAGCTTGAATAATAAAAGGCATGGCAGGTAACGAAATGGCGTTAATAGAAAGTTGATACACATGTTTGTTTAAATAATATAAAGTATCTTTTGATTTGTTAATACACAATTTTCTAGGCGCTTCTAATGGAGAAAAAGTTAAAGCTAATTCTGTTTGAAGTGATATGGGGTCAATTCTAATTAATTGAGCAACAGATTGTTTATTGGAATTGCCACTAGATAATACCCAAACCTTTGAATTGGCATCAATTAAAATACTAGAAGCATTAAAGCCAACTTGTACGCTATCAATAATTTTATCTGTAATAGTATTTATTATATAACAATAAGCAGAATTGATACTGGTTACAAATGCTTTGTTATAAATTAATGCCATTTCTTCTGTTCCACTTTTGCAAGTTATTGTATTTGTTATTTTATTGGTATTTGTATTTAGCACATAAATACCATTTTGATAGTACTCACTTATATAAGCTTTGTTAACCGTAACAGATAAGATATATCGAGGCGAATTTAAATTAACAACAGTAGCAACACTTTTAAAATCGGTGGAAGAAACAACTTCAATTTTTTTTGAATTATTAACCACTAAATAATAATACATGCCAATTTTATTCATGCTTTGACAAATATCACCCAGCACTTTATTATTTTGTTGATTAAATATATTGTCAATAAGTTGTCCAGATTTTGCATCATATAATGAAATACTTGCATTGCCTGGGTTATTTTGAAACTGACCTTCATTTATAATATATACTTTATTGCCTAATTGTATAGAAGTTACATTTGTGGTAACTGTTTTAGGCGTATCATTTACGCAGGCTGTTGTTATAAATAAAATAAATAAATAATAAAAAACCGTGTAATAACTTTTCATAATCAACAAATTTTAATTTAATTAGGGCAATATACAGAGAAATTCAAAATATTATTTAGTATAACCCCGAGTTTATATAACGATTTTTGAGTAACTAGAAATTCAGTTTTTTTACTGCAAAATTAAAATCATAAACTAATCTTTCCCCTTCATTTTATTAACAATTTCTGTATTTTTTCTAAGAACTTTCTTGATTAAATCAAGCGAATATTTATACATTAATAGCTTGAATTTTTTACCTTTTTTAGTATAAAAAAATTATGAATAAAGAACGCATTGTACCTATAAACATTGAGCAAGAAATGAAAACAGCCTACATTGATTATTCAATGTCGGTTATCGTATCCAGAGCCTTACCAGATGTAAGAGATGGTTTTAAACCCGTACACCGTAGGGTGTTATACGGCATGTTAGAGCTAGGCGTAATGCACAATCGTCCTTACAAAAAATCAGCACGTATAGTGGGTGATGTATTAGGTAAGTATCACCCACATGGTGATTCATCAGTTTATGATACCATGGTACGTATGGCACAAGATTGGAACATGCGCTACTTATTAGTTGATGGGCAAGGTAACTATGGATCTATGGATGGAGATCCTCCTGCAGCTATGCGTTATACCGAAGCTCGTTTTAAAAAAATAACAGAAGAAATGCTCGCAGATATTGAAAAAGATACTGTAGATTTTGCACCAAACTTTGACGACTCCTTAACCGAGCCAACAGTATTGCCAACCAAAGTACCTAATTTATTAATAAATGGGGCATCGGGTATTGCCGTAGGTATGGCCACTAATATGGCGCCACACAACTTAACAGAGGTGATAGATGGGGTGATGGCTTATATCGATAAGCAAGATATAACCATTGAAGAATTAATGAAATACATTAAAGCCCCTGATTTTCCTACAGGAGGTATTATATATGGTTATGAAGGTATTAAAGAAGCTTATCATACTGGCAGAGGGCGAGTAGTAATGCGTGCTAAAGCCAATATAGAAACTCATAGTAAGCACGAGCGCATCATCGTTACAGAAGTGCCTTATCAAATTAATAAAGCTGAAATGATAAAGCGCCAGTGGGAGCTTTGCAACGAAAAAAAAATAGAAGGTATTACAGAAATTAGAGATGAAAGTAATAGAGATGGCATTAGAATAGTTTATGAATTAAGAAGCGATGCTATATCTAATGTAGTGCTTAACAATCTGTACAAATATTCAGCCTTACAAACTTCTTTTTCTATAAATAATGTAGTGCTTGTAAAAGGCCGTCCGGAGTTATTAAATATTAAATCCATGATAGAACATTTTGTGAGTCATAGGCTAGTTGTAATTATACGACGTACACAATATGATTTATCTCAAGCAGAAAAAAGAGCGCATATATTAGAAGGCTTACTAATTGCACAAAAAAATATAGACAACGTTATTAAAATCATCAAAGAAAGCGCATCGCCAGAAGCCGCTAAAGATGAATTAATAAAAACCTATAATCTATCCGAAATTCAAGCAAAAGCCATACTTGATATGCGTTTACGTACGCTTACAGGCTTAGAGGTTGATAAGCTAAATGATGAGTATGCTGAATTAATGAAAACAATATCTGGATTAAAAGAAATACTAGCCAGTGAAGCATTAAGATACAAAATCATAAAAGAAGAGCTTACAGAAATAAAACAAAAATATGGCGATGAGCGTCGCTCCGAAATTGTTTTTGCAGGCGATGAGCTAAAAATTGAAGATATGATAGCCGATGAAACTGTGGTAATTACTATTTCTCATTTGGGATATATGAAACGCACCAACCTTGATGAATACCGCGCTCAAAACAGAGGTGGCAAAGGAAGCAAAGGTACTGCAACACGAGAAGAAGATTTTGTAGTACATATGTTTATAGCTACTACACATAACTACATATTGTTATTTAGTGAAAAGGGTCAGTGCTATTGGATAAGAGCCTATGAAATACCAGAAGGTAACAAACAAAGTAAGGGGCGCGCTATACAAAACTTAATTAATATTCCGCCAGACGATAAAATTAAAGCCTTTATTAATATTAAAGATTTAAACAACGAAGAGTATATTAATAATAACTACATAATCTTATGCACTAAAGAAGGTATTATTAAAAAAACTACAGTAGAAGCTTATTCTAGGCCAAGAGCTAATGGCATTAGCGCCATTACTATTAGAGAAGGTGATGTGCTTCTTGAAGCAGCTTTAACCAATGGTCAAAATGAAATAATGATAGCCACCAAAAACGGGAAAGTATGCCGTTTTCCAGAAGCAAAAGTGAGACCAATGGGTCGAAATGCCTCCGGTGTAATAGGAATAGATTTAGATTCGGAAGATGATAAAGAAAACGAAGTGATTGGTATGGTGTGTATTAGCGATATGCAATCTAACATTTTAGTAGTATCTGAAAAAGGCTATGGTAAACGATCTGAAATGGATGAATACCGTATTACTAACAGAGGTGGTAAAGGCGTTAAAACCATTAATATTACAGATAAAACAGGCAAACTTATTGGAATTAAAACCGTAATCGATCAAAGCGATTTAATGATTATTACCAAAAACGGTATTACCATTAGGTTAAATGTGGCAGATTTACGAGTAATGGGAAGAGCCACACAAGGTGTGCGTTTAATTAATATTCAAGATACAGATGAAATAGCTGCAGTTACAAAGGTAGAAATGTCGGACGTATTACAAGGAGATGCAAGCTTAGATGATAGTTCAATAACAGCTTCCGATGAAAACACTGATACGATAACAGATACGATAGAATAATTTTTTACAACACAGCGTAAATACCAAATACAGTATTACGTTTGTTTAAATTTGGCGCTACAGTTTTTTTCCAATCATTAATTGTTGTTGAAAATATTTGTTCTGTTTCCATTGTTAAATCTGTTGCTACAAGTAGTTGCGTGTTATGTTTTAAAGTGGCTAACAAGTCTTCAAAAAGCGAGCTATTTCTATAGGGTGTTTCTATAAAATATTGAGCTTGGTTTTGTTTTAATGAAAAGAGTTCTAACTCCTTAATACGTTTTATTTTATTTGGTTTATCAATTGGCAAATAACCTATAAATGCAAAGCTTTGTCCGTTAAAACCACTAGCCATGGCAGATAATAAAATAGATGAAGGGCCAACCATTGGCTTTACTGTTATGTGTTTTTGATGCGCCCATTTTACAATATTACTACCAGGGTCGGCAATAGCAGGACAGCCTGCATCGCTCATTAATCCAACGCTGAAACCATTTAGCAAAGGCTCTAAAAATAAATTAATAGTGGCAGCATTGGTGTGTTGATTTAACTCTTCTATTTTTGCCAAGCCAATATTTTGGTATTGACATTGCTTTAAAAATACCCTACCATTTTTTGCATTTTCACATATAAAATAGGTTAATGATTGAACTATTTCAATGTTATATGAAGGTATAGTGTTTAGTAAAGATGAATCACCTAAGCCAACTGGAATTAAATATAAGGTGCCGCATTGGGTAATTGCTCTTTGTTGCATAAATAAAAATAAAAAAAATTAATTTATAAATCAAATTTATGAATAGTAAGTTGCAACAATTGATAATATTACTCTATAGCTCCTGAACTTGGAGAGGCTCCCCTAACTTGGTTATTAATATCAACATTTAATATAGAGGGATATGTTGCTAAAATTAAACTGCTAGCTTTTTTCTTTGCATCAGAATTAGTATTTAGTTGGTAATTATTGTTTATAGGATCAACAAAACCCAAATTTAAATTATATAAAGTATTACTTATTAAGGCTACAGAAGTAGTATTGACAGTGCTTTTAAGCAAGCAATGGTTAAATTGTATAGTTTGGTTAGGATTGGAACTTTGGTATTTTGTAATATTCATAGTTACCTCATCAGTTTTTGTGCCATCAACTATTGTGTTAGCAAAGTAAATACTATCGTAAGGATAAATTAAATTATCAGTTACATTACCAATGTATAAGCTTGTTTCATCAGCTCTTCCGCCTGATGCGTTAAAATAATTAGCTATTGTATTATGTATCATTGTATAATTACCGCCTTTATTTAACAATACGCAATACCCTTTACAATTAGTAATAACATTATTTGCTGCCCATATATTGTATGAAGACGCATACAAACCCCAAAGTGAAGCATTTTTAATGACGGTATTAGTGAGTTTTAATTTTTTTGGAGCTGGAGTATTTGTATAGATTACTTCAGCTTGTAACCCAATAAATGCGTTTTTAATTACAGCATAATTAATATAATTATCTGTACTTCCTTCATTAATCCATATTCTATTCCATTGACCAGGCACATTTTTATAACTTTCCTCTAACCTATCACCTTGAAAAACAACTTCATTTCCATACGTTCCATTTACTTGTAAAGTACCATATCTATATACCCACATGCCAGCATTTTGATGAAAATATACTTTTACAGTTGGGTTAATTATTAATTTTTGAGTGGAGTCAATAATAAGCCAATCAAAAATAACATGAGGTTTATTATCTTCTAAACCTGTGCCGCCTCCCCATTTTACAGTAGTGTTATTATTGGGGGCTATTTTAGAATATTTAAATTGTAACCCATTTGAATAAGTTTTGGCAAATGTAGGCTTATGATAGTGCGCACTTTGACCATAAGCTAAAAGAGTAACAACTTGAATTTTTCCATTAACTTCAAAAATAATTTTATCTTCTACTATCAAGGGGCTTAGTTGACTTGTAGGGTCTATTTTAACTTGTATAAATAGATATAAACTATCCTCTGCTAATATTTCAATATTATTAATAATAAGGCTATTATTTCCGTCTACATTAATTTTAAATTGAGAAGCATTTCCTTTTTCTAATCGAATAGAGGATATTTTTAAATTTTCTTTATTCAGATTTTTGATACGAATGTTTTTGGTAGTAGAACCAATATCTGTAAATACAGTATCAAACGTAATGTCATTTGAAGTAAAAGTTAATTGGGCATTAGAATTAGTTGTAACCCCTAATTTGGTGCAAGATAATAACAATAACAAAAAAAAGTTTATACATGCTATCTTATTTAGTGGTAGGTTCATGTTACAAAAATATCGAAATGCTTTTAATACTATATAAATATTTGTTAATGTACGCTTTATAAATACTAATTACTATTGTAAATACTTTAAAGCCTCAATTTTAATAGCCGAATCTAAGGGTATCCTTTTATCAATAGAATAGGCAGTTACTTTTTTTAATAGCATGGGGGTGTTTCTAATTTCTTTTTCGTAACCTTTTATAATTTTGCTTTTATTCCATTTAGCATTAAATACGCTTGGGTTTGTGTACATCTCATAAACGTCATCTATAAAAGTATTAGCAAAGGATGGTAAATTAGCGTCTGAGTATAACAGCATAATCACTTCATTTGATTCTATATTTTGTTTTAAATCTAACTGCCAAACCTCTACTCTGTCTTCAGGGTTAGGGTTTGGAATAATTTTATTATTATAATACCAAAATTGTCCTTCACCAAAACATAATGGTCCAACACCCCAATATACAGGGCCATACCAATAACTATCTGCCACAGTTAAAATGCGTGTAGGTTTAGTTATTTTACTATCATCAAAACTTACATCGGGGTAGGCTAATCTTAATTGATGTTTTGGATTATATAATAAATTCATGCTCTCAAGCGCATCTGCATCTCTACTTCTTACCGAGTCTATTACCTCAATTTTATTTACAACCAAATGCGGTAAGTTACATTGGTGTAATTTTTCTATGTGTTTGATAATGGTATCCACCGCAAGGCATTCTCCATAAAAGCTCCAATGGTGCCCATAAGTAGTAAATAAAGGATAAGGCGTGATAGGTTTTAGTAATTGAAAATAAGATTTAAGATCTAAATAATTTAATTGTAATTGTTTTGATGTTTTTACAAAAGTTTCAAGATTAGTAACTGTTAATTGGCTTTTGTACTTCTCCTCTATTTTTTCTATGCAGTATTCGCCCTTACCAGGTGCAAATACGAGTAATAAATCAATGCCTTTCTTTTTTAAAGTGTCTTGAATTATTTTTGCTTTTTGTAATTTGGTTTTAATTTTTTCTTCGCCTATGTAATCTTTTCCATAAGCCGAAAAAACATAGTTTTCGCTAAACAAATAATTTTCTTTTCCAGATACAAAACCTTTAACTCTAATTTGATTAAAGTAGTTGTAATAGAATTGATTGTTTAACCGAAGCATTAATTCTTTAAAGGCCCAATGGTCGTTATTGTAATCATCTTTTTGAATTTGATATTGCCCGCTTAACCACGTGGTTTTATTTAACCACATATTTGGATTTTCATTATTTATTACAATGCCTTTTAAATTTGGAATATTTGATTTTTTAGCAAAATAAATTAACATTGGAAAACTCAATGCTGCTATTGCTATAAATACAAATATGTTAAAGTGTTGCAATTTCAAAAGTATTAAAATCGAAAATAAATAAATGGATTAAAATGAAGTGCCGATATATAACTCAGCGAAATGTAAAATAAAATAATACCAAGTAGTGTTAAAATAAATTGAGCTTTAAGGCTATGTGCATCGCCATATATAGCAATTTGAATGCGGTGTGTAAATTTACTAAATGCAAAAAAGGAAAATATACAAGCAAGAGAACAAGAAAAAACAAAATCATTATTAAGTGTAAATTTTCCTTGTAAATCTGTATAACAAAACATCAATTTAATAAATTGATTTGCAAAGGCTAATGAATCGGACCTAAAATATACCCAACCAATACTAATTATTAAAAACACGATGATATTTGAAAACAGTTTACCCATTTTTAAATAAACTTTATTTAAAAATAATCTTTCTAATACCAAAAACAAACCGTGAAACAATCCCCACACAATAAAAGTCCAGCTGGCACCATGCCACAGGCCAGATAATAAAAACACTAATATTAAATTTCTGTACAATTTATATTTTGAGTTTACTTGGTTTCCGCCAAGTGGTATGTATAAATAATGTTTCATCCAAGTGCCTAAGGTAATATGCCACCTGCGCCAAAACTCAGTAATACTTTGAGACAAATACGGGTTAGAAAAGTTTTCTGGAATTTTAAACCCAATCATTTTACAAATACCAATAGCCATATCACTATAGCCACTAAAATCAAAATATATCTGAAACGTGTAAGCCACTGCACCAATCCAAGCCATTTTGGTATCAATATCGGTAATTGATGCGTTAAAAATAACATCTGCTTGTGCGCCTATAGTATTGGCTATAATGGTTTTTTTAGCAAGCCCAATGCAAAATATAATAAAGCCACTTATTTTAATAGACGCCGTATCATTAGCTGTTCTATTTTCTAGTTGAGTTGAAATATCTTGGTATCGTACAATGGGCCCAGCTATTAATTTTGGGAATAATAAAATATACATTTGATAATTAAGCAATTTAGATTGGGGTTTATGTAATCCTCTGTAAACATCTACTACATAAGTAATGCTTTCAAATGTATAAAACGAAATACCTATAGGAAGTAAAATAGCTGTAATTGCTAAGGGCTTTAAACCGCAAAGAGTAAATAGTGCGTTAAAATTATCTATAAAAAAATTAAAATATTTAAAATAAAATAGCAAGCCTACATTTAAAACAAGTGATACAATTAAATATTGAAGTTTAGTTTTTGTAGACTGAGCTGCATACATTTTATTAACTAAATAAAAATCGATATAGGTAACACCCAAAATAACAAAAATAAATTTTGGTCCACCCCAAGCGTAAAAAAAAATGCTGCTTAATAATAAAAAAGTGTTTTGAAATTTTTTTGGAATTACATGAAATATAATTAAAAACGTAGGTAAAAAATATAATAAAAATGTAATACTGCTAAATGTCATAATTCAGCTTGTGTTTATTGTTTAGATGAATAATGTTGTTTATAATACTCTTGGTATACACCACTGGTAACGTTTTGCAGCCATTGTTCGTTTTGCAAATACCAATCAACTGTTTTAGCTAACCCTTCTTTAAATTGTAAGGAAGGTTTCCAACCAAGTTCGTTTTGAAGTTTAGAAGAATCTATTGCATAACGTAAATCGTGTCCTGCTCTGTCTGTTACATAAGTAATTAATTTTTCGTTGGCTCCTGATGGTCTTCCTAATTTTGAGTCCATTATTTTGCATAACAATTTTACTACATCAACATTGGTCCATTCATTATGTCCGCCAATGTTATAGGTACTGCCAACTTTAGCTTTATGAAAAATTACATCTATAGCGCTTGCATGATCCTCTACAAATAGCCAATCGCGCACATTTTCACCTTTTCCATAAATAGGTAATGGTTTCATATTTTTAATATTATGAATACATAATGGAATTAGTTTTTCTGGAAAATGAAAAGGTCCATAGTTATTTGAACAGTTTGAAATGACACATGGTAACTTGTAGGTATCAAAGTATGCTCTCACAAAATGATCAGAACTGGCTTTAGATGCAGAATATGGACTATGAGGATCGTAATTTGTAGTTTCTGTAAATAAGCCTGTATTACCCAAACTACCATATACTTCATCTGTAGATACGTGATAAAATTTTGTAAAAATTGCGCCTAGTTTTTTTGAAGCGTTTAGTAAATTAACTGTACCAATAACGTTAGTATACACAAATTCTAAGGGGTTTGAAATGCTTCTATCTACATGGCTTTCTGCAGCTAAATGAATTACTGCATTAAATTGATGGGCGTTAAATATAGTTTCAACTTCTGAAGCATTTACTATGTCTGCTTTTATAAATGTATAATTTGGTTTAGTTTCAATATCTGTTAAGTTATCTAAATTACCGGCATAGGTTAATTTGTCTATATTAAATATTTGGTATTGAGGATATTTGGTTACAAATAATCTTACCACGTGTGATCCTATAAATCCAGCCCCCCCTGTAATTGCTATCTTCATATTGAATTATTGTTTTTTATTTACCTCTACCTTGCACAACTACTAATACAGTGTGTATTAGTATTTTAAAATCAAGTAAAAGAGTTACGTTTTCTATATACATTAAATCAAATTTGACGCGCTCAAGCATTTGATCTAAATTTTCGGCATAGCCATATTTTACTTGCCCATATCCAGTAATACCAGGCCTTACACGTTGAAGATGTATAAAGTGTGGCGCTAACGGTACAATTTTATCAATATAAAATTGTCTTTCAGGGCGAGGGCCAACTAAACTCATTTCTCCTTTTAATACATTATAAAATTGAGGTATTTCATCTAGCCGCACCTTTCGTAAAAAGCGTCCTACTGATGTTATTCGTGGGTCATTTTCTTTAGAAAGTAAAGGGCCTAATTTTTCGGCGTCAGTAAACATGGTTCTAAATTTTATGACCTTAAAAATTTTTGAGCTTTTGCCAACCCTTTCTTGAAAAAAAAATACGGGACCCTTAGAGTTATATTTAACAACCACCGCTAAAATCAAATATACCCAACTAAAACAAACTAAAACAAACAAAGAGGCAATAACATCAATCGTTCGTTTAATAGACTGTTGCCAATTTGGCATAGAGTGTTTGTTTAAGGTAATTAAAGCTGCGTCTGTTACAGAGTTCATCTTTACTTGTCCCGATAAAATGTTAAATAAATCAGGTATAATTTTTATGGTAACATCTATAGCGCCTAATTTATTTATCACCTCTTCCATTTGATGGTGTTCCGATGGATTGATAGCAATTATAACATCTACTACTTGGTGATGTGTTACGGTTTGATATAAATCAGTAATGGTACCTAAACATGGAATATGTTTAATTAACTCTGTTTCGGTAGCATTTTTATCAAGTGAAATAAATCCTACAAATTTATTTCCAGTACGCTTTTTGGCAAATTGTATTTCATTATAAATTATTAAAGCGGTATCGCCCGACCCTACAATTAGAGTGTTAAAGTCTATAGAGCCATTTTTAATTTTATTATAAATATTATTGGTAATTAAAAATCGAAACAAACCTGTAGTAAGGTAATGTAATCCTAATAATACAAAATACACACGATAATATGCTTGATAATTTTTTACATAATCATCTAGAATAAATAAAAAGAAAATAACAGTAACACCTAAAATAGAAATGCCAATAGTTTGAGTTTGCTCATTTAGTCGAGATTTTCGAAAGCTCTTTTGATAAAACCCTGACAAGTAATATAATGTAACCCAAGTAATAGGAATTAATAAAACGCCTAATACAAATTGTTTTTCAAGAATAAAATCTTGGTTTATGCCAAATCTTTCAAGTTCTATAACATATTTTCTATAGATATAAAAAATACCCCATGCTATAAAGGCTGATAAGAAATCAGCAAAAATGTATTTTATGGTATAATTTTTATGTTTTAGGTTCATGAGAACGTTTCAAAAATAAATAAATTCTTATCATATAACTATTTAGTTAATCGCAGTTGTACAATTTTTAAATATAGTATTTTTTTAAAACAGCAATTTATGAACTTTTAAAAGCTATATAATTAAATCTTACCTACTATGTATTGAGTAACAAATAAAGGTATTTTACTACAACAATTTTATACAACATTAATTTGAACCTAAGCGCATAAAAATGATGCAAAATTAAATCCAAAGTAAAGTGAATAACCGGCATTCAATTAGCTTGTCGTTTCCATATATACGGTTTTTTAATGGGTAATAATTTTGGGTCTGGATGCAAACATTTTTTAACCAAAAAAAATTGCTTTTACAAATTGTAATATAACATTATGATAAGTCAAAATGTGTGTTAAACTATATTTACTAGTGAATTATTTTACTATAAAGTAATAATAGTTTAATAAAATAAACCAATTATACATACTTACTTTTAAATTTGTTTATTTTTGTTTTGTCATGATAAATAGTAAAAAAATAGTAGTAGTGTTGCCAGCTTATAATGCTGCACAAACACTTAAAAGAACGTACGATGAAATTCCGTTTGACATTGTAGATGATGTAGTGCTTGTAGATGACCACAGTAAAGACAATACCTCAGAAGTGGCTAAACAAATTGGCATTAAACACATTATTCGTCACGAAAAAAATAAAGGCTACGGTGGTAACCAAAAAACCTGTTATGATAAGGCCCTGGAGCTTAATGCAGATATTGTAATTATGCTGCACCCCGATTATCAGTATACCCCAAAGTTGATACAAAGCCTAAGTTATCTTATAGCTAACGATTTATACCCTTGCGCTTTTGGTTCTCGTATTTTAGGTAAAGGTGCTTTAATGGGCGGGATGCCTATGTACAAATACATTTTTAATAGATGTTTAACCTTCATTCAAAACCTGTTAATCAATCAAAAATTAAGCGAGTACCATACAGGATATAGAGCCTTTAATAAAGAGATTTTACAAACCATTAATTATCATGCCAATTCGGATGACTTTGTATTTGACAACCAAATGATTTCTCAAATTTTTTACCATGGCTTTCAAATAGCAGAAATTACATGCCCTACCAAATATTTTCCCGAAGCTAGTTCTATAAATTTACGACGAAGCATTAAATACGGATTAGGTGTACTAGGTGTTTCATTTACACATTTTTTTAATAAATTAGGTTTTGCCAAAAACGACATTTATAAGGTTAAACATTCTAAATAATAAAGCATGAAAAAGCAATTAATAAAATCTCGGTTACTTCCCTTAAGTTGGTCGTTACCATTGGCTATTTTAGTTTTTTATTATTGCCCCCCTTGTTTAAAATCTGCCCCCTTAATAGGTGTTTTACTAACACTTTTAGTAATTATCAATTTTAGATTTTTTATTAGCAGACTTCCCTTAATTACCCACATAGCACGCCTTGCTGTTGGAGGCTTATTTATTTTTTCTGGCTTTATAAAAGCCAATGATACCGTTGGCTTTAGCTATAAACTAAAAGAATACTTTGAAGTATTTAAAGCCGACAGCGGTTTAAATATATTTGAACATATTAGTTACCTAGCCCTTCCGTTAGCCGTTATTATGTGTGTAGCCGAAATGATACTTGGTTTTATGCTATTGGTAGGGTATAAACGAGACCTAACTTTAGCATTACTTTTTATACTTATTCTGTTTTTTACCTTCTTAACTTTTTATTCAGCTTGTTATAATAAGGTAACCACTTGCGGCTGCTTTGGCGATTTTTTGGTACTTAAACCATGGGAAAGTTTTTGGAAAGATATTTATTTATTAATACTCATCACCTTACTTTATGCAAGTAAAGAAAACATTAACCCCCTATTTGGTGAATTACTAAACGGCGCGTTTGTTATATTAGCCCTGCTAGCCTGCATTACCTTCCCTATTTATACCATTCGCAACCTGCCTGTTTTTGATTTTAGACCTTATGCCGTAGGTATGAATATTAAAGAAAACATGAAACCTGGAGCTAAATTTCAGCCTGCTAAGTATGAAACCATTTTAGTTTATAAAAACCTTAAAACAAATACTAAACAAGAATTTAGTAATGATGAATACATTAAATCTAAAATATGGGAAGACACCCTTACTTGGAGATGGGAGGAAACAATAAATAAACTAACCCAAGATGCCGTTAACCCACCTAAAATAGCCGATTTTTCTATCAAAACGTTGGAGCAACATGATATTACGGATTCTATTTTAACAGATAAAAATTACCGCTTTCTTATAATTTGCTGGGACATTAACCAAACAAGCGATGATATTAAAGTACAATCAAAATTAAATGATTTATACGCATTGTGTAAATTAAACAAAATAAATATAACTGCCTGTACAGCTAGCGATGAAGCCTCTATTAAAGATTATATACAAAAAAATAGCACTAAATATCCTTTTGTAAATGTTGACGGTACGGTGCTTAAAACGATGATACGTTCAAACCCTGGATTAATACTAATCAAACAGGGAACCATAATTATGAACTGGCACTATAATAATTTACCGGCGTTTTCGGAAATAAAGCAACAGTACATAAAATAGTATTTTTAATATCAGCACAACTTGAATTTAAAGGCAACACAAACAGATGGCAACACAAACAGATACCTTAATGCAAAATTTAGATTTTGAAGACTTTAAAAAAATAGTACTTACAGATTTTAGAATAGCCTGCGAAAGTCGTCAAACAAGCCTTTTGGGGCGTAAGGAAGTGTTATCTGGCAAAGCTAAGTTTGGTATTTTTGGTGATGGAAAAGAAGTAGCTCAAATTGCTATGGCAAAAGCCTTTAAAAATGGCGATTTTAGAAGTGGCTATTATCGAGATCAAACTTTTATGATGGCTATCAATCAACTGTCAATTCAAGAGTATTTTGCAGGGCTTTATGGTCATTTAGATATTACCAAAGACCCCATGAGTGGGGGCCGACAAATGGGAGGCCATTTTTCTACCGCCTTACTTAACCCTGATGGCAGTTTTAAAATTCATATAAATTCTAAAAACTCAGCAGCAGATTCATCACCAACAGCAAGCCAAATGCCTCGTTTATTAGGCTTAGGTTACGCCTCACATTTTTATAAAAACAACCCAGAATTACAAAAAACCCCCTTTTTAAATTTTAGCAATTGTGGTGAAGAAATTGCTTTTGGTACTATTGGTGATGCTTCTACATCAGAAGGGTTATTTTGGGAGTCGCTTAATGCTGCAGGCGTATTGCAAGTGCCAATTATAATGAGTGTGTGGGATGACGGTTATGGCATATCTGTACAAAAAAAACACCAAACCATTAAAGAAAGCATTTCTGAAGCTTTAAAAGGTTTTCAAAAAGATTTAAATAAAAACAATGGCTTTGAAATATTTAAAACCAAAGGCTGGGATTATGCGCACCTTTGCGAAACCTACTACAAAGCCGAAAAAATATGTAGAGAACAGCACATCCCTGTTTTAATACATGTAGAAGAATTAACTCAAGTTAACGGGCATAGCACCTCTGGCTCTCACGAGCGCTATAAATCAAAAGATAGATTGGAATGGGAACGAGATCACGATTGCATTAAGTGCATGAAAGAGTGGATGTTAGCGGCTAAAATTGCCGATACAGCCACTATAACTAAAATAGAAGAAGACGCTATTAACACCGTAAAAGAAGCAAAAAACAAAGCTTGGTCTGAATTTCAAAATGCTATAAAAAATGATTTACAAAGCGCTTTAAGCTATTTAATCAATTTACATAACGACACCAATACTTCTCAAATAGAGCAAATTGTAAAACAACTTCAATCCATAAAAGACCCTATACAAAAGGATATCCACCAAGCTCTACATGCGGCATTACGGTTAACAAACTCATCTAATACATTACCCTCTCGACAAGCATTAGCTGCATATTTAAAACAGAGTACACATACTAATGTGCATACGGTTGGTTCGCATTTACATTCACAGTCAAGCAAAGCAGTTAAGTTCATTCAAGCAATAGCCCCAATTTATAATGACCCTAAAAAGGTAGATGCGCGAGAAATATTAAGAGATAATTTTGATATTATACTTAACAAATACCCCGAAGTGCTCATTTTTGGCGAAGATGCTGGTAAAATTGGTGGTGTTAATCAAACATTAGAAGGATTACAAACTAAATATGGCATACATAGAGTATTTGATACCGGTATAAGAGAAGCCACCATTGTTGGTCAGGCAATAGGATTAGCCATGCGTGGCTTACGGCCAATTGCCGAAATTCAGTATTTAGATTATTTATTGTACGCCTTACAAACCATGAGTGATGATTTAGCCACCCTGCATTGGCGTACCGCAGGTTTACAAAAGGCACCTGTTATTATTAGCACCCGTGGCCATAGATTAGAAGGCGTATGGCATAGTGGCTCTCCACTTGGTATGATTATTCATTCGTGCAGAGGCATCAATATTTGTGTACCACGTAACATGACTAAAGCAGCTGCCTTTTATAATACCTTATTGCAAAGCGATGAACCAGCTGTAGTAATAGAACCTTTAAACGCTTACAGATTAAAAGAATCAATGCCAAGTAACCTCGAACAAATGTGTGAAGCGCTTGGTATACCCGAAATTGTAGAGCGTGGCACAGATGTTACCCTTGTAACCTATGGCTCTACTTTACGCATAGCTCAAGATGCTATAGAACATTTAAAACAATTTAATATATCCGTAGAATTAATTGACGTACAAACCTTATTACCTTTTGATGTAAATCACACCATTGTACAATCTGTAAAACACACACACCGTGTGGTATTTTTAGATGAAGATGTAGAAGGTGGTGCTACTGCTTATATGATGCAGCAAGTGTTAGAAGTTCAAAACGCATATCAATATTTGGATTCAAAACCCGTAACCATTACTGCCAAACCCCACAGGCCAGCCTACGGCACAGATGGTGATTATTTTTCAAAACCAAACGCAGATGAAATTTTTTCTAAATTATATCAACTGATGCACGAAACAAATCCAAATCAGTTTCCGCTGATGTTTTAAATCTTAGACTCAACTAATAAATGCAACTAAATTTTAAAATAATTTAACTTACTTGTTACTATTTATTATTTAAATTTGTTAAATCATGCATTTAAAATTAAAACATATTATTTTAACCTTTATAGTTGTTGTATTGAGCATAACAACTAAAGCCAATTGCAGCACACTTCATCTACACATTAAAAGCACTTTAACGCAAAATAGTTCTTTATATCAAGAAAAAGAAGCTAAATCTGACAGTGATTTATCATTTTTATTTGAATTAGAAGATGAAACTGAATTTAAAACTAAAGCAAAGAAAAAAAACGATTTTACCTTAATAGATATTATAAAGGTTAAGCTAACTCAGGTTACTTCTGTGTTTTTTAATAAATCAATTTATTTTTTTAACCCGCTTAAAAAAATTAACCTCCAGACCTTAGCACTATTAAGTGTTTTTAAAATTTAGTTTTTAAACTATTTTTTTCTTTCCAAAAACCATTTAAAATGGCTTGTTTGGGCTTGTTACTAATTTAAATAATTTAAAAGTTAAAAAATGAAATCCATAGTATTATTAAGCAGTTTTATAGGTATCACATTACTTACAGGTTGCCAATCACATAAAGAACAAAAAAGAAACGACCTTGTTTTTATAGTTACAAGCCCCTTACAAAAAGATACGATCGTAACACGAGAATATGTTTGTCAAATACACTCTATTCAGCATATAGAATTAAGAGCGTTAGAGAAGGGGTATCTTGAAAAAATATTTGTTGATGAAGGAGAGCATGTTAAAAAGGGGCAGTTGATGTTTCAAATTATGCCTTTAATTTACAATGCTGAGCTCCAAAAAGCGCAAGCAGAAGCAAATTTTGCAGATATTGAATATCAAAACACCAAACAACTTTCAGAAAAAAATATTGTTTCTCAAAATGAATTAGCATTATTAAAAGCAAAATTAGATAAATCAAAAGCTGAGGTTTCTTTAGCTCAAACTCATTTAGAGTTTACACAAATTAAAGCCCCGTTTAATGGGCTTATGGATCATTTACGCGTTAGGTTAGGAAGCTTTGTAAATGAAGGTGATTTGCTTACAACTTTAGCAGATAATAGCAATATGTGGGTATATTTTAATGTGCCAGAAACAGAATACTTAAACTATAAAACACATGAAATTGAAGACAAAGGTATTAGTGTTAATTTAAAAATGGCTAATGGCGAACTGTTTGAACATAAGGGAGAGGTAAAAACTATAGAAGCAGATTTTAATAACGAAACGGGCAACATTGCATTTAGGGCAACATTTCCTAACCCGAAAGGATTATTAAGACATGGTGAAACAGGGAATATTTTAATGAGAATTCCTGTTAAAAATGCCATGATTATTCCTCAAAAATCAACGTTTGAAATTTTAGAAAAAAAATATGTTTATATCGTAAATCAACATAATGTGGTTCATTCTCAAGAAATAATTGTAGAAGCTGAAATGCCCGATTTATTTATTATAAAAAAAGGGCTTAATGTAAATGATAAAATATTATTAGAAGGCGTTAGAAAAGTGAAAGATAACGATATCATCCATATTGAATATGAAGATCCAAAAACGGTTCTTCCTAAATTAAAAGTATATGTAGAATAATAAAAATATAAAGTATGAAGTTTAGTTTTATCAAAAGGCCTGTTTTGGCCATCGTTATATCTCTTATTATATTATTTGTTGGGAGCATTGCCTTAACTAATTTACCCATCTCACAATTTCCACAAGTAGCACCTCCTGTAATAATGGTAAGCGCATCATACCCTGGTGCCAGTGCTAAATCATTAGCCGAATCTGTTATCATTCCTCTAGAACAATCAATTAATGGGGCTTGGGGAATGCGATACATGACGTCAGACGCTACATCTGCAGGCGAGGCTAATATTCAAGTAGTATTTAACCCTGGTACAGATATTAACCAAGCTATAGTGCAGGTATCAAATAGAGTACAGCAAGTAACTAATAACTTACCAATGCTTGTGCAACGAGAAGGCTTAATTATAAAGCCTATTATACCAAGTATGCTTATGTATTTAAATTTATACAGCACTGATAAAAACATAGACATGAAGTTTTTATTTAATTATGCTGGTATTAATATGATACCTGAACTACAAAGAATAGATGGATTAGGACATGTAGATATGTTAGGAAGTAGACAATATGCTATGCGCATTTGGCTTAACCCTGATAGAATGCGAGCCTATAACATATCGCCAGATGATGTGATGGAAGCTTTAAATAATCAAAGTGTTATTGGTAAAATTGGACGTATTGGGCGTGGCGATCACAAACAAGCAGAAGCGTTAGAATATGTGTTAACCTACTCTGACAGATACAATGAACCAAAGCAATATGAAGAAGTAATTATAAAAGCCAATTCTAATGGCGAACTTTTAAAGTTAAAAGATATTGCTACAGTAACATTAGGTAGTGAGTATTATGATATTTACAGTAGTATTGATGGCCGCCCATCTGCCGCTATGATTTTAAAACAAACCTATGGTAGTAATGCCAAAGAGGTAATTAAAAATGTAAAAGCTAAACTAGAAGAACTAAAAAAATCATTTCCCCCTGGAATAAATTATGAGATTAATTATGATGTATCAAACTTTTTAGATGCATCAATTGAAAATGTAATACACACCTTACGAGATGCCTTTTTTTTAGTAGCCTTAGTGGTGTTATTATTTTTAGGTAATTGGCGCTCAACCTTAATTCCAATTTTAGCTGTACCTATTTCGTTAGTTGGTGCATTTTTTTGTATGCAATTATTTGGACTCACCATTAATATGATTACCCTTTTTGCTTTAGTGCTTGCTATTGGTATTGTAGTTGATGATGCAATTGTAGTAGTAGAAGCCGTAAATGCAAAAATGCACGAGCAACATTTAACCCCTTATATGGCGGTTAAAAGCGTATTAAAAGAAATTACAGGTGCCGTTATTGCCATTACTTTACTAATGGTGGCTGTATTTATACCTATATCATTTTTATCTGGACCTGTTGGTGTATTTTACAAACAATTTTCTATCACCATGGCTTCATCTATAGTTTTATCAGGTATTGTGGCGCTTACAGTTACCCCTGTGCTTTGTATTTTAATTTTAAAAAATACCCTTACAACTGAAAATCAAAACAAAAACTTGATACAACGTTTTTTTAATGGATTTAATAATGGTTTTGATAAACTCACCACTCAATATGTTAGATTGCTTAAATCATTTTCACATAAAAAATTAATTTCAATTAGTTTGTTCATCATTTTTATACTAGGTATTTTTATTTGTAGTAAACAATTACCTGTAGGTTTTATACCAAGTGAAGATCAAGGCATGTTGTATGCTGTAGTTCAAACACCACCAGGTTCTACATTAGAAAGAACAAACGATGTATCTGAAAAATTAGTTACACTCATTAAACAAGTTGATGAGGTTCAATCTGTATCGTCAATTGCAGGGTATGAAGTGCTTACAGAAGGAAGAGGATCTAATGCTGGAACTTGTTTAATTAATTTAAAACCATGGAAGGATAGATCCAGAAGTATCAATGAAATAATTGAAGATTTAGAAGAGAAAGCAAAAGAACTACCTGGGGCAACTATTGAATTTTTCGATCCACCTGCTATTCCAGGATTTGGTGCCGCAGGAGGTTTTGCACTACAATTACTTGATAAAACAAACTCAGGGAATTTAATTCAGTTAGAAAAAACATCAAATGATTTTATTAACGAATTAAAAAAACGGAAAGAACTAACGGGATTGTTTACTTTTTTTAGTGCTAATTTTCCACAATACGAAGTGGAAATTGATAATCAAGCAGCCATGCAAAAGGGTGTATCTATAGGAAATGCAATGAATACCTTGTCTATATTTATTGGCAGTACTTATGATTTGGCTTTTATAAAATACCAACGTTTTTTTAAAGCATTTGTGCAAGCAGCACCAGAGTTTAGAAGACTACCAAGCGATATTATGAACTTGTATGTAAAAAGTGATAATGGTGAAATGGTTCCCTTTTCTGCATTTATGAAAATAAATAAGAAACAAGGTGCCAATGAAATAAACAGGTATAATATGTATAACACCGCAGCAATTCGTGGTGGCCCAGCTAATGGATATAGCAGCGGAGAAGCAATAGATGCTGTAAAAGAAGTAGCCGCTAAAACATTACCAAAAGGCTTTGGAATAGATTGGACTGCACTTTCATACGATGAAACAAGGCGGGGTAATGAATCTATCTATATTTTTATGATAGTTTTAGTATTTGTTTATTTAGTTTTAGCTGCACAATTCGAAAGTTTTATCATTCCATTAGCTATTTTATTTTCATTACCCGCAGGTATTTTTGGTTCATTTTTATTGCTTAATTTAATGGGATTAGCTAATGATATTTATGCACAGGTAGGAATGATCATGTTGATTGGTTTACTTGGAAAAAACGCCGTATTAATTGTAGAATTTGCCATACATAAACAAAAAGAAGGTGCCTCTATTTTAGATGCCGCTATAGAAGGCGCTAAAGTAAGATTTAGACCTATACTCATGACTTCATTTGCTTTTATTGTAAGCTTAATTCCATTAGTATTAGCACACGGAGCTGGTGCTATTGGAAGTAAAACAATTGGCGCATCTGCATTAGGAGGTATGCTATTTGGCACTGTTTTTGGAATCATTTTAGTTCCCGGTTTATATTACATGTTTGGGTCTTTAAGCAAACCTAAAAATAAAACTAATGAAGAAAAATATATTGCAGCTTCACCTAATGCAAAAGATGAAAACATGATTTATTAAACTTTTTAATATGACAATTTTAAACACAACTATAAAAAGCTTGCTAGCATCATTTTTATTTATAATAATATCCTGCAAAGTTCCTCAAATTTATAATAAAACAGAAAGTGTAACATTGCCAAAATCATACACAGGTTATGGAGATACTACAAATAGCGGATTTATAAACTGGCGTAAATTTTTTAATGATAATACATTAATTGCGCTCATAGATTTGGCACTTTCAAATAACCAAGAACTAAATATCTTAACCCAAGAACTAAATATTGCAAGCAATGACGTGCTTGTAAGAAAAGCTGCTTATATACCAAAAGTAAATTTAGGAATGGGCACCGGAGTAGATAAGGTTGGAGAATATACACCACAAGGGGCAAGTAATAAAACTACTTTTATTTTACCAAACGAAAAAATGCCAGAACCTTCCTCTGACTATTTACTTAATTTAAAATTTAGTTGGGAAATTGATATATGGGGTAAACTTAAAAATTATAAAAAAGCCGCCTTGCATAAATACTTAGCTAGCGTAGAAGGTAAAAATTTTGCCATTACAACTTTAGTGGCAGAGGTAGCCAATACCTATTACGAATTATTAGCGCTTAACAATCAAATAGAACTATTAAAAAAAAATATAAATGTTCAAACAAATGCTTTAGAAATAGTAAAGTTTGAAAAACTTGCTGCCAAAGTAACCGAGCTAGCGGTTAAAAAATTTGAAGCAGAAGTATTTAAAAACCAAAGCAAGCAATACTATATTGAGCAGCAAATAATAATAACAGAAAACAAAATCAATTTTTTAATTGGTCGATTCCCTCAACCTATAAAACTTGATAATATTAATTTATTAACCACGCCATTAGATACAGTTTATGCTGGAGTTCCAAGTCAAATGTTGCAAAATAGAACAGATATAAGACAAGCGCAACAAAATTTAAATGCTGCAAAAATAAATGCAAAAGCCGTAAAAGCAGAGTTTTATCCTAATATTACTTTAACTGCAGATGTGGGTTTAAATGCATTTAAGCCTAAATATTTACTCGAATTACCTGGTTCAATAATTTATAATTTTGCCGGAGATTTGATGATGCCACTATTAAATAGAAATGCTATTAAGGCTGAATACTTTAATGCTAACGCAAAACAGCTGCAAAGCATATTTGTTTATGAGCAAAGTCTTATTAAAGCCCACATTGAAGTAATTAATTTATTAAACGGATTAAGTAATTTAACAAAAAGCTATAGTTTAAAAAATAAAGAAGTGGATGCGTTAACAGAGTCTACAGAAATTTCTAGCACTTTATTTAAATCTGCACGAGCAGATTATATGGAAGTGCTTTTAACTCAGCGAGACGCCCTAGATGCTAAAATTGATTTGGTTGACATAAAACTACAACAAATACAAACACGCATCAACTTATACAAAGCGCTTGGGGGAGGTTGGAAATAAAGCTGTAAAGTGGTTTAAAATGTAGTTTTAATTATAACTATCTTACCCTAGATTTGAATTAAAAAAAAAGCTTTTACATTATTTTTTCGCTCTATTCGTTAAACTGTTCTGCTCCATTTTAACAAGTTAAATTAAAAATGAAAATAGACCTCTTTCATAATTGATATCATCCAGCTGATAACTTCTTAATTATGGTGTTAATGATTGGGCTATGTTTCTGATTTTTAGGCCTGAAATGGGAAGAGATAAAAAAACAATTCGTCAGCTGTATTTAAAAGACTAACAGGTGTTTCGCTCGATACATTTAAATCTGAAGATAGAAAACACGATTATAGAGTGTTTAAAGAAAGTGTATGTGGATCATGCTACAAAAATTTAAGCAGATACA
>JAVKLI010000076.1:0-15272 GCA_031539425.1 Bacteroidia bacterium
ACTATGATATAAATAACAAAGACCTTTTTAACGCAAGTTAAAAGGGTTTTAAATTATATTAAAGGGTATTAAAATTTAAAGCCTAAAAATTGTACTTTTCTATTTGAAAAAGTGTATTTTTCTATTTGCGGATTATACAAGTAACCAAATTACAAAAATGCTATAACATAGAGTTTATAGGAAATACACAAGCCTTTGCTAAAGCATTAGAAACTCAATTTCCTCATTTATTTACTGAAGTAATTAAACGAGAGAAACATAGCGTTATTACATGTTACCAACCTAATGATTATGGCTGGTGGTGTGCTCCAAATTCACCCCATGGCTTACCAAGTTCTACTACATGCCCTACTTGGTGGCTGCGTAAAATTGAAGCCGATAAGGCTTGGGATATCACTAAAGGTAGTAGTGATGTAAAGGTAGCTATTATTGATACTTGGTTTGATATTAACCATCCTGATTTAAACACACAATTTCTAAAGCATTACGACCCATATAGCAACGTTTCTTTTGATTCTAATCCAAATAGAGACCACCATGGTACTAGCGTAGCTGGCTTTGTTGCTGTCAAAGCAGATGGCGGTGGTGCTTATTTAGGTGTTGGTTTTAACACTAAAATGTTAGGGTATTATTATGGTTTAGAAGATACAAGATACATAGAACGAGCCCAACATGCTGCTTTGGTTGAGAATGTAGCTGTTTTAACAACTGCCACAGGCTGGTGTATTAATCCAGGTTACCCAGGCAATGCTATTGAAAAATTGGCAGTAAAAGAAATTTTAAATCACGGAACCACGATTATAGTGCCTGCAGGTAATGGAGATGGGGGAGGCGGTTGTTATAATAATGGATGGAATCAACGCGCTATGTTTCCTTTATCGCCAGAGTATGATGAACGGGTTATTGTGGTAACAAGCAGGGATATTAATGATAATTTTAGACTACCATACGAAAATCTAAAATCTCACTCTTATTTTCGAGCGGTAGATTTGACAGCACCTGGGTGGCGTTTAGGCACTTTGGCTTGCACAAAAAATCCTGATGGTACTACTAATAGCTACCCTTATTCTGGCGCACAGCATGGCGATGGCACATCATTTGCTGCCCCTATAGTAGCTGGTGTGGCAGCTTTAATGAAAGCCGCTAACCCTTGCTTGCGCCCATCTGCCATACAAGATATTTTAAAAGAAACAACTGACGTTATTAATGATGCAACCGATTTACCAGGCTTAACAGGCACTGGAAGAGTAAATGCCTTTAAAGCAGTGCAAGCCTCTAAAGATAGTTATAAAAACACTTTAGATTTATATATTAAAGACACTTATAATGATTTTGGGTACGCCCGTTTTTACCCGCCTTTAAACATGCCTTATCACTATGAGACAGCGCGTGATAAAAGCCCTAATATTTGGGTACGCAATCAAGATGATGGACTAACTAATCGCTCTCATCAAGAGCCTGAATACTCATCTAACAAACCTGTGTACATATATGTAAAAATTCACAACAAAAGTTGTGTAACTTCGTCAGGAAGTGAAAAAGTGAGTTTGTATTGGTCAAAGGCTTCAAAATTCTTCATGGCCCACAAATTGGAATGGTACAAACCCACTTGTTGGTAATAAAATAGGGGAGATAACACTAGGCCCTTTAAAGCCTTACACAGATACGGTTATAAAATTTACTCGGGCCATTTTAAACCCTTACCAACATCTTACTTGGTCATCTTGTTTACTGGCTCGTATAGAAAACGTTGTAGGAGATCCTATTACTCCGTATCCTAATAATTTAAGTGATGAGGTGTATTTTAACAATAACCTAGCCATGCGTAATGTAACGGTGCTTGACCAATTGCCAGGCAGAATATGGGGGAGCGCAACTGGTGAATACTTACCACCAGGTAGCCATGTGTACATGGGTAATGTAAGTAATCAAATATTAAATACGCGCTTTGAATTTAGTGTTCCTAAAGAAGATAGAACGCATACTATTTCTAATTTAATGACTAAAGCTGAAGTAACATTAATTTTTGATGATGTGGGTTGGGATATTTAAAAAAATCAACTTATAAAAACCAATGGGGTACAAATAATAAAAGACAAAGAGTTAAAAATTACCAGCGATAAAGTAGTGTTTGACAACCTTCAAATAGCAGCTAATACCCGTTTTCCGGTATATATAGGATTTAATTTTTTAGCAGATAGTTTAGCAGCCATTAACGTTAATCAAAATAGCCATATTACAGAGTATAACTATCAAGCACTTCAATACCAATTACTAAATGATAGCTCTTCACTATTAGGGGGGCAACATTTCATCGTTCGTAAGCAGCCTATTACAAATATAGTTGCCGATGCAGGGGTTGACAGAACGGTATCGTCTCAACAACCTGTTACCATAAGCGCTAAACAATTGAGTGAAGCCGCTATATACAATTGGTATGATATGGATGGAAATTTGATATATGAAGGTAAAGACTTAAATGTGAGCCCAGAAGTTACAGAAAAATACAAATTAGAAGTAATAGGTGCAGCCACTGGCGTTAAAGATTATGATGAAGTACAAGTAAAGGTAAAACAATCATACCTCAAAACTATTACACCAAACCCTACATCGGGTTTAACTACAGTTAATTATGTAATTAAAAATTGCAATTCGGCTTATTTTATGTTGTTAAATCAAACCTTTAGCTTATCACATAATTACATTATAGATGTAAACCAAAACAGCAGTGTGATTAATTTGCAGGGTTTTACACCTGGCATTTACACCTTAGTACTAATTTGTGATGGTGAAGCCAAAGACGCCAAACAGCTAATGATCCAATAAAATTAATTTTATACTTTAATAAATAGAATAATATGAAAACATTTTTTTTAACCCTCAGTTTGTTAAGTGCTTTTAGTTATAACACAGTTATAGCTCAAACCCTGCAAGCACATGCAGGAGCTAGTAGGCATGTGTGTCCAAATAGCGTCAATCTACCATACCCAATTGCGTTAGGCGGTACACCCACTGCTACAGGCGGAACGCCACCTTATCAATATAAATGGTCGTTTTTTAATCCACCATATGGTACATACAACCCTGATAGGGCTTCACGTATTATGAATGACAGTAATTTAGCTAATCCATCTATAGTGTATTTTCCATTCAATAAACTTAATATACCTTATATCAAGCTAAAAATAACAGATGCCGCAGGTGCAACAGCAGTAGATTCTTTATTAATAACCAGTTCGGCTTACAGTATTCATATGGGGCCTTGTTCTTATAATTTCTCTGTTAACCAAGGTGATGATGTTTTTATAAAAATGCCTATTAGCGTTGGCCCATGTGTTTTTGGTGGTATTCAACCATCTACCTATACCTTAACCCCCACTGCGTATTTAACTACACCCAATCAAATAGAATCGTGGTGTAAACCACTTTCTAGCATTAGTTATAGTTGCATGTTGTTTGATGCCAAAGGCTGCACCGCAACTATGAATAATTTTTTTAACGTTACAGTAAAGCCAAAAGGTACAGGCTTTGATGAGTTAAATAATTCTAAACATCTAACCATTTCCCCCAACCCCTTCACACATCAGCTATTTATAAGCAATATGCAAGAAGTTAAAACCTTGCAATTATTTGACGTGCTGGGTAAACAAATAAAAATTGAGGTGCAAGGTAATGCTATACTTACAGAGCCTAACTTACCAAGCGGCATGTGCTTTTTAAAAGCGCAGTTTAAAAATGGCGCTACCCTTACGCAAAAGGTGCTGAGGGAGTGATGCAAATATTTTAATTAAAATATTATAGTAATTTTATAATCTTTTAAAATTACCCTTATGGAAACTACCATGATACCTTCAATTTCAGAACAATCTCAAACATATATCAATCAAGAATTACAATACGGTGCGCATAATTACCACCCACTGCCAGTGGTTTTAGATAAGGGTTTAGGCGTGTATGTGTGGGATGTAGATGGAAAAAAATATTTTGATTTTTTATCTGCCTATAGCGCTGTTAATCAGGGTCACAGCCATCCAAAAATTGTAAATACCCTAATTACTCAAGCACAAAAATTGAGCTTAACCTCAAGGGCTTTTCACAACAGCGTACTTGGTGAATACGAAAAAAAAGTAACTACTTTATTTGGATACGATAAAGTATTGCCCATGAACACAGGTGCAGAAGCTGTAGAAACGACATTAAAACTAGCTAGAAAATGGGGTTACGAAAAAAAAGGGGTTCAAGACAATGAAGCAAAAATTATTGTATGTGAAGGAAATTTTCATGGACGCACTATTTCAATCATTTCTGCAAGCTCTGATAATGATTCAAAAAATAGCTTTGGCCCTTTTACCCCAGGTTATATTACCATACCTTACAATTCGCCATCACATTTAGCAGCTGCTTTAAAAGATACAAATGTTGTGGGCTTTTTGGTAGAACCTATTCAAGGCGAAGCAGGCGTTTATGTGCCAGATGAAGGTTACTTGAAAACTTGCTCTAATATGTGTAAAGAAGCCAACGTATTATTTATGGCAGATGAAATTCAAACAGGCATTGCTCGTACTGGTAAAATGTTGGCTTGTAATTACGAACAGGTGCACGCAGATATATTAATTTTAGGTAAAGCCCTTTCTGGTGGCATGTATCCCGTATCTGCCGTGTTAGCTAATGATGAGGTGATGATGTGTATAAAGCCTGGTCAGCATGGCTCTACATACGGAGGTAATCCTCTTGGCTCTCAAATTGCCATCACCGCACTTGACGTGGTTGCGGAAGAAAATTTAGCTCAAAATTCTTTTGAATTAGGACATTTGTTTAGAGATGAGATAAAAAAAACAAACTCACCATTAATTGAAATTGTAAGAGGTAAAGGTCTTTTAAACGCTATTGTAATAAAAGAATCAAAAGAGGTAACGGCTTGGAACATTTGCTTAAAACTGGCAGAAAACGGACTGCTTGCAAAGCCAACGCACGGAAACATTATTCGTTTTGCGCCACCGCTTGTTATTACTAAAGCGCAGTTATTAGAATGCATCGCTATAATAAAAGAAACTATTTGTTCTTTTGAAAAAGCCTAACAATTAGGCTACACTTATTTTAATAATATGTTTTGTGTTTGTAGTAATTTTAAAACGGTTGTCAATTCTATAGCCTATAATCCATATAATTCCTATATTATTACAAAGTAACCAAACGTTTTGTTTATCAATTAATGCTAATTTTTGATTTTGAAAAAAATCACTTAATTTTTGTTTACGCATCATTCCAAGTGGATAAAAATAATCTCCAATTTTCCATTTTCTTAACATTAATGGAAATTTTAGTGTTTCGGCATCTATAAATGCTTCATTTAATAAATCTGTTTTATAAAAATTGTTTACAGTTTCAAATTTTATATGTATTGGCAAATAATGCGTATCTGTAATACTATTAATTATAAATGAACTCAAGCTATTTGTAACATTAAGGGAAGACACTATGAGCTCATCTCTATTTATAATTACTTGATGCGAATCTGAAACAAAGCGTTTGCCAGAAGTTTGTTGCGCCTTATTTAAAAGTGTTATTAATTGATTTACTTGTGATGAGTTAAAACCATATGGATGTAACCACTCATACAATAATAAAGCATGGTGTATATTGTGTAACAAAGTTTTGATATTTATAAAAAGATTTTGATTTATCGATTTACAAAGCACACTGCGCTGTTGATTTACATATTCATTAACAATAGCTGCAGCTTGAGAAAATTGCTTAATGCTTGTTATGCTGGTAGAATCAACTTCTGAATTCAGTTTTTCTAATTGAGGAATTACTAAATGTCTTACTAAATTTCTTTGATATTTTACTTCTTGGTTACTACTATCTACTCTAAATGTTAATTGTTTAGATTGAATATAGTCTAAAATTTCAGATTTTGTTACATCAATTAAAGGTCTAATAATGTCATTTTGTTTTTCTTTAATTCCTTTTAAACCATTAATTCCAGTGCCTCGTGTGATATTAATTAAAATAGTTTCTAAATTATCATTAGCATGATGAGCTGTTAAAATATAATTAATTTGTTGGCTTGTTTTAATTTGCTGCAACCAATCATATCTTAATTTGCGGGCAGCCATTTGAATAGATAGTTTATTTTGCTTTGCAAATAATTTAGTGTCAAAAGAAATTGCATGAATTTTAAGATTGAATGTTTTAGCAAAATTTTCACAAAAAATTTGATCACCATCTGCTTCTTTGTTTCTTAATTTAAAATTGCAATGTGCTAATTCAAAATTATATTTTGCGTGTATTAGTAAATGTGCTAAGGCAACAGAATCTGAGCCGCCACTAAAGGCAAGAAGTAATTTATCTTGAAAGGTGAACAGTTGTTTTGAAATAACAATATTTTGAAATTTGTTATTTAACTTGTTTTGTGTCATCTTCAATGATAATTATATATAGGGCGAAACTAAAAGTTTAACCTACAATTTAATATAAACTATGCTCTATATTTTATATCCATATTTCGGGCTACATACTTCCCTAACACATCATATTCTATATTTACACGAGTATTTAATTGTAACTCACTAAATGTGGTATGTTCCATAGTATAAGGAATTATGCAAACAGAAAATAAATCATCCAAAACATCTACTAATGTAAGGCTTACACCATTTATGGTAATGCTTCCTTTTGGAATTACCAAATGTTTTGAAATTTGATTTAACGAAAAATAATATTTCCAGCTACCGTTTTGGTTTTCAATTTTTATTACTTCACTCGTTTCATCTATATGCCCTTGCACCATATGCCCGTCTAGTCTTTGATTTAATAGCATGGCACGTTCTAAATTTATTTTATCTCCAATTTTTAAGATGCTTAAATTGGTTTTTTGTAAGGTTTCTTTAATAGCAACTACAGTATAAGTATTGTGATTAATTTCTGTAACGGTAAGACAAACGCCATTATGCGCCACACTTTGGTCTACTTTAAGTTCAGAAGTTAGTTGTGATTCTATTGTAAATTCTAAATTATCTTGCTTTGAGACAATTTGTTTTACAACTGCTATATGCTCTATAATACCTGTAAACATAGGTTAAAATTATTTATACCACTCTTTTAATTTAGTAATAACAGTATCAATTTCTTGTGAAGTATTGTACTTACTAAATGAAAATCGAACAGAGGCGCAGGTCATGTCAACTCCAATATTTCGTAACACATGTGACCCCTGATTACTACCACTGCTACAAGCGCTACCACCACTAGCCGCTATACCTGCTATATCTAAATTAAATAATAACATTTCGCTACTATCATGCTTTGGAAAACGACAATTTAAAACAGTATACAAACTATTATCATCCGTTTCGCCATTAAATTCAATGCCTTTAATGGCTTGTTGCAGTTTGGTTTTCATTTCATTTTTTAAGGCTTTTATATGTGCTATATGTTCGTTCATTTCAGCATAGCAAATTTCTAACGCTTTAGCAAGGCCTATTATACCTGTGGTGTTTTCGGTACCGCCACGCATATTGCGCTCTTGCGAGCCACCATAAATTATAGGTTTTATTTTTATGTTATGATTAATGTATAAAAAACCAACGCCTTTTGGCCCGTGAAATTTATGTGCTGCACAAGTTATAAAATGCACTTTGGTTTTTTGTAAGTCCATAGCATAGTGCCCCATGGTTTGCACCGTGTCGCAATGAAAAATAGCTTTGTATTTTTCGCATAATTCTCCAACTTCATCAATTGAAAGCAAAGTTCCAATTTCATTATTGGCATGCATTAAGGATACCAAAGTGTTTGAATTATTTTGAAGTAATGTTTCTAAATGTTTTAAATCAACATTTCCTTTAGCATCAACATTTACATAACTTATTTTTATAACACCTTGTTGTTCTAACACATGTAGTGTGGTTTCTACAGCGTGGTGCTCTATTTTAGTAGAGATTACATGCTTTACACCTAACGACTGTATACTTTGTAAAATGGCCATGTTGTCGGCTTCGGTACCGCCTGATGTAAAAAATATTTCGGCAGGTGATGTGTTTAATAATTTAGCTACTATTTTTCGTGAGGCTTCAATAGCTGCACGGGTAGTGCGTCCAAATGAATGTATGCTGGATGGATTTCCAAAATGTTCTGTAAAATAGGGCATCATAACCTCTAACACTTTAGGGTCTACTTTAGTTGTTGCAGCGTTATCTAAATATATTTTCATTTTTTTACTTTTTAACTGTTATAGCATCTTTAAAACTGTTTGCACAATGGCTTCAGCATCTATTTGGCACTCTTTGTATAATTCGTGCTGTTCGCCATGTTCTATAAATTGATCTGGAATACCTAGTCGTATTACTTGCGCTACATAATCATGTTCGCACATAAATTCTATTACTGCACTTCCCATACCACCCATTAATGCGCCATCTTCAATAGTTATTACTTTTTTATACGTTTTAAAAATAGCGTGTAAAAGTTCAGAGTCTATTGGTTTTACAAAACGTAAATCGTAATGACTAGCAAAAATTTGTTGTTGGTTAAGTTGTGCTAATGCGCCTGTAACTTGGTTTCCAATATGCCCTATAGATATAATAGCAATTTCTTTTCCTTTTACCACAACTCTACCTTTTCCAATTTCTAACTTTGTAAATGGTTTTTTCCAATCTATCATTACGCCATTTCCTCGTGGGTATCGAATGCTAAATGGACCTTTAGTTTCTTCTAATTGAGCAGTATACATGAGGTTTCTTAACTCTTCTTCATTCATGGGGGCACTCACTATCATGTTTGGAACGCATCTAAAATAATTAATATCAAGGGTGCCATGATGTGTAGGCCCGTCAGCACCTGCAAGGCCGCCTCTATCTAAACAAAATATAACTTTTAAATTTTGTAGTGCTACATCATGCACTACCTGATCGTATGCTCGCTGCATAAAAGATGAATAGATATTACAAAATGGTACCAAGCCTTGTGTAGCCATACCAGCGCTAAAAGTAACCGCATGTTGTTCGGCAATGCCCACATCAAATGTACGGTGTGGCATTTCTTTCATCATCATATTTAATGAGCTACCACTGAGCATGGCTGGGGTAATGCCCACAATTTTTTCGTTTTGTTTGGCAAGTTCAATAATGGTATGTCCAAACACATCTTGATATTTTGGGGGCTGTGGTGTGGTATTTATATTTTTAACCGCTTCGCCAGTTGCCTGATTAAATAAGCCTGGCGAATGCCAAAAGGTTTCATTTCCTTCTTCTGAAAATTTATAGCCTTTACCTTTTTTCGTAAGAACATGTAATATTTTAGGGCCAGGTATTTTTTTTAAGTCGTTCAAAACTTTTGTAAGTTTAACAACATCATGTCCATCTACGGGTCCAAAATAGCGAAACTTGAGTGATTCAAACAAGTTACTTCCTTTCAAAACTGTTGTTTTAATGCCATTTTCTATTTTACTAGCTATTTCTTGTGCGTTAGGACCAAATTTACTAATAGAGCCCAGCAATTCCCAAATAGTGTCTTTGGCTTTATTATAAGGAGTAGAGGTAGTGATACTTGTAAGATAATCTTTAAGTGCGCCCACATTTGGATCTATGCTCATGCAATTATCGTTTAATACCACTAATAAATTAGCCTTTTCGGTACCAGCGTGATTAAGTGCTTCAAAGGCCATACCGGCCGTCATGGCGCCGTCACCAATTACAGCAATATGATGTTTTTGTGCGGCTTGATAATGGCTAGCTACCGCCATTCCTAATGCTGCACTAATAGAAGTAGATGAATGACCCACGCCAAATGAATCGTAAGGGCTTTCAGAGCGCTTTGGAAAACCGCTTAATCCCTTGTATTTTCGATTGGTGTAAAATGTATTTTTTCTCCCTGTAATAATTTTATGCCCGTATGCTTGATGCCCTACATCCCACACCAATTCATCAAATGGGGTATTAAACACATAGTGCAATGCTGTGGTAAGTTCTACTACACCTAACGAAGCACCAAAATGCCCACCTTTAGTAGATACGATATCAATTATAAACTGACGAAGCTCTGCACAAAAAAGCTCTAATTGATGTAATTCTAACTTTTTTAAATCATCAGGTGAATCTACTTTTTTGAGTAAATCTCCTATTGTAATATGTTGTTCAGAATTCAATGCTTTTTTTAGGTGTAAATATAGCAAAGTGTTGTTAAAAACATAATGAAACAATGAGGCAGTTTATAATAGACCCTTTTCATAATTGACATCAGCTGATAACTTCTTAATTATGATGTTAATGATTGGGCTATGTTTCTGATTTTTAGGCATGAAATGGGAAGAGATAAAAAAACAATTGGTTAGCAGCATTGGTAATTTGGCTTGCCCACTCAAGCCTCATTGGGTTTCCGGTGGTGGTTTCCCATTCTTTATTTACGTGTGTTTGGGCATATACTGCCAATTGTATTAATTGCAACAAAATTGCTAATACAAGTACTTTTTTCATTATGATAAAATTTTCAAAATTCACTACTCTTAGCTGTTTAAAGGTTTTTCGTTAGCACCCGTTAAAAATGATTTTTAAACTAGCGTAAATTTGTGAGCTTAAAAACTTATTTCAAGAAAATGTTGCAACAGAATTAAAAATAAGTATTCGTGCTTACAGTAAAATAGAAAGTGGTGAAACGCAACTTACAATTAATAGACTTAATGAAATTAGCAAAATTTTAAATGATTTTAAACTACTTATTTTCAATCAGTTTAAATCCTTTGCCGTGTACGTTAATTATGTCAATTGATTTATCTTCGGTTAGGCATTTACGAAGTTTGGCAATGTAAACATCCATACTGCGACTATTAAAATAATTGTCGTCGTTCCAAATTGTTTTTAAGGTAAAAGCCCTATCGAGTATGTCGTTTTTATATACGCATAATAGGCGTAGTAGTTCAGATTCTTTAGTGGTGAGTTTGTGTGTGTTTTTATTTATTTCTAGCACTTGGGTTTCGGTATTAAACTTGTAATTTCCAATTTTAAATTGTGTTTCGGTGTTATCTAGTGTTTTTTGTTTGTTGGTGCGGCGCATAATAGCGGTTATACGAGCCAGTAACTCTTCCATGCTAAATGGTTTTGTCATATAATCATCGGCGCCTGCTTCAAAACCTTCCATTTTATCTTCTTTCATACTTTTGGCAGTTAAAAATATAATAGGCACTTGTTTATTGGTTAGTCTTATTTCTTTAGCCAATGTAATGCCGTCTTTTATAGGCATCATAACGTCTAGTATTAAAAGATCAAATGAATATTTGCAAAATAGGTCGTAGCCTTTTTTACCGTCTTTAGCTAATTGTACTTTAAAGTTTTTGGCTTTTAAATACTCTTCTAATAATGGTCCTAAATGGGTATCGTCTTCTACTAATAAAATGTTGATGTTTGAGTTTTCCATAAGTTTAGGTTTTAATTGTTGGTTGTGTTAGTGGTATAATAATTGTAAAGGTGCTTCCTTTGTTAAGTTCGCTTTCAACGGTAATGGTGCCATTATGTTTTTGAACTACTGCTAATACATAACTTAGGCCAAGGCCAAAACCTTTTACATTATGCACATTGCCGGTTGGTACTCTAAAAAATTTTTGAAATATTTTATCTTTAAATTCTTTACTAATACCAATGCCATTGTCTTTTACCTTTATTTCTATAGCTTGATTGGTGTTTTTGGTTGAGATTTTTATTACTGGGTTGTCAGCCGCATATTTAATGGAGTTATCAATAAGGTTAAAAATTATGTTTGGTAAATGAACTTTATCGCCTTCAATTTGAATTTCTGTGGCTTGTAAATCAATGTTGATTTTTCCTTGGATTGGTTTTAAAAGTAGTTGAGAATTTTCTACGACTTGTTTAATAATATGATGAATATTTACTGGGCTAATATTTAAAATAAATTTACCTTTATCAATAATGGAGGTTTGTAAAATGCTTTCTACTAAAAGGCTTAGGCGTTTATTTTCGCTATTAATAATTTTTAAAAAGCGCTTAGTACTATCGGGGGTTTTAGCAATACTTTCATCACATAAAAATTCGGTAGCTAAAGATATGGAGCTAATGGGTGTTTTAAATTCATGCGTCATGTTACTTACAAAATCATTTTTGATGCGAGATATTTTCTTTTGTTTAATAATAGTGGCAATGGTGTAGTAAAATGAGAGGATGAGGATTAATACAATAATTATTGATAAAGATAACACTCCCCACATTTTTTGAACTAAGTAAGAATTAGCATTTGGAAATTCTATATCAATATGTTTTTGTTCGGCAAAAAAATGATTGGGCGTTAGCTTGGCGCTAAGGTATATAATATCGTTTTTGGCGTAGGTGCTGATGTTAACATTGTTTTTATTTTCTTCGTTTGATACTTTAGTATTGAGTTGCCATTTGTATTTAGTATTAATACCATTTAAAAGGAGTTCGGTTTTTAATACGCTATCTAGTTTAACGGTATCAATGTTTGGCTTATAATTAGGGTAATGGTTAATACTAATGTATTCATCAAATAAATCGAGTGCGGTAAGAGGGTTTTCTTTAAACACTTCGTTTTGTAAATTTTTTATGGCATTGCTTGTGTTTTGGCTCACAGAGGTGTTAATAGGATTACAGAATTGGTCTAACGAATCTTCTGTATATTCTTTTTGAGTAATTTTTGTGGTAATTACCCCGCACGAATCTGTGCTAAGCTCTTGAATTAATTTTACTGTAACATCTTTGTTTTTTTTGGCACTGGCGTATATTAAGCTGGGTTTGGTATATCGAATACCTTGTTTTCGGAGTTTAATTTTTTTTATTTGTTTGTTATTAAATGCGTTGGCCTCTGCGTACAAAATGGTTTTTTGTAATGCCGAAATAACGTTGGTTTCAAACTCATCTTGCTTTAATTTTACAGCCCCATTAATCCAATATATTTGAATAGCAATAAGTGCTAACAGTGTTAGGCCAACAAGTATGGTAATGCTTTTTAAATTACGTGTATTCATTTTTTGCATTTCAAATGTATTAAACAATATAGTTTGTAAGTATTAGTTAACTTATTTTAACTGTAATTAAATTTATCATTTACATTTACTTACCCATTTTAAAATAGGAGTTTACAGGTTTAATTATGAATTTTGAAACACAGCATATTTCTTTTGAAAACACACAGTTGTTTTCTAAATTATTTTTAGATTATGTTCATTTAAATGAGACAGTAAAAGATTTTTATCAAAATGATTTTACACAACAAGGCTTTGAAAGGCAGCTCAAAGAGCTTAATTATAATGAAATAGATAGAAACTTACTTTTTAATATTATACAAAAGCAAGCCTTGTTGGTTTCAAATACAACTCCAGAAACAAAAACACAAATAGAAAAAATTAAAAACAAAAACACCTTTTGTGTTACCACTGGGCATCAATTATGCTTGTTTACAGGGCCTATGTATTTTATTTATAAAATAATTACAGCTATTAATACTTGTAAAACATTAAATGAAACCTTTAATGAATATCATTTTTTGCCAGTTTTTTGGATGGCTTCGGAAGACCATGATTTTGAAGAGATAAATCATTTTAATGTATTTAATAAAAAAATAGAATGGAAATCCTCATGTAATGCACCAGTTGGAAGGTTAACACTTAATAATTTTGAAGCTATATATGATGAATTTTCAAAAATTATAGGCAACGGACAAGAAGCTGCTGAGTTATTACATTTATTTAAAAAGACATATTTAGAACACCAAAATTTAGCCTTAGCCACAAGGTTTTTAATAAACGCATTGTTTGGAAAATATGGTTTAATAGTGATAGATGGTGATGATAGGGAATTAAAAAATCAATTTATTAATGAATTTAAAGATGATATTTTGAATGAAACCTTACATACTCTTGTGCAGCGTTGGATCATACAAAATGAAAAAAACTATAAAACACAAGCTAATCCAAAAGCTTGTAATGTGTTTTATATGGAAGATGGCATTAGAAAATATATAGAAAAAGTAAATGATAATACCTATGCTGTAAAAGAAATTGGCTTAACGTTTTCCAAAAAAGAATTAGAACATTTACTAGAAACGCAACCAGAAAAGTTTAGCCCAAATGTATTATTGCGAACGTTGTATCAACAAAAAGTTTTGCCAAATATAGCCTATGTGGGTGGCGCAGCTGAAATACAGTATTGGTTAGAATTAAAAAACGTATTTGATTATTATAACATTTCTTATCCTATATTAATACCACGCCATCATGCTTTGTTAATAGATCAACTGCAGCTTAAAAAAATGCAGAAATTGAATTTTAAAACGGTTGATTTTTTTAAAGCTGTAGAGCAACTTAAAAAAGAATTTATTATTAATCAGCCAGATAATTTTTCGTTTGAAGCGTACGACGCAAAACTTATAAAATTGTTTTTGCGTTTGGAAACAGCATTAACAGACATAGACACCAGTTTAAAAATGGCTGTAAAAGCAGAATTAACAAACACTATGACTAGTGTAGATAAATTAAAACAAAAAGCTGTAAAAGCCCAAAAGCAAAAACATGAGCTGGCTTTAATTCAAATTGACAACTTAAAACAAAAATTATTTCCTCAAAATAAACCACAAGAGCGCTATGTAAATTTTGCCGAAATGTATTTGCAATTTGGTAATCAATTTATTGAATACTTGGTTACCCATAGTGTTTATAACTTTAAAATACCACAGTATAATGTTTTAGCTCAAAATTAGTTAATCAAGGAGTTTATTTTACAAAAACAAGTAATATTATTTTATTGATAAAAGGATTAAATAACTTAAATTTACAAATGCTATATAAATTAGATTTACTATATTTAACCCTGTTATACGCTTAAATGAGAAAGTTTCTTTTTAGTATATTATTTGTAATTCCATTTATTACCTTTTCACAAGGTATAACAGGTCTTGTAGCTGTATGTCAATTACAAACTGGGGTGATTTATTCTATAGAACCCATTTCAGGGGCTATTTCATATACTTGGAATTACGCCGATGGTATGAGTGGTATAAGTAATAGTAACTCCATTTCTATTAGTTATAACAATGTAATTACAACGGGTTCTATTAGTGTTTATGCCCAATTAGCGAGTAGTACAAGTGCTGTTGTTTTTTTAGATATTACCGTTAATCAATCTTCTGTTTCTATTACGGCTGATAACCCAACTATTTGTATAGGTACTGGTTTTGCAGAATTAACAGCCAATACTAACTCTACCACAGGTGCTACCTATACATGGTTACCAGGTAATTTGAATACCGCTCAA
>JAVKLI010000077.1:0-57602 GCA_031539425.1 Bacteroidia bacterium
ATCTCCAGATACTAAATCTAATACCGCCGAAATATCCGGCGTAACGCTACCAGAGCCTATAGCAACATTTTGAGCCTGGAGGGTTAATGTGGCATTTAGAAAAAATAAAATGATTAAGTAAGAAGTAATTGTTTTTTGCATTATCAGTTTGTGTTAAAAAAGTACATACCAAAAATACATATTATATAACATTTATAAACTAACTTATAAAACTTAAACTAACAATTGTTTGTTAATTAGTTAAAATTAATGAACAGAAAAAGTAAGAACTTAAATAAGTTAGCTCATCAAAGGCTCCATAAAATTTTCAATATGGTTACCTAAAACTCTTTCTTATAAAATAATATATCTGTTACGACTGGTAACAGTGTTATTTTTTCAAGAGTTTGAAATATTGATTAAAATGTCTTCTTAACTTTTAATAAAGTGCCTTAACCTTTATTAGGTTAAAACTATCTAAAATAAAAATATAAGCAATTCTACTAAAAAATATTAGAATAGAATAACAGAAATATTTACCTCTTTTGAAGGTGAAGAATTAAGTTTATTGATTGCCTTGATCTTCAGTAGATCTTGGCTTTGCTTGAGAAACAGTTATTGGTCTTTCAAAATGAGTAGTACCATTTAAAGCATCTATAGCTTTTTGCGCTTCGTTGTCATCAGCCATCTCTACAAATCCAAACCCTTTACTACGCTTTGTTTCTTTATTTCTAATAATACGTGCTGAGATAACTGATCCGTAAGAAGAAAATAATTGAGTTAAAGCGTCTTCTCTAACTTTAAAACTGATGTTACTAACAAAAATGTTCATGTTTAATTAAATTAATATGCGTTAAAGTTATTCATTTTTTGGCACAAAGTGTTATTTTTTATTTTTTTTATTAAAATAGACTCTTTTGTTTGAATTAGTTAACGCTTTAAGTTTTGATAAAATTTTTTGCTTGTCTTTTATTTTTTGATTTTTTAAATCTAATTCTATCTCCTTTTCGCCTTCTCTTCCTTGGCTTATAATAATATAAGTGATTTTTGGTTTATGTAAGCTGAGAAACTCTTCAACTTTTTTATATGTATTATTATCAATGCCAGTACCCATACTAATAAATGAAATGGTAAATTCATTTGAAGTTGTTTGGGGTTTTATGGTGTTAGTAATTGAAAATAAACTGCGCTGTATGGTAATAAAAAGTAAAGTATAAAAAGCACATTTTATCATTTGATATTATTTAGAATTATTTTTTTAATAATTGATTTGTTTTGACTGGTAACAATTTTAATAAAATAAATTCCAGCAGTTAAGTCAATTAAATTTATGTGAGTTTTTGATTCATTAATGTTTTTTATTTTTATTTGACTTTGGCCAAGTGTATTTATCACCTCTATTGCTTTAATAATTCCGTTAGGTAATTCTAAATTAAGGATATCATTTGTTGGATTTGGATATATGATAGGGGTTGTGATTGTATTTAATTCATTTACGCCTACTAATGTTTTACAACCTATTATTGGGTTAATCATTAAAGAACCTTTATAATTTGGATTTATAAAGCCATTACCTACATCTATAAATGTATTTAAACCGCTATTATTATTTTTATCAAAGCCAATATTAAGTGGTTGGCTGGTTGTTTGCTGAATTCCAAAATAATATGTACCTGGATTAATTGTAAAACATGAGCTTAAATTGTAAGTAGCAAATGTATTGTTTTTACCTTTTAAATAATTAGGCGACATTAAACTGTCTTTATAAATCAAATTTCCTGGTTTATTATTTATATCGTCCCAAATATTAATTCTAAAGGTTGCATTTAATACTAAGTGGCCATCAATTATTGGGTCAAAAAATATTTTTAAACCTCTAATAGTGTCTTTTTTGTTAATTGTATAACGCACTACTATTCGAGCGCCATAAACATTGCAATAGGTAGCTATTTCAGCCGATCCATCATCATATGCGTAAGTATTTCTAAAATAAATTTTTTGAATTACCGTATCGTTTTGTTTGCTAAAATCACCTGCTGATGTTCTTAAAAAATGTTGAAGCGTAATAACACTATCTTGCAATGGTGCTAAGGTATAGGTGGTAGCGTTAATAGAACATTGAGATGCAACATTTTGATACCCATTTGATGTATAAGGATTTATACTTTCTGCCGCATTGTAATTATACTTAGAAATATTTGACTGGTTTAAAAGATTAAAGTAGTAAATAACATTTGCTGCTGTTGGGTTTGAATTACGAATTATGTTTCTAAAAAAAGTTGAAGTTTCTTGAGTTGTAAAATGTGTGTATGGAATTTGAGAATATTTTTTTAAAAACGGGGTTGACTCGTATACAAAACTAACATCTGGAACAAGGGTGTCTTTTATTGTTCTATTTTTATTTATGTAAACATAATCTATATGCCAATTATCAACGCTGCCGCTTAAAGTGGCTTTGTTTCTAAATCTAAATTGAAAGGTACTATCAAAGTAAACAAGGTCTTTAATAGGTAAAAATACTTGATAAAAAGTGGAATCGTTAATTGGTGGTGTAAATCCTGCTTTGCGCCAAACGGTTGTCCATTTTTTAGTTATTGTATTTAAAAAATCAACGCATAAGGAATCGTCTGTTTCTGGATCATCGCCTCGGCCCGTACTTTGATAAAAAAAACTTAAATAAATACTATCAGCAGTGGTGTAATTAACATTGTTGTTTTTTTTTAGGTTAATTTGAGCTGAGGTTAGTTTGTCAGCATGATTACTTGTTCCAATAAAAGCGTTCAAATTATAAGGATAACCCCACTTGTCTAACCCATCAAAACTAGCAACACCAATGCTTATAGGGCTTATGGGCAACGTATTATTTATATACACATTAGAGTCTAACCATAATAATTGATTAGGATAGGGACTTTTGTACATATACGCAAAATCATCTAAAAAAGGTAAATCAAGAGGTGCAGCGGCAGCTGTTTTATTTAAAGCAGTATTTATTGTTTTTGGTTGTATCAAATTTTGTAGATGATAGTTTCCATGTAAAGGCGAAAAATTTAATTGAGCCAATACATAGTTTTGGCTAAACAATAGTAGTATATAAAATAAAAATTTAATTTTTAACATTTGTAAGTGTGTCTATAGGCTCTATAATGGTGTCTTTTGCTAAATTTTTATTTCTACTTCCTATCCATAATTCAATTCGACTATTTTGTTTAATAAGAGTGCCTTCTTTTATAGGGCGTCCTCTGTATAATTGGTTTACCACACAGCCTTCGCAGTTGTCGTACACTTCTTTTATATATGATAATTTTAAACCATAATTTTCTAAAATTGAAATGGCTTGTCTTTTACTTTTATCAACTAATAAAGGCATTGCAATTTGAGACGGTAAAAAGTTGGATACATACAAGTAAATGATATGCATTTTTTTTACATTAGTTTTTGATTCTATATCTTGTTTTAAAACAATACCGGGTTTTTCATTTGGAGCGTAAACACTATCAATAATTTTATAAAACACATTTTTATCTTTTACAAATGAATCTAGTTTTAAAACAGAAATATTTTTAAAGTTTGGCACAGGTACAGTAACATTGTGGTCTGTATAAGCGTCTAAATAAAACATAATACTTAAAATAATTATAAAAATAGAAGCGAAACAAATTAAAAAATGTTGTAACACGCGCTTTGTAAATAATGCTGAGAAAAACTCTTTCATTTTGTGTTTAGTTAACCGTCTAAATTAAAATGTTTTTTTGTTTAAAGTTTAAAAAATAGTTAAATCACTCTTGTTTAGATTTCCCTATGTATTGTTTAACGCGTTCTTTAATTCTAATTGCTTTCTCTAAGTTTTCTTGAATAAATGTATGAGACGTGCCTCCCACATCGCTATTAAAATCTGTTATTGCGTTTTGAGTTTCCATATAATATATTAACACGCTTGTATGTATATGAGATTTTGCTATTTGTTTAGGTAAGTTATTTAAATTAAAATCGTAAGATACTGTTTGTTTTCGGCCATTTAAAATAATATACAAATCATCTTTTTTAATTTCTTTAATAATATTATCTATAAAACAAGTAGATGCGTTTTGATAGGTATATTTTAATTGTTTTTGATCATTAATAACTTCAGTAAACTTTTTTATAGATTCATTTTTGCCCCATACTATTGTTTTTACTAGCAATTGAGATAACAGCAAATCTATTTTTTGAATGCTATTTGTAACACCTACTTCAGCTTCTGAATTGCTAGAAATAAATACAATAGCTCTTTTAAAGGAATTAAAAGGTTGTTGCACGTTAGAAACTATTAATGCTTGAGAAGATTGCTCTAAAATACTTTCAGATAAATTAATAAAAATATTTTTCTTTACGCCTTCATTGGCGTCCCAATTTATAACTACGTGAGATACATCATAAGCTTTTGCGGTACGAATGATACCGCTAGCTATACTTAAATCTACTTTTTTAAGCACTTCTATTTTAGTGTTTAATTTTGAAGCGTGCTCTAATGAATCTTCAACTATGCGTTTGACAACATGAAGTTTTTCAGACGTTTCTTCATCTTCTTCTACTACAGTTAATGGGTATATGGGCTCGTTATTAGACTCGTTTTTTAACATAAGTGTTAAATCTAATAATCGTGAAATATTATCAGGATTTAAAATTGGAATTAAAAAAATTTCGGTAGCGTCTGAAACTTGATTAGGTGCTTTACTCATAGAAATGGCTATTTTACGTGAAGCGCTTTCGGTAACAAATGAACTAACCATGCAAGAAATTAAAATTAAAAATATGATGGCATTTACTACGCTTTGATCTATTAACTGTAAATCATACCCTACTTTTATAACAGCTAATGTGGCTGCTGCATGAGACACTGTAATACCAAACATAACTTTGCGTTCTTGTCTATTAAACTTATATATAAAACCAGTAATTTGAGCCGCAAAAAATTTAGTTAAGATAGCTACTGCTGTTAATATAGATGCAAAAATTAATTGATTAATTCCTATAAAAAAAACACGAAGATCTAAAAGCATACCTGCACTTATTAAAAAAAATGGGATAAATAAAGTACTTCCAATAAATACTATTCGGTTTTTTAAAGCTGAATTTTTTGGAATTATTTTATTAAATACCAAGCCTGCTAAAAATGCACCAACAATTGGCTCTATACCTGCTAATTGAGATAAATAGCTTGAGATAAACATAACAGCCAAAACATATAAATATTGAGAGCTATCTTTTCCTTCTATGTTTCTAAATACCCATTTGCTAATTTTTGGAATAATTATAAGAATAGAAAATAACAACAACAAAAGAGAGGTGCATAAAACAGACCAAAATTTATAATCTAATACGCCTCCTTTCCATGAAGTTATAATACTTAATAAGATTAAAACGGCACTATCTGTAATAATAGTGCCTCCAAAAGTAACTTGAACAGCTTTATTTTTTACAATACCCATTTGGCTTACTATAGGATAACTAATAAGCGTGTGGGTTGAAAAAATACTAGCAATTAATAATGAAGAAATAAATTCAAAATGAAATATTGTATAACATACCCATAAACCACCAAGTAAAGGAATAACAAAGGTTAATGCACCAAATACTAAGCTTGATGATTTTTGTTTTTTATACTCATTTAGGTCAATTTCTAATCCAGCTAAAAACATAATGTATAACATGCCTGTTTTGCTAAATAATTCAAATGATGTGCTTTCTGCTATAATATGAATAGCCTTTGGGCTAATAAAAACCCCAGCTAATATTAAACCTATAATGCTTGGTAGTTTTAATAATTTTGAAAACAAAGGGGCAAATAAAATAATTAAAAGCACTATGGCTAATATTAAAACCGGATTGGTAATGGGTAAATAAAAAATTAACCCATTTTTAATGTCATTTAGCCAATAAAATAATGAATCCATGTTATCTTAAGTGTATTTTAGTGTCAAATTTAATAAAGTAATGGGATTAGGCTTTAAAACCCTTTTATTAAAATGCTAATTATAAATTAATTGTGATAACTCATTTTTAAGCCATTATAGTCTAAATTGTAAAATGACAAGGGTTTTGTTTTCAAACTATTTGCTAGTATTTACTACATTTAACAACTTGTAAAACTAATGAAAAAAGTAAATTTTGTTTTTGTAATTACTGGTGCCTTTTTTATAAGCATACAGGCACAAACTTATACAATTACAGGTAAAGTATTTAATGCAGAAACTAAAGAGCCTCTACCTTTTGTAGGTATTGTATTAAAGGGTACGTACGCGGGCATCTCATCTAATTACGATGGTCAGTTTACTATTATAACCAATAGCCCTTCAGATTCTATTATAGCTTCATACATGGGTTACAAAAGATTTGCCCGTGCTATAAAAAAAGCAAATCATCAGGTGCTTAATTTACCAATGTTTGAAGAAAAACTAGAAAGTCAGATTGTAGAAGTAAATGCCGGAGAAAACCCAGCCCATCGCATTTTAAGGCAGGTAGATAGAAGAAAAGAATTTAATGATAAAAATAAATTAAAAGGCTATGAATATGAAGCTTACAATAAAGTAGAATTTGATTTTACACGTATATCAAAAGAAATGCGTGAAAATAAATTGTTTAAGCCTTTAAATTTTATTTTTAATAATATAGATAGTGTTTACTCTGATGAAAAACCCTCTTTACCCATTTTTATGATTGAAAATATATCTAATCTGTATTATAGAAAAGACCCAAAACATAAAAAAGAAGTGATTATTGCTACCAAAATTACTGGGGTAGAAAACAATTCCATTTCGCAAATAATGGGCGATATGTATCAAAATTTAAATATTTATGATAAACATATAATGTTGTTTAATAAGCAATTTTCAGGCCCTATAGCGGATAATGGTTTGATATACTATAAATATTATTTAGACGATAGTGTTTCAATAAAAGATAAAAAATGCTACAAAATTCGATTTAAACCACGTCGGGTTCAAGAATTATCCTTTACTGGCACTCTTTGGATTGAAGATTCTACTTGGTCTATAAAGCGTTTGGAGATGAGTATACCCAAAGATGCAAATATTAATTTTATAAATTCGGCCAAGTTTATTCAAGAGTTTCAAAATATAGATAGCATGCCAATGTTGGTAAAAGACAGAACCATTATTGATTTTGGACTTAATAGCAATAAGCTTGGGGTGTATGGTAGAAAAACCACATCGTACAAAAAAATAAAATTAAATGCGCCTAAAACCCCCGATTTTTATGAATTTGGCGATAAGGTTGTCGTACATGATTCAGCCAATTATAAAAATGAAAAGTTTTGGTTAACTAACAGACATGATAGCTTATCTCAACGTGAACTTAAAATATATAAAATGATTGATACTATTAAATCATTACCCGTATACCGTACCTTTGTTGATGTTATAACATTTTTAGTGTCAGGTTATAAAACAATAGGAAATTTTGATTATGGCCCTTATTTTAAATTAGCTAGTTATAATGATGTAGAAGGGTTACGATTACGTTGTGGCATGCGCACTAGTTTAAATTTTAGTAAGTGGTATCAGCTAGAAGGATATGCAGCCTATGGCACCTTTGATCAAGAATGGAAACACGGTTTGTTTTTTAAAACTTTTTTAAGTAAAAAGGTTAATCGATCACTTATGGGCGTATTTTATACTGATGATAAAGAAATAGTGGGGCAGTCACAAGGCTTGTTTTCTCAAGACAATATATTAGCTTCTGCTTTTAGGGTAGCGCCGCTAAAAAATTTAACACGCATCAAAAACTTTTCTATTTGGATTGATAAAGATTTGATTGATGGCCTTACTACTAATATTACTTTTTGTGAAAGAATTTTTTCAAAACCCTCCATTGGATCATATGAATTTGTAAATCAGCTTGGAAAAATTGAAAGTTTAGATGAGATTTATTCTACTGAGGCTCGTTTTAATATTCGATTTGCGTATAAAGAAAAATTTATAGTAGGAGAGTTTAAACGGGCTAGTCTTGGCACGCCATACCCTATAATTACTTTTGGTTACAACAAATCTATTCCAAAGTTTATAAACAATAATAATTATAGCTATCATAAATTTATTTTAAATTATAAACAGCGCATTCGTTTAGCTACCATGTTAGGGCATTCTGATGTTACTGTTGAAGCGGGAAAATATTATGGCAACGTGCCATTTCCATTATTAGAAATACACCCAGGAAATGAAACTTTAATTTTTAATCCCTTATCATTTAATACTATGAAGTATTACGAATTTGCAAGCGATCAATATGTTTTTTTTGGCATTGTTCATGATTTTAATGGCTTCTTTTTTAATAAAATTCCATTATTTAGAAAACTCAAACTACGTGAAGTGATCTCTTGGAAAGGAATTATAGGCACAGTATCTCAAAACAATTTAAAAGAATTACTATTTCCAAGCTATTTAAAAACATTATCAAATACTGACCCATTTATGGAATGCACTGCTGGGGTAAAAAATATTTTAAATATTTTTAGGCTAGATTTTTTATGGCACTTATCTTATCGAGATCCAAACGAAGCAAAAAATTTTGGATTTAAATTTGGCGTGCAATTAGAATTTTAAAAATTAAAAAAATGATTTTAAGATCAGAAAATATTACTAAAACCTACAAAAGCCGTACGGTTTCTAAAAACGTAAGTGTAGAGGTAAAACAGGGAGAAATAGTAGGTTTATTGGGGCCTAACGGCGCGGGTAAAACAACTTCCTTTTATATGATAGTAGGAATGGTAAAACCTAATTCAGGAAAAATATTTTTAAATGATATAGACATTACCAAACTACCTATGTATAAACGTGCGCAGCTAGGCATTGGTTATTTGCCTCAAGAAGCTTCTGTGTTTAGAAAACTAAGTGTAGAACAAAACTTACAGGCAGTGCTTGAAATGGGTAATAAAACCAAGGCAGAACAAGCCTATAAAGTAGAGAGTTTATTAGATGAATTTGCGTTACAACACGTTCGTAAAAACCTGGGCGATCAATTATCCGGAGGCGAACGTAGAAGAACAGAAATAGCAAGAGCCTTAGCATCTGACCCTAAATTTATTTTATTAGATGAGCCCTTTGCTGGGGTTGATCCTATTGCCGTTGAGGATATTCAAAATGTAGTTACAAAATTAAAAGAAAAAAATATTGGTATTTTAATAACAGACCATAACGTTCACGAAACATTAAATATTACAGATAGAACTTATTTATTATTTCAAGGCTCAGTTATCAAATCGGGCTCTGCAGCAGATTTAGCCGAAGATGAGATGGTAAAAAAAGTGTACTTAGGACAAAATTTTAAACTTAGATAAATCATGAAAATAACCAATTTAATAACTCAATCAAACAACACGCTTTTTTCAATAGAAATTTTACCACCACTAAAAGGTAAATCAATTCAATCAATTTATGATAGCATTGATCCTCTCATTGAATTTAAACCCGCCTTTGTAGATGTTACCTACCACCGTGAAGAGTATGTTTATAAAAAACGAGAAGGTGGCTTTTTAGAAAAAGTAAGCATTCGCAAACGACCGGGAACAGTAGGTATTTGCGCCGCTATTATGAACAAATATAGCGTAGAGGCAGTACCACATATTATTTGCGGTGGCTTTACCAAAGCAGAAACAGAAAGTGCCTTAATAGATTTACATTTTTTAGGTATAGATAATGTTTTATTACTTAGAGGCGATAATATTAAAACAGAACCTCAATTTATACCCGAAGAAACTGGTCACCATTATGCTTTAGATTTAGTTAAACAAGTAACCAATATGAATGCTGGCAACTATTATGACAACGATTTAAAAGACGCTGCACCCACTAATTTTTGTATAGGTGTAGCTGGATACCCCGAAAAGCACTTTGAAGCCCCCAACCTAACAAGCGATATTAATTGGTTAAAAGAAAAAATTAAACATGGTACCAATTATATTATTACACAAATGTTTTTTGATAATAAAAAATATTTTGAATTTGTAAACCTGTGTAAAGCTAATGATATCAATGTTCCTATAATTCCTGGCCTTAAACCTTTAACAACCAAAAATCAATTAAGCCTATTGCCTAAAATTTTTCATATAGATATTCCAAATGATTTATACATAGAAATACAAAAATGCAAAACAGATATTCAAATAAAAGAATTGGGTATAGAATGGTGCATCAATCAAAGCAAAGAACTTAAAAAAGCAAACGTACCTTGTTTACACTACTACACTATGGGCACATCTGATAATACCTATAAGGTGGCTAAAGAGATATTTTAATAAAACTTAATAACCTAAATTAGGTTATCATAAATTTAATAATTTTGATGCTTTAATAGTATTCCATTGAATCAACCCTTACATATTTATAACACACTTACCAAAACCAAAGAGTTATTTAAGCCCATTAATGCGCCCTTGGTTGGCATGTATGTATGTGGCCCCACAGTATATAGCGATGCCCATTTAGGAAATTGTCGAACATTTACATCGTTTGATATTATTTATAGATACTTGCTTCACTTAGGCTATAAAGTAAGATATGTAAGAAACATAACAGATGCAGGACATTTGGAAGGAGATAGAGATATGGGTGATGATAAGTTTACTAAAAAAGCGAAAGAATTTGCCTTAGAACCTATGGAAATTGTACAAAAATACACCATAGGTTTTAGAGATATCATGCGACTAATTAATAACTTACCTCCAAGCATAGAACCTACTGCTACTGGTCATATACTTGAACAGCAAGACATAACCAAACAAATTATAAATAATGGGTTGGCATACGAAGCAAATGGAACTGTATATTTTGATGTTGATAAATACGCCAAACTGCATAACTATACTGAACTTACTAATCGTAAGTTAGAAGAACTATATGAAAACACTAGAGATTTAGAAGGGCAATCTGAAAAAAAAGGTAGACTTGATTTTGCCTTGTGGATAAAAGCTAAACCAGAACATTTAATGAAATGGAATAGCCCTTGGGGAGTTGGGTTTCCGGGTTGGCATATTGAATGTTCGGCTATGAGTCATAAATATTTAGGCTACACATTTGATATACATGGGGGTGGTATGGATTTGCAGGCAACTCATCATACCAATGAAATTGCTCAAAATATGGCTTTTTGTGGCAAAAAACCCGCCAATTACTGGATACATACCAATATGCTTACCGTTAATGGCCAAAAAATGAGCAAAAGTTTAGGCAATAGTTTTTTGCCTATGGAATTATTTTCGGGTCAACATCCATTATTATCAAAAGGTTTTAACCCAATAGTAGTTAGGTTTTTTATGTTACAAGCACATTATAGAAGCACTTTAGATTTTAGCAATGATGCTTTGGAGGCTGCAGAAAAAGGATTTAAAAAATTAAAAGATGCCTTTGCTACACTTAATAAATTAACAGCATCTAATGAATCTTCAGTTAATATCAAACATATAAAAGATGGCTGTTATGCAGCCATGAATGATGATTTTAATACGCCAATGGTAATAGCGCATTTTTTTACAATTGTAAAAATTATAAATGCAGCTCAAATTGGCAATGAAAAATTGACTTCTACAGATATTGAACAAATTAAACAATTGTATAAAAATTTTATAATTGATATAATGGGGCTGCAAGTACATACAGATAGTATGAATAATGACCAAACATTAAACCAAGTTATGGAATTAGTTTTAGAACTAAGGCAGCAAGCAAAACTTAACAAAGATTATACCACATCTGATTTAATAAGAGATAAAATAACAAATGCTCATATTCAAATTAATGATTCAAAAGACGGAAGTAATTGGGTGTTGAAATAATTAATACAGAATTATTAAAAACATACGCCAATAAATTTATAGAATAAGCTCGCCATACAAATCAAAATCATTTGCTTCTGTAATTTTAATGCTATTAAAAGCCCCTATTTTCATTTGATTTTTTTCATTCATTTTAATCAAAACTTCATTGTCAACATCAGGACTATCATACTCTGTTCTACCTACGTAATAGCCGTTTTCTACCCTATCAATTAATGTCTTGTAAGTTTTTCCAACTTTTGTTTGATTTAATGAATATGAAATATCTTGTTGTATTTGCATAATATTATCCGCACGTTGTTTTTTAACCTCCGATTTTACATTGTCAATTAAATTATAGGCATGTGTGTTTTCTTCATGCGAATAGGTAAAAATACCTAAGCGTTCAAATTTTGTGTCTTCTACCCATTTTGCCATTTCTTGATGATGAGCATCTGTTTCACCCGGATAACCTGCAATAAGAGTTGTACGAAGTGCTATATTAGGTACTGTATCTCGAACTTTTAAAATGAGTTCATTTACTTTTTGTTTGGTAGTTCCTCGCCGCATACTTTCTAATAAGTCATTACTTATATGCTGTAAAGGCATATCTAAATAGTTACAAATATTAGGTTTATGTTTCATTACTTGCAACACATCTAACGGAAAACCATTAGGAAAAGCATAATGTAAACGTATCCATTCAATACCCTCAACATCACTGAGTTGTTCTAATAATTCAGCTAATTGGCGTTTTTTATTAATATCTAATCCGTAGTAGGTTAAATCTTGTGCAATTAACAATAACTCTTTTGTTCCTTTTGATGCCAACAATTTAGCTTGATTTACAAGCGTTTCAATAGGTACCGATTGGTGCTTACCACGCATTAATGGTATAGCACAAAATGAACAGGGCCTATCACAACCTTCACTAATTTTTAAGTAAGCAAAATGTTGAGGGGTTGTTAATAAACGCTCCCCTATTAATTCTTGTTTATAGTTGGCCTTTAGTGTTTTTAGTAGCCTTGGTAATTCATTAGTTCCAAAATACGCATCAACTTGTGGAATTTCTTTTTCTAAATCATCTTTATATCTATGGCTTAAACAACCTGTTACATAAACTTTTTTTACGTGTCCTTGCTCTTTTAAGTTGGTATATTTTAAAATAGTATCTATACTTTCTTGTTTGGCACTTTCTACAAACCCACAAGTATTAATTATAACAATTTGATGATTTAACTCATCGCTTTCATGACTAACATCAAACCTATTTGATTTTAGTTGACCCATCAACACTTCACTATCTACAATATTTTTACTGCATCCAAGTGTTACAACATTAACACTGTTTTTATTAACTGTTTTTGTTTTCATTCGTGTTGCTAAAGTATTATTTAGTTTTGTGGTTTAGCGCTTTAAATAAAAAAATAACGTTTAGCTTAATAAAATGCGCACAATTTTTACCATTTAAATACCGCCATGCTATCAGGGTATACCAGTTTGGTGCTTTCGCGTTTGTTAAAACAATTAATATGAATTAAATTATTTTGATATTGAAAATAGCGGTATAGTAATTTGTTTTTAATAGCAATTTCGTTAGGTTTTACAGTGGTATTAATAGCTTCTAAATAAACCCAAACAGATTCATCTTTAAGTTCATAACCTATGTAGTGTAACTGTTGCTGGGTGTTATTAACTAAAAATGTAAAATAGGTTTTTATAAAAGCTTGAATATTTTTTTCAAGCATAGTTTTATCTTTTGGATACTTTAAATCTACTTTAGTTTTAAATTCTGTTTTTAAAGCCTGTTCAAAATCGTGATCAAAAAATTTAAAGGATAATTGAAATGTTTTTTGTTTTGGACTATAACTAACATTAACAACGCCCACATGAAAAGGGTGTTTGCTAATAGCCGATATACTTAAGGTGCTTATAAATGCAGCAAATAGCACAATAATTACCCTTTTGTTAATTTTCATTTTACTTATATTTAGTTTTTTTCAAATATATCATATTAACGCCTTTAATAAGGCTTCAAAAAATCAAATATTTAATATATTTACTTAAAATTACTTATTACAATACTGTTTATAACCTATATAATGAAATCAAAATTCACCTATTTATTTGCATGCTTTATACTTCTATTAAGCTTTCAAATTGCAGCTCAAAATATTAAAAATAACCCCACATCCAACCATGGTAATAAGTTTGAGCAATTAGGTACAATTTTAACAACTCCTAACGAACAACGTACAGCCTCTGGTGCTCCAGGTACAAGGTATTGGCAACAAAAAGCCAATTATGATATTGATGTAACTTTAGATGAGGTAAATAAAAAAATATTAGGAAAAGAAACCATTACTTATTTTAATTTTTCACCAGATGGATTAGATTATTTATGGCTTCAGCTTGACGAGAATGAACACAAAAGCACCGCACCTAGTCAATATTTTGATAGTAATAAATTTTCAAATGTAGTTGATGAAACCCAACTAAAGTCAAACAACAAAGAAGAGTTTTTAAAAAATTTAGGTGTTAATATAGAATCTGTAACCGATGCTAATGGTAACACGCTACCTTTTACAATTAATAACACCATGATGCGAGTAGATTTAAAGCGTCGTTTAGACCCCTACGCTTTTATTAAATTAAACATTAAATGGAATTATACTATTGGAAACCGCATGGTAATTGGCGGACGAGGCGGCTACGAATACTTTGCAGAAGATAAAAATTATATATTTACAATTTCTCAATGGTTCCCGAGATTATGTGTGTACAGCGATTTTCAGGGCTGGCAGCATAAGCAATTTACTGGTAGAGGCGAGTTTGCATTAGTATTTGGAAATTATAAAGTAAAAATTACGGTACCCCAAGATCATATTGTATGTGCCACCGGCGAGTGTCAAAATTATGAGCAGGTACTTACGCCTACGCAACTTAAACGTTGGCAAGCAGCCCAACAAAATAAAAATGAGGTTACAGAAATTGTAACATTACAAGAATGTATTGCTGCTGAAACTTCCTCAACAACAAATACCAAAACCTGGATATTTAAAGCTGATAGCGTACGAGACTTTGCTTGGGGCAGCTCTCGTAAATTTATGTGGGATGCCATGCCAATAAAAATTGAGAACAAAAAAATTACTTGTATGAGTTTTTATCCTAAAGAAGCGGCCGCTTTGTACCGCAAATACTCAACTAAAACAGTGGCACACACATTACGCACGTATTCAAAATTTACTGTAAATTATCCTTATCCCGTTGCTCAAAGTGTAGAAGCAGCCAACGGCATGGAGTACCCAATGATTTGTTTTAATTTTGGCCGTACAGAAAAAGATGGTACCTATTCCGAATCTACTAAATATGGTATGCTTGGCGTTATTATTCATGAAGTAGGGCATAATTTTTTTCCAATGATTATAAATAGTGATGAACGTCAATGGAGTTGGTTTGATGAAGGGCTCAACACCTTTGTGCAATACCTTACCGAGCAAGAGTTTGACAACAACTATCCATCACACAGAGGCCCTGCTTACAAGATGGTAGATTATTTAAAACTGCCTAAAGATCAATTGGAGCCCATTATGACTAATAGTGACAACATCATTCACTTTGGCCCAAATGCTTACGGTAAGCCTTGCACGGCATTAAATATCTTAAGAGAAACGATTATGGGACGTAAATTATTTGACTTTGCATTTAAAACCTATTGCAAACGCTGGGCATTTAAACACCCCACACCTGCCGATTTTTTTAGAACAATGGAAGATGCCAGTGCTGTAGATTTAGATTGGTTTTGGAGAGCTTGGTTTTATGATATTGAACCAGTTGATATTTCGTTAGATAGCATTAAAGCGTTTAAAATAGTAAAGGGCCTACAAGTACCTATAAAAATGGATACTACCACTACTTGGCCAACACCTAAGCCATTTGAATACATTTCTAAAATTAGAAATAGAGAAAGTAATATGCCTTTTTTAGTAGATACAGATACCACACTAAGAGATTTTTATTTTTACTACAAACCCGAAATAAAAACAGAAGTTTCAAAAGCAGCTTACAATAGATATAAAAATTATGAAGTTATTTCTGATTCTTCTGAGTATAATAAAGACAACCTGTATGGTTACGAGCTTCATTTCACAAACAAAGGCGGGTGTGTGTCGCCTATTATTATTCAGTTTAATTATAAAGATTCTACAAGCACTGTAGAATATGTTGATGTAAACATTTGGCGTAAAAATGAAAATCATGCTTATAAAACATTTTTAAAACAAAAAGGAGTTGTTTCAGTTTTAATAGATCCATATAAAGAAACGGCAGACATCAATGAAGCAAACAATACATGGAACATTACGGAACCTCTTAACGAATTTGAATTATTTAAAACCAAACAACAAGCTGTAAGAGGTAAATCTACTGGAGTTAACCCCATGCAAAAGACTCTAAATAAGGCCAGTGAATAAGTTTAAGAATTTTAATTATTCTAGAACAATTTGACGAATTATTTTCTCATCTGATATTACTAAAGAAACTTGCTCAGCTTTTTTACTCATGTTTTTTAATTACTATATTGTTAAATAAACTCCCCACCAATGCCTCCAAAACCTTTATACGCAAGTCTTTTTCGACGACGAGTTTTTCGACAAGGCTTTTAAATATTAGTTAATTTTATTACTCAGATTAGAATATTTTTTATACTAATATTTTATTTTTAATTATTAGCTTTGAAAAAAAATAATATGAAAGGCGTTAGTTACATAACTGATAATAAGAATTTAAAAAAAGCTATTGTTATTGACTTAAAAACAATTGAACAAAAACATGAAGATGTTCATGAATTTATAGATGTATTAGTAGCTGAATCTCGTAAATATGGTGAACATGTAAGCTGGGACGCAGCTAAAAATATTTTGAAGCAAAAAAAATAAAATTTAATGTACTACATTAATATTGAAAAACATGCTTTAAAAGAATTAGAACAAATTCCAAAAAAAGACTCTAAACATATTATTATAGCTATAGAGAAGTTAGCTACAAATCCTCGACCCCTAGGTTCTAAAAAGCTAAAAGGTGAACGTGAATATATATGGCAAATTAGAATTGGAAACTATAGAGTGTTATATTGTATTGACGATTCACTTAAAATACTTGGCATTAGAAAAATAGGACATAGAAAGAAAATTTATAAGTAGAACATGTGTTAAATATTCTTTTAATTATTTCCCCACCAACGCCTCCAGCGCCTTTATCCGTAAGTCTTTTTCGGTCAAGAGTTTTTCGTAGAGTTCTATGTTTTTGTCATTTAGGTAATTGTATGAAGGTGCAGTATTAATTTGACTGATGCCACCAGACTGATGTGTGTTATTCAAAATTGCCTCCGCATTAAGCTCTAGTATTTTATTAAAGCTGATGTTTAAAAACTTGGCTATTTTTTCTATCGTTTCTATTGTAATATTATTGCCAGCGCTTTCAATATTACTGTATGTTTTTTGACTTATACCTAAGCCTTCTGCCATGGCTTGTTGACTAAAATTTTTTAGCTCTCTTAATTTTTTAATATTGGCACCTACATTCATAAAATTACTAACTTAGAAATTATTTTACTAAATTAGTAATAATTCTTCTAAATTAGAAGCAAAACGCAGCTGTTTTTTGAAACCTTGCCTTTACCTTCGTGTAAAGCCTCACACGGTGTGCGGCACTAACAAATAAAAAATATATAAGATGAAAAATGAAAAGAAAATAGCTTTCAATGAATTTCAATGAAAAAGACCTCGACCTTTTTTTAAAGAATTCGAACACAGTTTTAAAAGAAGTTTCTTTAACTAAGTTTATAGGGGGGAAAACTTATGCAGAATCTACAAGCGTTTATAGTAAGTATATAAAACCAATACCTAAAGATCAAAGAGTTATTCTTTGGGAAGATTTCGATGGAGAAAATCAAGATCATGTAAATGCACTTAAACTTTCTTAAAGTTAACAATTAACTATATAATTAAATGAGAGGCATCAAAATTGATGGCTCTCATTTTTATTTTAATATATAAATGAGTAAAACCCACAGGCAATATAAAACATGTGTTGTAAAAATAGCAAGTAGGTGTAATCTAAATTGCACATATTGTTATATGTACAATAAAGGAGACCTCAGTTTTAAATACCAACCAAAGTTTTTAGCAAAAGACACTATCGATGCGTTTTTAAAATGTTTGGATGTTTATTTATGTAATCACACTTCTAATACTTTTAATTTTGTATTTCACGGCGGTGAACCATTATTAGCACCATTTGAAATTTATGAATACTTTATAACTTCTGTTGTTGTAATTTTTAAAAAACATTCTATTAAACCTACATTTGGTATTCAAACTAATGGTGTTTTAATTAATAAAAATTGGATTGATTTTTTAAAAAAACACGAGATATATGTTGGATTTAGCTTAGATACAACCAAAACAAGTAATGATAATAATCGTATATTCCATTCAGGAAAAAGTTCATACAATCAAATAGTTAGAGGTTTTAACTTATATAAAAAGTATATGGGATATACTCCAGGTATTTTATCAGTAATTGATATCAACCAACTACCAGAAGAGATTTTTGCGCATTATAAGAATATAAATGCTACAGTTGTGAATCTACTTTTTCCAGATGATACGTATGATTCTAATTATAAAGATGATTTAACTTTTGGTAAGTGGCTACTATCAATGTATGACTTATGGCTAAAGAATAATACAATTCAAATAGAGCAATTTGAATTGCTTACATCCTTATTTTATGGAGTTTCTAATATTGGGGATGAATATTATGGGGTTGTAGACAATAATACTTTTGTTTTGGAAACCGATGGTGGCATATTGGCTAATGATCCATTAAGAGTATGCCATCCAAATGATAACAAAACACTTTTAAATGTAAAATATAATAATATAAATGATTTAAAATCTGACTCCTTAGCAGATTATTACTATAATAATAAACATAGACTGTCTAAAAAATGTAGTAATTGCCAGTTATCAAAAGTTTGCTCTGGTGGTTATTTAATAAATAGATTTAGTAAAAAAAATGGCTTTGACAACCCATCTATTTATTGTAAAAGCTTAGCTTATTTTATAGTAAATGTTCAACATATTATTGCTAATTATACTAACCCAAATATGACAGATGACAAAAAAATAACTAAAATTGATTTAAATGAAGTGCTTAAATACTGTGAAAATAAAACATATGAAGAAACTAAAGAATTGTCTAAATTTAAGCATTAAACTGCTTTTGTTCAACTTTGTTTCGTTAATTTCTTTTTCTCAAGTTAAACTTAATTCTGAAAATTTTTCAACATTAAGTGCATTTAATGCAGAGCTTCACGTGGTAAATGATATTAATTTTCTTGTATTTAATAAGTTGGTGAATAATGTTACTAAAAAACCCACTATTATATTTATTACTGGCTCACAATTTTATCCTTTTTTTATAGATGAAGCCTTAGGAGCATTTCCTTTTGATGTAAATCAGTTTCTAGATGATTTTAATTTTGTTGTAGTTTCAAAACCAGGTATTCCTGTGTTTGCAAACAGTGACCGAAATAAAAGTCTTAAATCAGCTTCTGAAGCTGGTTACTACTCTGACAGTTTAGGTAATATACCACAGGAGTTTACTTTAAATAATAATTGCAATTATTATGTAAACTCACATCTACAAGTAATAAAATATTTAAAAACAAAAACTTGGGTTGATATCTCTAAACTATATGTAATTGGACATTCACAAGGGACGAAAATTGCAACTCAACTTGCCCTTAAAACAAGATTAATAAACAAATTGGTACTTTTAGCCCCAGCTAATATTTATAGTCGATTTCACGAAGAAATTCGTAAAGTACGCACTTTAGAATTTTGTGGCGAATTAACAAATAACAAAGCGCAGTATATTGTTGATTCAATCATTAGTCGATTTAAAGAATTAGAAAATAATAAAAATGAAAAAACGAAACTCTTTGATGAAGGAACTTATTATTCATATTATTCATTTACGGAATCTAATATCTATGATCATATTTTTAAAATAAAACAAAAAACCTTAATATTATATGGTACAAATGGAACTAAAGATATTGATTGTGATTATTTGCAACTAGAATTAGTAAAACGTAAAATCAAAAATATTAATGTAGTTCCAAAAGTTGGGTATGATCATAGTTTTTATAAAAGTAATTGGAATGTTAAAAATGAAATTATAGATAGGACTAATGAATTTGATTTTATAATGCAAGAGGTAATTAATTGGTTAAAATCGGAGTAATGATATTGATTGAAGGAATAAAAATTTTTGATAATGCGATTTTTTCGCTAAATTTATATGATAGAATAGAAATTAATGATGGTGTAGAAGTTGCTAAAGGATATGATATATACAAAAATAAATGCTACAAACGAAATGCCTTTAAACCTAAAAATACTTGGCGAAAATTAACACTTGAGGAAATGCAGGTTATAACATCTGATACCTCTTTATTACCTCAAAATAAAATAATAGGGGTACTTCCCATTCCAAAAAAAATAAAAAGTGATTTCATTAAAAAAAGATTTCATGATGTTAAAAATTCATATGAATTTAGCAAATTACTTACAGACAAAGCAAATGAATTACAAATTTTAAATAAATCCATCGCTTTATTTTTAATTTCAATATTACAACCTAATCGAACAATTGCTGAAGTGGAATTGTTAGCTTTTTCATTTGAACTTCCAAAACTGGAAACAATTGCATTTACACCCAAAAATAAAAATTATTTAGGGTTACATTTGGATAATAGTTCGGCAAATAGCATTTTTAATAGAGATAATAGCCCAAATAGAATATCAATTAATATTGGTAAAGAAGATAGATATTTACTTTTTGTTAACTTGTCAATTAGTCAAATGTTAAATATGATTCTTGACAAGAAAAAAGATTTTCTAATTTCTACAAAAAACATTACAGAAAGTGATTTAGTTTTTACGTTTTTTAAATATTATTCTAATTACCCAATATTAAGGCTCAAACAAAAACCTTATGAATCTTATGTTGCTCCAACAGATAATATTATCCATGATGGAAGTACAATAGATAAAAAAGAGTTCGATATGACGGTTGTTTTTATTGGTTATTTTAAAGTGAGTGCTAATTAAATGCCGCCCTTCCCCCACTACCACCAACCCGATGAGATGGCCTGCGGGGCAACTTATTTGCGAATGGTGGCTAAGCATTATGGCAAAAGCCTTAGTTTACCCAACATACTGCAGCAAAGCGGTACCACCCGCGAGGGTGCCAATTTGCAAGGCCTAAGCCAAGCTGCCGAAAAAATGGGCTTGCGTACCTTGGGTGTAAAAATACCATATAACAAACTTATAGAAGATGCCCCACTGCCCTGCATAGCCCACTGGAACCAAAACCACTTTGTGGTGCTGTACAAAATAAAAAAAGATACCCTCTACATTGCCGACCCTGCCCATGGGCTACTTACCTACAGCAAAGCAGAGTTTTTAAAATACTGGGTTAGCGATGGGCACGATGAAGGCGTGCTGCTGCTGCTAGAGCCAACTCCTGCCTTTTATGCCGAAGAGGTGGAGGATAAAGATAAAAACAAACACAACTTTTCGTTTTTATACAGCTATTTGTTAAAATACCAAAAGGCTATTGTGCAGCTATTTATAGGGCTTATGGCGGGTAGTGTGTTGCAGCTCATCTTTCCTTTTCTTACCCAAAGTATTATAGATATTGGCGTTCAAAATAAAGACCTGCACTTTATTTACCTCATTTTGTTGGCCCAACTCATGGTGTTTTTTGGGCGTATGAGCATAGAGGTTATTCGTAATTACATCCTCATGCACGTGAGTAGCCGCATCAATATTGCCTTAGCTAGCGATTTTTTTGTAAAACTCATGAAGCTGCCCATCCGCTATTTTGACACCAAAATGACGGGCGATATTATGCAGCGAATCAGCGATAACCACAGTATAGAAAGCTTTTTAACCGGCTCGTCACTCAACACCTTGTTTTCGTTGTTTAACTTTGTCATATTTAGTTGTGTGTTGGCTTGGTACAGTGGGGCTATATTTACAGTGTTTGTAGTAGGCTCGGTGTTTTATTTTGTGTGGATTACCTTTTTTTTAAAACGCCGTGCAGCCTTAGATTATAAGCTGTTTCAGCAAGGTAGTCAAAATCAAAGCAAGGTAATGGAATTAATAAATGGCATGCAAGAAATAAAATTGCACAATGCCGAGCGGCACAAACGCTGGCAGTGGGAAAGCCTACAGGCCAAATTGTTTAAAATAAATTTAAAAGGCCTATCACTCACTACTACTCAAAATATGGGTTCGCAATTAATAAACGAACTCAAAAATATTGTTATTACCGTACTGTCGGCCAAGCTGGTGTTGGATGGCAAGGTTACCTTAGGTATGATGTTATCCATTAGTTATATTATTGGTCAGCTCAATGCGCCGGTAATGGAAATGGTGCATTTTATACAACAGTGGCAAGATGCCAAATTGAGTTTGGAGCGTTTGGGTGAAATTCACAACAGAGAAGACGAAGAGCCTGCCAATAAAGAAACCAATAGCGAAGTAGAGCCAAAGGCTTCTTTTCAGTTAAGCAACGTATCATTTAAATATGAAGGTGTGGGTAATGATGAGGTGTTAAAAGACATGAGCATGTATATACCAGCCCAGCAAATAACAGCTATAGTGGGCAGCAGCGGCAGTGGTAAAACAACCTTAATGAAACTGTTACTCAAATTTTATGAACCTACACAAGGCGACATCAAACTCAATGAACTTAATTTAAACCAAGTGTCTGCCAGCGTTTGGCGGCACAGTTGTGGAGTAGTGATGCAAGAGGGTTATATATTTAATGATACCATAGCCAATAACATAGCCGTGGGCGTTGATACAGTAAATAAAGACAAACTCAAGCATGCCGTTACGGTAGCCAACATAAAAGAATTTATAGAAAGTTTGCCCCTTGGCTATAATACCAAAATAGGGATGGAAGGTATAGGCATTAGCACTGGCCAAAAGCAGCGCATACTCATAGCCAGGGCTGTTTATAAAAACCCCGATTATTTGTTTTTTGATGAAGCCACCAGTGCCTTGGATGCCAATAATGAAAAAGTGATTATGGAAAACTTAAACCAATTTTTTAAAGGTAAAACAGTAGTGATAATAGCCCACCGCTTAAGTACGGTAAAAAATGCGCATCAAATAATTGTGTTAGAACAGGGCAAGGTAATAGAGGTTGGCAACCATGCAGCGTTAACAGCTGCTAGAGGTGCCTATTATGAGTTGGTAAAAAATCAACTAGAACTGGGTAATTAAATAAAAGGATTGATGATGCGTAAAGTGTTTTCTATAACAAGGTTGTGTTGCAAATCTTCAGAATACAAGGCTGTGCAGTTAGCCTCCAACGCCGACGCTACAATCATCGCATCAAATATTTGGAATTGGTATTTTTTAATTAAATCGATGGCTTTATTAAGCGTGGTTATTGTCATAGGAGTAATTTCGCAATTATTTAATATAGCAGCGCATTTTTTTAAAACCACATGTTTTTCAAGATTTAATTTTCGTTTTACCACATTAATTAATTCTGACACTACTTGTGAGGATACTTTAGGGAACTTAGTAATACAAGCTTGTGCAACCAGACGTTTGTGGGTTTCTTCTTGGTCAAATAAGTATATTAAAATATTAGTATCTACCGCAAATTTATTTTCTAGAATAATCATTGGCATCATCTCTATTAAATTTAAATTTTTTCAAATCTACTCTACAATCATTCAAATTTTCTATCAAGTTTTTCAAACGAATATCTTCTGCAGACTCTTTCATTTTATTTTCTGCAATTTCAAAAGCTATTACTTCCACTTGTTTACCAAGCATTTCGGGCGGCAAGGTAATTGTATAAGTGTTTTGAGTTGGGATGATGATTTCACGTACCATAATTTTAGTTTTAAAATTCAACCATAAATATAGGTAATAAATAAAAACCAATATGCCACAGTCAGAAAAAGACATCATACTACGCACCGAAGCAGTGAATGAGATATTAGCCGCTTCGCCTAAATGGATTTTGCGTTTTGGCATTACCGTGGTAACGATGCTGATTGTTATTGGCGTTACACTGTGTTATTTTATTAAATACCCCGATGTGTTGACAGCGCCTATTACCATTACCACTTTAAACCCTCCCGTTAGCCTTGTTGCCAAAAGCAATGGTAAGCTTACGCACTTATTTGTAAAAGATAAAACAACCGTAAAAGTAAATGAGGTGCTGGGAGTGATAGAAAATACAGGTAATTATAAAGATGTGCTGTATTTACAGCAAGAAGCCCTTCGGATCAATGAAATTATCAAACAACCAGATGCAACTCAAAGCATTAACCTCAAAGACAGCTTAAAAACAGGTGAATTAACGACCTACTATTTACAATGCTTAAAAGCTATGAAAGATTTAAACTTGTTTGTACAAGTTAATGCCTACAACCAACAAATAAGCCTTATTAAAAAAGATTTAATAAACTACCACTATTTATTGAGTAAATATAAACGACAGCTAACTGTAAATACTGAGCAATTACAATTAGCAGAGGCAGATTACCAAAGAGATAAAAAGTTATTTGAAACCAAAGCCATATCACAGCGAGAATTTGAAACACAAAAACGGAATTATTTAAATGCCACCAATAGCAATGAACAAGCGCAAATTACGGTGTCTAATCAACTAATTCAAATTAACAGTTTAGAAAAAAGCATGTTACAATTGCAAATACAACAGTTTCAAGAATACACCAAGTTAAAAACAGAGCTTTCACAACAACTTAAAACCTTACAAACCGAAATACTTAAATGGAAACAGCTTTATCTTATAGAGAGCCCTGTGAGCGGTAAGGTGTCGTTTTTTAATGTGTGGGTAGTAAACCAACAAGTAAAATTGGGTGATGAGTTAATGGCCATTATACCCACCCAACAGCATCAGCAATTTATTGGCAAATGCGTGGTGCCGCTTACTAATACTGGTAAATTGGCAGTGCATCAAAAAGTAAATATCAAATTAGATAATTACCCATACAACGAAAACGGCATGCTTCAGGGCTTAGTAGCTAATATATCGGAAGTTCCCACTAAAGATGGCTACATAGTGGATGTCGCTTTTCCAAATGGCTTAACCACCTCGTATCATAAAGCGCTACCTTACAAGCAGCAAATGAAAGGAGAAGCCAACATCATTACCAAAAACGCTTCGGTGCTGGATAGGGTGTTTTTTAATTTTAAAAAAATGATGGATAGGAAGTGAAAACAGAAAACGTTACTTTTTTAATATTATAAAGCAGAAAATATGTATAAAATATCTATTTTTACCTTAGTACGTATAATATACTAACCAAGCATTTATAATAAATTATGACAAAAGATACAGCTATTTTTAAATTAATAAAAGAAGAATTTAATCGTCAGCAAAGGGGTATTGAGCTTATTGCCAGCGAAAACTACGTGAGCGGTCAGGTAATGAAAGCTATGGGCAGCGTTTTAACTAACAAGTATGCCGAAGGCTTACCAAACAAAAGATATTACGGCGGCTGCGAAGTAGTTGATAAAGTGGAGCTTTTGGCTATAGATAGAGCCAAACAATTATTTGGTGCCGAATGGGTAAACGTACAGCCACACTCTGGCGCCCAAGCCAATGCAGCTGTGATGCTGGCATGCTTAAAGCCTGGAGATACCATTTTAGGTTTCGATTTATCACATGGCGGACATCTTACGCATGGCTCTCCAGTTAATTTTTCAGGTAAGTTGTATCGCCCTGTATTTTATGGAGTAGATCAAAAAACAGGCTTAGTAAATTATAATTTGATAGAAAAAATGGCTGCGCAAGAAAAACCCAAACTCATCATCTGTGGGGCTTCTGCTTATTCAAGAGATTGGGATTACAAAAGATTAAGAAAAATAGCAGATGATACAAATGCGCTTTTAATGGCTGATATATCACATCCATCAGGGCTTATAGCTAAAGGCATATTAAATGACCCATTGCCACATTGCCACATTGTTACTACTACAACTCATAAAACCCTACGTGGCCCACGTGGTGGGATGATAATGATGGGTAAAGATTTTGTAAACCCAATGGGGGAAAAAACATCCAAAGGCGAATTAAAGATGATGAGCGCTTGCCTTGATATGGCAGTTTTTCCTGGCACACAAGGTGGCCCATTAGAGCACGTTATAGCAGCCAAAGCAGTGGCCTATCAAGAAGCACTTTCAGATGAATTTTTAAAGTATAGTATTCAGGTGGTTAAAAACGCCAAAACTATGGCAGATGAACTTAAGAAAAGAGGCTACAACATAGTATCGGGGGGCACCGATAACCACTCCATGCTTATAGATTTAAGAAATAAAAATATTACTGGTAAAGAAGCTGAGCATTTATTAGGTGAGGCAGACATTACCGTAAATAAAAATATGGTGCCTTATGACGACAAATCTCCATTTATTACATCTGGTATTAGAATTGGATCACCAGCTATTACAACAAGGGGGTTAAATGAAAAACATTGTGTAAAAATTATAGAATTTATTGATACCGTAATTCAAAACAAAACAAACCCTAAAAACATTACTAAAATTAAAGCAAAAATAAACACCATGATGACGAAGTTTCCTTTGTTTAGTGCTTAATTGAGCAATTTAAACTGGTATCATTTTTTGAATATCAGGATCCCACACTTTTAATTTTAAGGCGGCTGTAATATCTTTTAATTTTAAAGTTGTTTGTTTTACATTTTGAAACTCTTTTATTTCATTCATTACCGTTGGTAATTTATAAAATGGAATGCGCGCATTCATGTGATGTATATGATGGTATCCTATGTTGCCCGTTACCCAATGCCAAAACGGTGTTGTGTTCATATAACATGTAGATTCCATAGCGGCTTTTTCGTACACCCAATTTTCATTGGTATCAAATAACACACCTGGAAAATTATGCTGTACATAAAATAAATAAGCCCCAATAGCTCCTGATATAAAATGTGGAATAAAACAAATAAATAGCCATGTTTGTATATTAAAAAAGTAAATCACGCTTCCTTGATAAAACACATGAAAAAGCATAGCGATAATATTATCAAAACATTGGTAAATGCCTTTTTTTAATAAGGGCCTTATACACATACCAAACAAAAAAGCAAATATCACGCCAAATATAATTGTAAGTGGGTGTCGTATAAACAAATACGTTTGTTGCTTTTTTTTAGAACTGTTTTTAAATTGATGTAAAGTATAAATAGGATACGAGCCTATACTGGCTGTAGATAGTTTAGAGTTGTGTTTATGATGGTAATTGTGGCTATTGGCCCAAATGCGCTTAGGGGCTAAGGTGTACCAGCCGTATATAGTAAAAAATAATTCGGCAATTTTTGATTTGTGCAAAATAGCTTTGTGAAGGTAATCATGATAAATAACAAATAAACGAACTATGAGTAAGCCTGAAAAAATACTTAATACAAACTTCAATAATAGCCACGGAACAAGTATGGTAAGAGTTAACGAGCTTATTAGAAAAATTAAAGTGCTTAAGGTATAATACCAACTTTTGCTAACATTATCGTGTGCATATTTTTTTGTGGCTAGTATCAGTGCTTTGCCATCTAACATGCTCGTGTAATTTATTTTTTATTAACCTTTTGCTTTTTTAATAGCAGCTTTAATGTTTTCTGTAGTCATAGAGTTTGGTCTTTCTATTGCAGAACCTGTTGCTCTATCCCAAATTAAACTAGCTAATACACCAAGCGCACGGGATACGCCAAATAGCACGGTATAAAAATCATATTGATGCATGCCGTAGTGTAATAATAAAGCTCCAGAGTGTGCATCAACATTAGGCCATGGGTTTTTAATTTTACCTGTAGATTCTAATATTGGAGGCGCCACTTCGTAAATCATTTGTACAATTTCACAAATGTTATCTTGTTTAATATAGGTTTTATAAAAATCTTGTTGAGCTGTAAATCGAGGGTCGGTTTTGCGCAATACAGCGTGTCCGTAGCCTGGCACTACTTTTCCATCTGCTAAAGTTTGTTTTATGTAGTCGGCTATTTGTTCTTTGCTTGGAAGTCCGCCCCCTAATTTTTCTTTTAATTCTAATATCCAAGATAATACCTCTTGGTTTGCTAATCCGTGTAATGGGCCTGCTAAACCGTTCATACCTGCTGCAAAGGCTAAGTAAGGGTCGCTTAGGGCAGAGCCTACTAAATGTGTAGCATGTGCCGAAACATTCCCGCCTTCATGATCGGCATGAATGGTAAGATATAAGCGCATTAAACGTTTCATATCATTATCTTCATAGCCTAGCATGTGTGCAAAGTTGGCTGCCCAATCTAATTTATGATCTGGCTCAATATGTGCGCTATTTTTGTATTTACGGCGGTATATGTATGCTGCTACTCTAGGTATGCGAGCAATAAGGTTCATTGAATCTTCGTATACATAATCCCAATAATCTTTTTTATGAATCCCTTTTGCATACGCTTTAGCAAATACACTTTCTGTTTGCATAGCCATAACACCGGTAACAAACTGTGTCATAGGATGGGTTTCTATGGGTAATTTTTCAATTACGTCAAATACATGCTTAGGTACAATGCTTCGCTTTTGCCATTCGTTGGTAATAAATTTTACATCTTCCGTTAAAGGTAAATCACCAACTAGCATCAAATGAAATATGCCTTCTGGCAAGGGTTCTGTGCCATTAATAGCTTTAGGAAGTTGCTCTCTTAATTCAGGAATAGAGTATCCTCTAAATCTAATACCCTCTTCCGAATCTAACCTTGAGGTTTCTGTAACCATACCTACCATGCCTTTCATGCCTTGGTAAACTTGAGCTACAGTAATTTCTCCAAGTTTAACATCGCCATTATTTTTGATAATGTCTTTAATTTCTAATGCCAATGGCATTGCTTTTGCTTTAAATTTTTCTTTAAGTGTGTCCATGGTTTTAAAATTCGTTTTTTTTTAAATGCTAAAAGTATAAATCTATATTAAGTTTTTAACACGCGGTTGTTTATTAACGTCTACCTTCTTTTTTCCATTGTTTGTAGCAATTCATAATGGCAGCGTATAGAGTATATCCTTCGTTTTCTAAAATAAAAGCGTCGCTTACATTGTAGCAATATTTTCTAAAACTTTCAAAATCTATTTTTTCATCATCAGTTAATTTTCTCAAAATGGTTTCATTAAATTTTAATTTAATATGTTCTTCTATAAATATTCTTTCAAATATTTTGGCTAACTTTTTTTGTTCTTTACCTTTTTTGCTAAAATTGTTATATATGGCTGTTATTGGGCTTTCAAATACAGATAGGGTTGTGTATCGGGAGTTTTGAATAACCCGCTCCATATAGGCTCTTTCATGTGGTTTTATTTTAAATTCGTTTACTATTATTGGTTTAAAAGTATAAGCATTACTCTCTAAGGCTATCACATTTTTTTCTGAATGTTGCATAAACAGACTGGCTTTAATTTTTATTTTTTTATAGCCTATCATCGAAAAGCAAAGCGTGTCTTGTTCTGAAGCCGCTATTTGAAACTCTCCAAAGCTGGTGGTTAAATTTCCTACTTTAGTTTTTAAATTAATTACATAGGCATGCGCTAAGGGTGTAAGGCTGTCTATTTCTGTTACTTTGCCTTTTATAAGTATTTGCCCAAAGCCATAATAACTTATTAAAAAGCTCAGTAGGATTTTATAAAATATTTTGTGTTTCATGTCAATGTGTAAATTTCACCTATTTTATTAGTCAACCCAAATTTTATCAATCTCTTTCATTAATCGGTCTGTTTCTGTTAATGCAACGATGATTTTTTGATAGTGTAAAATATCGTTAAATTCAAGTGTTCTTTCTTTTCTGTCTTTGAGCCATTTTTGTGCTGGCTGATAACCACCAATGTAAAAGTTCCAAGCTATTTGAGGTACATTGTCAAAATACTGTGTGTTGTTGATGTACACTTTTCCGTTTTCGTGTTTTGGTTTTACAACTACATTGTTTCCGTCTATTGGATATTGCGTAATGTATTTGTCAACTGTTGGGCTTTCTAATAAATGTATTTGTCTGATAGTACCGCCCAATTTTACCAACTGCCAAAATGTGTCTTTGTCTTTTGGATAAGGCACTCTCGGGAAATCTATTTTTAAAAACTCTTTGTATTTTTCTCGGTAAGTTGGAGAGTGTAAAACAGCATAGATGTAATCTAAAATGTCTATTGGTGCAAAACACTCCCCTTCTTTAGAAGGAGGGGTAGGGGTGGTTATTTTCCATCCAAAATTTTTCTTTATCTCATCTAAAACATATTCTATTTGTTCAAATATCATTTTGTTTTCAAAGCGTATTACTTTAATGCCATAATGATTTAAAAACGCAGTCCGTTCTGCATCTTTCTGTTCTGCGGCTTCGTTGAAGTGCACTTCTCCGTCTAGTTCTATTGCTAGTTTTTCACTAGGGCAATAAAAATCCAAAATATAATTATCTACACTGTGTTGTCGTCTAAATTTTCTGCCTTCAAACTTCGAGTTTTGTACCATTGTCCAAAACTTGGCTTCTGCGGGCGTGAGATTGTTTCTAAGATTTTTACGAAATGTTTTGAAGTGTGGGAGATTGTTTAGGTGCTGTTTTTCAACCACCCCCAGCCCCTCCTTTTTAAGGAGGGGAGCTTGGGTGGAATTATGTATATCTGTTTTTTCTGCTACAAAAGCTAACCCCAATTTTTCGGCTATTTTCTTAACAATTTCTGTGTTTAGGTTAGGTATTCTTTTAAGTTGCTCACCTTTAAAAGGGGATCTGTCCGAAGGACTGAGGGGTTCTCTTTGCCCAATGGCTTGTTGTCCGTTGGTTTCGGGGTAGAGGTAAAGTGGAAAAGCACAACCAGTTCCAAAAAGTTTTGCACTTGCTGTAATGTTTCCTTCAAAAATCTTATCAGTAATGAAACAATGTCTCCAATCTTGAGTGGTTTGTCGAGGAATTATTAGTCCTAAATTTTCTTTCAATAAATGTTTCATTACATTATATCTGCCATTGCAAACAAAGCCATTTTGCTTCCCAGAATAAAATGTTTTTCGAGTATCAAAAGGACGATAATAAATATTTTGCCAAACTTTCGGATTTTCAATATTTGATTTTACATCTTCTTTTGCTCGTCCGATTTTCCAGTCTCTTGCGTCTTCTGTATTGTATTTTTTTGCAATTTCAACTTCATCTAAACTTATAAAATCCTTGATTACATTTTTCAAACTATCAGAGTTGAAATGTATTGTTATTGCATCTCTAATTGTTTCTATTCCAGCCACATTTTCGCCAAATAGCTCATCAATTTTAAAACCTTTTTCGTAGTTTTTAATTTCATCAAAATTCTTTGGAACAAAAAAGTAATTTGGCTTTGTAAATTCTAATTGTTTCCATTCAAAAGATTGAATAGTATTAGAATTTAAAGTTTCGTATTTAAACTCTCTTTTACCTTGTACGCTTGAGTGGAATATCTCTCCTAATTTTGATTTCTTTTTCTTTCCAGTTTTTACAAAGATGTTTATTGAAACACCCTGCATAATATCAAATACATTTTGGTCTGCTGAACCATCAAGGCAAACTTCTTTTTTCTTTGCGTTTCCGTGCAAATCCAAAATATAAATTTTATCAAAACTCTCCAACAGATTTTTTCGCATTTGTCGGTGTGTAATTCCATCAATAAAACTATTATTAGAAATATAGGCTAAAATTCCGCTTCCGTTTTTATCAATGTAATGCTGACCGTAACGAATGAACTTTATATAATCATCATCAAGATTTATTTTTCTTTCATTCAAGTCTTTTTTATAATCCGAAATTAAGTTTTGTATCCACTCATTTTTATTTGTGCTACTTACTGCATAAGGTGGATTTCCAATTACACACATTACTGGAGTATCTCTTTTGATGTAATTGGCTTCGTTAGCTTCTGTGCTTAACCAATTGGCAAATAAAGTTCCTGTATCTTGGTGGCTTTCTTCTAAGCTGTTGGTTAGGTAAATTTTTAGTCTTTGACCACCCCTAGCCCCTCCTAAATTAGGAGGGGAGCTGTTGGTAGGTTTGTAACCTGTTTCTTTTAGTAATAAATCTAATTGCAAATGTGCCATTGCGTAACTTGCCATTAGCAACTCAAAACCATTGAGGCGAGGCAATAAATGCGTTTCTATATAATTGGTCCAAATTCCTTTTTGCCCTTCAAACTTTTTATAAATGTGTTTTATGGTTTCGGCAAGGAAAGTTCCTGTTCCTGTGGCAGGGTCAAGTATTTGCACTTTGTGCACTTCCTGTTCAGTCTTTTTTCCTTGTAAATCAACTTTTATTTTTGTTTTGCCACTGTCAGCAAGTCCTTGCGGTAAATCAAATTCGGTTTTTAAAATATCGTCAACTGCCCGAACAATAAAATTTACAACGGGCGCAGGAGTGTACCACACACCACGAGCCTTTCGCAATTTTGGGTCGTACTCACTCAAAAATGTTTCATAAAAATGGATGATGGGGTCTTCCATTTTTGTTGTCTTTCCGTAGTTTTTTAAAATCTCTTCAACATTGCAAGCCAAAAATATATCTACCAAACTATCTACTATCCATTTAATACGTTCGTCAATGTCGGGTCCAGCAATGTAGCCAAACAGTTTGCGTAAAAACGGATTTGATTTTGGAATTAGTTCTGCGGCTTCTTGTCTGCTAAAAGTTGGTAAAGTAGGGTCGTGTAAACGAGCTGCAAACATTCCGTAAGCAATGGTTTGAGCATACACATCAGCAAATCCTTTGGGCGTAATGTCGTGAATAAGAATTTGCTTAAAGGCGTTCATTTGGTCTTTAAGTGTGCTATTCTCATTATGAGTTTCATCACTTGTCAACGCCTTTTCAATAACATCAGAAAGAATGCGGGCTTTGCCCGCCATCATTTCTGCAAGTTTTTTTGAATTTTTTATTGTCTGTCCAACGTGGGTTGAAAAGTCTTTGATGAGATTTGTAAAAGTTGCAAAGTTGTTAGGCAACGGAACGATAGTTCCGTTTTGTATTTCAGCAATTGCAATTTTTGTAACAAAAATTCCGTCACTGTATAAATGGAAGTCTAAGTAATCAGTAAAAATTAAGTTGTTTAGGGAATCTTTGTAACGGTTGAACTGTTCTTTGTTGCCTGTTTTTTTTGCTCCTTCAAGGTCTTTGTCACCAATGTCCTTTGCTTCAATAAAACCAACTGGAATTTCTTTTTTTGTCAGAATGTAATCAGGTGCGCCGCACGATTGTCTTTTGGGTTCATTTGTAGCCTTAATGGCAGGCACTAAAGTTTCTAACAGTTGTTGCAAGTCGCCCCGAAAAGTATGCTCGGTGGCATTGCCAAGTTTGTAACGAGCGTTTATACTTTTTATGTATTCATCAATTGTCATGCGGGCACTTTTGTGTGTTACAAACTTAAAATAATTGCACCATTAAATTATCAAATTTTAATAGCCATACGCATACTGAAATATTTAACTTCTTTTACTTTTAAAAAATAGTTTTAAAATACTAGCACATTCATCCTCCAAAATGCCTTTAGTTATTGATATTTTAGGGTTAAATAAATTAGGATTATGCTGTGTGTATCCGTTTTTTACATCAGATGCGCCATAAACCATATGTGGTATTTGGCTCCAAAATAAGGCGCCAGCACACATCATGCAGGGTTCTAGGGTTATGTATATTTTACATTCTAATAAGTATTTGCCACCTATATAGTTTGCAGCAGCAGTTATAGCTTGCATTTCGGCGTGTGCGGTTACGTCGGTTAATTGTTCGGTTAAGTTATGGCCTCGGGCTATAATACTGTTATTGTGCACAATTACAGTGCCTACAGGTACTTCATCTTTTTCAAAAGCTTTGTGTGCTTCTTTTAAAGCCTCTCGCATAAAATACACATCATCATACTGCATTATTTTTGCGCTTGTATGCCTGCTTTTAGTCTTTTAATTATTTCGTCTTTACCAAGTAAGGCTAAAAAATCTAATAGTTGGGCACCTCCAGCTAAGCCTGTAGTTAACACCCGCACTAATTGCATGTCAATTTTTTTACCTTGAGTTGTAAAATCATTAAACACATCGTGTATGCTTTGTAAATTCCACTGGGTTAAGGTGTTTAGTTTATCTGTAAGTTCGGTGTATAATGGTTTTAAATCTGAGTTCCATTTTTTTAATATTACCGCTTCGGCGTACTGCGTGGGTGCTTCAAAAAAATAAATTCCTAAGTCATAAAATTCGTTGATAAAGTGTGCTTTCTCTTTGATAAGTTTACAAAATTCAATAATAAATTCTGTTGGCTTGTTTATTGATTTTTCTTTTAATAGTGGCGTTACAAGCTCTGCTAATTGTTCATCGGAGTATTGTTTTAAATATTGTTGGTTAAACCATTTTGTTTTTTCGGGGTCAAATTTAGCCCCCGATTTATTTACTTTTTCAAAACTAAATTGTGTTATCAATTCTTGTTTAGATAAAATTTCTTGGTTATTGCCGGGGTTCCAGCCCAGTAAGGCCAGCATATTAATAAAGGCATCTTTAATATAACCTGTTTCTTTGTAGCCAATGTATTTTTCGTTGGTGCGCACATCGTGCCAATTGAGTGGAAACATTGGCAAGCCAGATTTGTCTCGTTTAGAGAGTTTTCCGTTTCCATCTGGCTTTAAAATAAGGGGCAAATGGGCTAGGTATGGCATGGTGTTTTCTAAGCCTAAATATTTATAAATAAGTATGTGTGCAGGGGCTGATGGTAGCCACTCTTCGCCTCTCACCACATGAGATATTTCCATCTCAATATCATCTACCACGTGTGCTAAATGGTAGGTGGGCATGCCGTCTGATTTTAAAAGTACTTTATCGTCTATCTGTTTGGAGCTAACGGTAATCCAACCTCGTATTAAATCATGAAATCGAATATCTTCATTACGGGGCACTTTGAGCCTAACCACAAAGGGTGTTTTTTGGTTTAATAATTTTTGTACTTCATCTTGGCTTAATGATAAGGAGTTGCGCATGCTTTCTCTTGTAATAGCATTGTATTGTGGCGATACCACCTTAGCAGCTTCTAATTTTTTACGCATGGCTTCAATCTCTTCTTCTGTATCAAATGCGTAGTATGCGCCGCCACAGTTAATTAGTTGTTCTACATATTTTGTATAAATACCTTTGTCTTTGCGTTCGCTTTGTCTGTATGGTGCGTGGGGGCCATCACCAAAGCCTACGCCTTCATTGGGTTCTATGCCACACCATTTTAGCGATTCTATAATGTATTCTTCGGCTCCGGGTACATAGCGCGTTTGGTCTGTATCTTCGATACGTAATATAAAATCTCCATTATGTTTTTTGGCATATAAGTAGCTGAATAAGGCTGTTCGCACACCTCCCATATGTAGCCCACCTGTAGGGCTTGGGGCAAATCGTAATCTTATTTTTTTATTTATTGTCATGGTTAATAGGTTATTTGTTATGTTGCATAGCCCACTCTTTAGCAAAATAGGTTAATATAATAGATGCTCCGGCTCTCTTAATGCTTAATAGTATTTCGTCTCGCACCTTGTCGCCGTCTATCCAGTTTTTATTTGCTGCGGCTTTTACCATGGCATATTCGCCACTTACATTGTAGGCTGCTATTGGTAAAGGTGTTTGTTGAGATAGTGTTTGAATAATATCTAAATAACTTAAAGCAGGCTTTACCATTAAAAAATCTGCCCCTTCAAATGAGTCTAGTTGAGCTTCTCTTAGGGCTTCTTTGCTATTGGCAGGGTTCATTTGATAGGTTTTTTTATCCCCAAATTTAGGTGCGCTATTTAACGCATCTCTAAATGGGCCATAAAAGCCGCTAGCATACTTAGCTGTATAGCTCATGATGCTCACGTTTGTAAAGCCATTATTATCAAGTGCTTCTCTAATTTTTCCTACCCTACCGTCCATCATATCACTAGGCCCTATTATATCTGCACCGCATTTGGCTTGAGCTACAGCCATTTTACAAAGTAACTCGTTGGTTTCGTCGTTTAATATTTCATCATTTTTTACAATGCCGTCATGCCCGTCGCTGCTATAGGGGTCTAGCGCTACGTCTGTCATAATACATGCTTCGGGAAATTGTTTTTTTATTTCTGCTAGTGTGTTCAGGTATAACCCTTGTTTGTTAAGGCTTTCTGTTCCGGTACTATTTTTTAAAGTATCAGAGATGTTAGGAAAAAGTACAAAAGCTTTTAAACCTAAATTTATGCAGCTTTCAATTTCTTTTAACAATACATCTTGACTATACCTGAAAATATTAGGCATTGAGGCAATTTCTGTTTTTACTTGTTTACCCTCTGTAATAAATAATGGATAAATAAAGTCGTTAATTGAAACGTGATTTTCCTGAACTAAGTTTCTAATCGTTTCTGATTTTCTATTGCGTCGAGGCCTTTCTATCATTTTAAATTGATTTAAATTATACTTAAAATGGCTCTAAACACCTCTATATCAACACTATTTGGTACATGGTAATATTGATCGAGGGGAATTTTTAGTTTGTACAACATTTTACTAATGTCTACTCCAACTACTATAATTTTTTGATTTGGTAAAATTTTATTGGTAGCCAAATGGGCTGTAAGGTTTGCTAAATCTATAAAAACTAATACGCTTGGTGCGTTTTTTATTTGATACCCTTGCGGTACGCTAGCAAATATAGGTAAATCAAACACATTTTGTGGGTGGGCAAATTGCCATTGAAACATTCTGGTACTGTCTCTTTCTATTGGTATTAATACTGTTCCTGTTCCAACGCATGCCGCAAACTGTTTACCTATTAATTTAATATCTGCGTTTTGACCTATAAATTCAGAGCTGTAACCTTCTTTTCTAATTATTTTAGATACTTCTTTATTCATACAACCAATTTTTGTTTTACCAATATCGGGCTTTTGCATAAAGAAAAATTGAGTCGCATAAACATTTGAAAAAAATATCCAATCTGTTTTTGGTAATTGTTTAATGGTTAATTTTTTGCGTTCTATAAGGGATTTACACTCTACATCAAATTTTAAATTTTCTAACCATTGGGCTAAAAAGTCGTTAGTTTCTAATTTATCTCGTGATATAAAAACCGACTGCGGTATTAAGTTTTTAATTTGTTTGGTTATTTTATCTGGCAAACTGGCTGTGTTAGTAGCTTTAAGGGCTATTTGAATCGGTTGTTCATTCCAGGCATTGGCATAAGAACAGGTTAAATAAAAATCTTTTCGCTCCTTATCGTTTACCTCCGATGTGCAATAAATGCCAATTGGCATTTGACAGCCGCCTTCAAGGGTATTTAATAATCTGCGTTCTAAGTTCACGTTTATCAAAACATCTACATCGCAAATAGATTCAAAAATATCTATTAAATCATATGAATTTTCTGCTACCTGCCAAGCAATAACGCCTTGTGCGGGGGCTGGTATAAACTCATTGGGGTTTAACTCTTCTACATGAAAATCCATTAAATTTGGCTTTAAACGCTCTATACCAGCAGATGCTAACATGATGGCATCTAATTGTTCTGTTTGTAACTTTTGAATTCGAGTAGGAACGTTTCCTCTTAAATCTGTAACGGTAATATCTGGCCTAAAGGCTAGTAATTGAGATTTGCGACGTGCCGATGAAGTACCGACAATAGCGTTTTGTTTTAAACTAAATTTTAAAGATTTATCAACGCTATCTTCTTTTATAATTAAACAATCGGAAGGGTTTTCTCGCTCCGAAACTCCAGCAATTATAAGTCCTTCTGGCTGTTCGGTAGGTAAGTCTTTTAACGAATGCACGGCCACATCTATAGTGCCGTTTAAAAGTGCTTCTTCTAATTCTTTTGTGAAAAAACCCTTTCCTTCAATTTTATCAAAGCTAGTATTCCACTGCTGGGTTTTGTCGCCTTGAGTTTCTATAATTATAATTTCGGTAGTGTGCTTGAGTTTTTCTAATTTATCTTTTGTAAAATTAGCCTGCCACAAAGCCAATTGACTACCCCTTGTTCCTATTTTAATGTGCATATTATTTTGCAGCGTCGGCTAAAAATTGTGCCAAACCTTTATCAGTAAGTGGATGATTTAGTAATGCTGTAATAGCAGATAGGGGGGCTGTGATAACATCGGCACCTAATTTAGCACATTGTACAATGTGTAATGGATGACGAATAGAGGCGGCTAAAATTTCAGTTTCATAGCCATAGTTACCATAAATATCTGCTATATCCGAAATTAATTCCATACCATCAAAGCTAATATCGTCTAATCTGCCTACAAAAGGCGATACATAAGAAGCTCCTGCTTTGGCTGCTAATAAAGCTTGCCCAGCAGAAAAAACTAAGGTGCAATTGGTTCGCATTCCTAAATCTGAAAAATATTTGATGGCCTTAATACCATCTTTTATCATGGGTATTTTAATTACAATCTGCTCGTGTAAATCGGCAAGGGCTGTACCTTCTTTAATCATGCCCTCATAATCTGTTGCAATTACTTCGGCGCTCACATCACCATCTACAATGTTACAAATATCAACATAGTGTTTTAAAATATTGTTAGTGCCTTTTATACCTTCTTTAGCCATTAATGAGGGGTTAGTGGTTACGCCGTCTAATATTCCTAATTGTTGGGCTTCTTTAATTTGGGCTAGGTTTGCAGTATCGATAAAAAATTTCATGGTGTTGTTTTGAGTTTAAAATTAGTTAGTTGTTGGGTTGATTAAAAAAATATTTTAGATAGGTTTTAAAGCCTAACCAGGCTAGCGGAAACCAACAACATAGACCTATTACCCACATCCAAATGGGGTGAGGAAATGTTATTAAATTAAAGCCGGTAAGAAACATGTAAATACTGGCGCAAATTAATGACGGTAAATAGTTTTTTTGTTTGTGAATAATTGGCCCTGTTAATCCGGCTATAAAAGCCGCTGCGCACCACCCTAAAGCCACTAATAACATAGATATAAAAGGTGTATTGTTAATGTATTCTATAAGCGCTTCCTTATTTTCTATTTTAAAATTTAAAGGCTTTGGGTGTAGCCAACTGGCAAGACTTTCAAATATTACCATGCAAGCAAATCCACTTAACATGCCTAGTAATACAGAAGCTATTTTTTTTAACACCGTCATAATATACAGAATTAGTTTTTTAAAAAAGTGCCCACGAAATTACAATAAAATGAGTACTACTTAAAAAATCGGTAAGAAAAAAGCAGTATAGTTGGTTCAATTATCAAATGTAACAATTTTATTGTACAAAAGCTATAAATACGTATAGTAAAACCACAATATTAGATGAATAAACGCTGTAAAAATAACAATCAGCATCATTATTTAAGAAGTGCTTATATTTGTTAAAAAATCATTTTTTAAATATAATGAAAACAGTATTAATTACAGGCGCAAGCAGAGGAATTGGTTTTGAATTAACAAAATTGTTTTTACAAAACGGATTTTATGTTATTTGTTTGTCAAGAAATATAGAGCCTTTAAAAAAATTAAATGATCAAAATTTACATACTGTTTCAGTTGATTTTACAGATAATTCACAAATTCAAAATGCTATAGATATTATTAAATCTAAAACCATAACTGTTGATTATTTAATTAATAACGCCGGAATTCTTATTAACAAGCCTATTGAAGAAATGTCCCTGTTTGACATTCAACAAACTTATCAAGTAAATGTATTTACGCCCTATTTTTTAATCCAACAGCTATTACCAGTAATGGGATTGCAGCAAAAATCACACATCGTTAATATAAGCAGTATTGGCGGCATGCAGGGTTCTGTTAAATTTGCTGGGTTATCAACATATAGCTCATCTAAGGCTGCATTAATTGGTATTACAGAATGTTTAGCAGAAGAGTTAAAAAATAAAAACATTGCAATCAATGCTTTAGCTCTTGGCGCTGTACAAACAGAAATGCTTTCAGAAGCTTTTCCTAATTATAAAGCCAACGTATTACCAAATCACATGGCACAATATATTTTTGATTTTACCATTAACGGCTTACATTTATTTAATGGTAAGGTAATACCGGTTGCTAATAGTACGCCATGAGTTAAAACTTGATTAAATAATTTTATTTATCTAACTAAAGTCAAATTTATTTTGCTTGTGTTAAAAATTAACCTGCGCTTGTATTCTTAATAAATTTCCTTCTTGTAGGGTGGCTAGTTTATTGGGTAATAAAACACCTAAGTTGTCATAGTAAGAACCGTCTTTAGTATTTCTTCGAGATATAGTGTATTGAACAGTTAATTCAAAGTTTTTATTAACTTGCCATTCTGCGCCTATTTCTAATTCGTTCATAGAATAACTACGGGCATCTAATTCATGTTTTTTGCCGCCCTCATACATTTGGTATTTAACAAAGGGAATAATAGTTTGTTTTTTATAATTAATCATATAGTTTATAAGTGCATAGCCCCCGTATAATGGTTTTTCTTCAATTCTCATAGTACTGCTATTAAATTGTGGGCCTGTACCCATTGTAATTTCTGATTGAAAACCAAAGGGCTTAGGGTATAACACTACAGTGGCTGCATAACGTTCATCTAAATAACTATTGTAATCATTTTGATGTTTTACAGTTGATGTTTTATTTGAAGTTGGTATAACCCATCTACCAGTATAGGCTTGAATCCCTAATTCTAGTATTTGAGAGCCTAGTTCAAATGGATAAGATAGACGAGCTATATAATGTAGGTCGTTATTTTGTTCTGTTGAGTTAGCTGTTTGGCCATTAAATGCGCCAATGGCAAGTACACCATAATCGCCACTCCCTTTTAGGCCGCTGCTTACAAGTGTTGAAAATAATTTTCTAATTCTGTGTGGCGCCCACATAAAGTACAAGCCCATGTCTCTTTCATTTGCTACTCCGCTGTTTAAAGCATCATTTCTATCAAGCGTTAAACGGTTTTGGCTCGATTGCAAGTTTTCAAAGCCATAAGGTACTTTGCTTTGCCCTATTCTAAATCTAAATTCGTTTAATGAATCAAGGCCTACATCAAAGTAAGCATCTCGCAATTGGAGATAATGTAAGCCTACATTTGTTACACTGGCAGCTAAATCTGGCTGAATATAGAAATACACATTTTTATGAACCTGTCCATAAAATACTAATCGCAAACGACGCAGAAAAAACCCACCATTTTTTCCCCATGATCTGTCGCACTGTTCACAGGTTAGGTTTTCATTGGTTTCTAATAATCTGTTATATCTAACTTGCCCATACCCTCTTATTGAAATGTTTTCATACCATTTTTTTTCTGTTTTAGGTGCTGCTGCTATTTCTGTTTTTGTAGGTTCTATAGGTTTGCTTACAGGTTCTTGAGCTTTTAAATTAATTGATAATAGAAGTGTTAGTATATAAAAAAGTGTTTTAAATTGTGTTGTCATCTTTGCGTGTGTTTTTTTTTATTTATTTATTTTGAGTCTTGTGTCGTCTTGTTTTTTATATTGTATTGTTATTTGTCTTTTTATAAGATAGCTCTAAACAAAAGGAATAATGCTCCTGAAAGTACTATGGTTACAGGTAATGTAAGTACCCAAGCTAAAAGCATATTCATAACTGTTTTCTTTTGTAAATTTTTAAGTCCTTTTTTTGCCACCATGGTTCCCATCACTGCAGAGTTTAACATGTGTGTAGTACTTACAGGTAACCCAAATCCAGATGCTAAACCAATACCAGTTGCGGCGACTAATTCGGCACTTGCACCTTGAGCATAGCTCATGTGTTGTTTACCTATTTTTTCGCCAATAGTTTTTACAATACGTTTCCAGCCTATCATCGTGCCTAAACCAAGACATAATGAAATGAGGATGATAACCCAAGATGGTGCATATTCTATAATTTTTTTAGATGCTTTAATTTGAGTCTTTAACATCTTTAATTCTTTATCAGATAAGGCCAAGTTTTCGCTTTTTAATAGTTTTTCTGCGCTTTTAGAAATAATAACAATTTGCTTTCTTACATCAATTTTGTTAGATAATTCAATATCTGTAGCAGATATTTTATTGTTTACAGTATTGCTAAAAGTATGGCAAGTATTAATTAATTTACTTCTAATTTCAAGTTCTTTTTTGGATAAAATGCTTGAATCAGCTTTAATCACTAATTGTTCAATAGTTACAACATTTGTTTTTATAGATTGTAAATTCACATTTTCATCTAAAGAATAATAAGATGGCATTATCATAATTAAAATCAACATAATTAATCCCACGCCTTTTTGACCATCATTTTGTCCATGAAAAAAACTTACTAAACCACAAGTTAACCATAACAACATTCTGATAGGGAGCGGCGGTTTTTTGTTTTGATCTGCTTCTTGATAAATGTCTTTATCTTTAATAATTCGTTTAAAAACAAACATGATGATAATAGCCATCATAAACCCTGCTAAAGGAGAAACTAATAAAGCTAACCCGGTATCTTGGGCTTTGCTCCAATTTACAGCAGAACCACCCACATTATCGGGTAAAAAATAAAATGCCAAACCTATACCTAAAATTGAACCAATTAAAGTGTGAGAACTTGAAGCTGGAATAGCAAAATACCAAGTTCCTACATTCCAAACAATAGCAGAAATTAATATTGCTAAAATCATAGCAATACCATGATTTACGTTTCCATCTACTAAAACCTCCATGGGTAATAAGTTAACGATACCCATTGCTACAGCTACACCTCCAGTAAGTACTCCTAAAAAATTTAAAGCGCCGCTATATATAACCGCATAGGTTGGTTTTAATGAATTTGTGTAAATTACAGTTGCAACTGCATTGGCGGTATCATGAAATCCGTTTACAAATTCAAAAGTGCAAGCTAATAGAATGCATATTACTAAAATGATGCTGAGTCCTGTTGTCATGTTTTTTGTTTTTAAAATTATGCGGCAAACATACCTTATACTTTTTTTAAAAATCAAAATTTAATGTTAAGTTTATGTTAAGTTTTTACTTAAAAGAAGTATAAAAATAGTTTCACAAAACCGAAAACGCTTATAATTTGGGTTTTGCATAACCCAATTTCATTACCTTTGCAATCTTAAAAAATCAAATATGATTAAAACTGATATTGCAGTAGTGGGGGCCGGGCCAGTAGGTTTATTTGCCATTTTTGAAGCTGGACTTTTAAAAATGCGTTGCCACCTTATAGATTATTTACCAAAGGCTGGAGGGCAGCTTTCAGAAATTTATCCTAAAAAACCTATATATGACATACCAGGTTTTCCTACCGTTATGGCTCAAGAGTTGGTAGATAATTTGCTACAACAAGCAGCGCCTTTTAACCCATCATTTACCTTTGGCGAACGCGTTGAAAGTGTTACTAAAAATAATGATCAATCATTTACACTTACTACTAATTTAGGCACTTCAATAGAAGCTAAAGTAATAGTAATAGCAGCTGGTTTGGGTTGTTTTGAACCACGCAAACCTGAACTACAAGGCATAGAGCAATTTGAAAATGGCAAAGGCATTAATTATATGGTGCTAGACCCTGAAGTGCACCGAAATAAAAAAGTGGTAATAGCTGGAGGTGGCGATAGCGCCTTAGATTGGGCCATATATTTAAGTGATATTTGTCAAGAATTAACCCTTGCGCATCGCTCAGAATCCTTTAGAGGCACACCAGATAGCGTAAATAAAGTGCAACAGTTAGCAGCTAGCGGAAAAATTAAATTATTCACAAATACCAATTTAAAATCAGTTACTGGCAATTCAACGCTTGAAAAACTAATTATTGAAGATGCTAAAACAAATGTGCAAACAACTATTGATTTAGATACCTTAATTCCATTGTTTGGATTAAGCCCTAAATTAGGCCCCATAGAGGGTTGGGGTTTAAATATAGACAAAAATGCTATTGAGGTAAATACTGAAGATTATTCAACAAACATACCTGGTATATATGCCATAGGTGATATCAATACCTATAAAAATAAATTGAAACTTATATTATGTGGTTTTCACGAAGCAGCCTTAATGGCACATAGCGCATACAAATACATAAATCCAGGCGTAAAATATACTATGAAATATACTACTGTTAACGGAATTAATGAGTTTTAATAAAACTATAAATTAAATGAATATAGCACTTCAATCTATAAAACAACGATTTGGTATTATAGGTCACAGCCCAATATTAGAAAGGACTTTAGAAATTGCTTGCCAAGTAGCGCCAACAGATTTAACCATACTCATCAATGGCGAAAGTGGCACAGGTAAAGAAGTGTTTCCGCAGATTATTCACCAATACAGTGCAAAAAAACATGGTAATTACATAGCTGTAAACTGTGGTGCCATCCCCGAAGGCACTATAGATAGTGAATTGTTTGGCCATGAAAAAGGCTCTTTTACAGGCGCTAATGAAGAACGAAAGGGTTATTTTGAAGTAGCCAATGGAGGCACCATTTTTTTAGATGAAGTGGGCGAATTGCCGCTACCAACACAAGCTCGGTTATTACGAATACTTGAAACCGGTGAATACATGCGAGTAGGTAGCAGCAAAGTGCAAAAAACAAATGTGAGAATTGTAGCAGCTACCAACATAAATTTTAATATAGCTATTGAAAAAGGGAAATTTAGAGAAGACCTTTATTATAGACTCAACACCGTGCCAATCATTCTCCCTGCACTTAGAGATAGAAAGGAAGACATACAATTATTATTTATAAAATTTGCAAATGATTTTGCGTCAAAGTATAAAATTCCACCTATTAAATTAACCCCAGAAGCCGATGCTTTTTTAACCAATTACTATTGGCCAGGCAACATTAGGCAATTAAAAAACATTACCGAACAAATTTCTATAATAGAAAAAGAAAGACTTATTAATGTAAACACTCTTTCTTTATACCTACCCGATTACCATTCAAATAAATTACCTGCCATTATTAACCCATCTCAAGGGGCGCACCAACAAGGAGAAATTAACGAACGTGATATTTTATATAAAGTATTATTTGAATTAAAAAAAGAATTAGATGAATTAAAACAAACTGTTCGAAATAACATAACAAACCCTTCTATCACCGATAATTTAAATGCCATTCAGGCAATAAGTCCAACTAATATTAGTGTGCAAATTGAAAAAATTCCAATTGAAAAACCTATAATTCAGGTTAGTTCTAATAAATCACTAACACAAGATGCTGCCATTATTACTTCCGAATCGTCTAATTTATCATTACAAGAAAGCGAAATAACGTTAATTAAAAAAGCATTAATAAAACATAAAGGACGAAGGAAAAATGCCTCACAAGATTTAGGCATAAGCGAACGAACTTTGTATAGAAAAATATTAGATTATAATATAACCGAAGATTTTTACTAAAAAAATAATTTTGTTTGCTTTTTTTATTATCTTGAAAGATATTTACTAAAAATAATTTTATGAAAATTAGAAAAATTAATCTTATAGTTTCTTTTTGCTTGCTTACAACTTTGTTTGTATTGGCTCAATCTACTGATGTAAAGCCCTACAAAAAGCCAATAGTGCCAACTTTAGATAATAGACATGCACAACCCATTATTATAAATAGTAAAGAATACGACTCTTTAAAATCAAGTGGGTTATTGTATAGATATGAACTTAGTACTATTAGCGGCAAGGCACAATTACGCACGTTAGATTTTAGTAAACCTCAAAACAAGCCACAAGCCCGTACAGCTAATTCAAACGTTTTGCTTACAGAGTGCATGCCTCCAGGTTACCCAGAAGGTACTAATGCTTGGTCTCCATCTATTGGTGTAGATGATGCCGTTACTTTAGTGGCTATACCATTTAGTTTTTGTTTTTATGGAAATCAATACAATAGCTGTAGCGTGGGTACTAATGGTAATATACAATTTGGAACTCCAACCACAAATGCGTTTAGTTCAACAGGCTTCCCAATTCCGCTACCACCAAATCCATCATATAAAATGTTAGCTCCTTTTTGGGCCGATTGTGTTATAGGGGCTAATAATACCGTTACCGCTACAGTTCCAATTTTAGGTCAACGCTATGGAAAGGTGAGAGTAGATGTGTTTGCTACTAAAATGATTGTGATATGGGATAGTATTTCGTATTACAGAGGCGGATTACCAACAACCCAGCTATTAAATTCATTTGCATGCATATTAACTGAAGGTACAGACCAGGCCCTGCCAACGGGTAAAAATGTTTGTTTTCATTACAAACGTATGGAGTGGACTACAGGCAACGCATCAGGTGGTACTGATGGATTTGGCGGTACTGCTGCTACGGTTGGTGCTAACGCTGGAGATGGTGTTACTTTTTATCAGATAGGTAGATTTATTAAAAATGGATTTGACTATTATGGTAATAGTAATACGCCGCCATTTAATGGCGTAAGTTGGTTAACAGGAAAACGCTTTAATTTTAATACCTGCGCTGCGCAACAAAATGTTGAGCCTATAGCTTTAGGATTGGTTACAGATTGTGACACCGTTTGTATTAGCGCGCCTACTACATTTAAAGAATCATTTCTTGGCCCGGAAATTAATCAAATTGTAAATGTTAACGTCAGTTGCGCAACCATGCCAGTAGCTGCTTTTACTGGTATTTATACCTATGGTAATGGCTCTACAGATGCTCATATCACTATCAATCCTCAGTTTGCACTGCCAGGCTATTACACCATTCAATTATCAGCTACAGATAATGGTAGCCCTGCTCAAACTACAGTAAAATCATTTGTTGTTTTGATATTAAATGGAAGCATACCCTCAGGCACTATAGTTACTACCCCTACTTCTGGTTTATGTATAGGTGGCGTTTTTACAGCTTCTCTAGTATTACCTCCTGGGTTTGTTGTCAATAAATTTTCTTGGAATGATAATAGCGTTACCCAATCAAATACATTTACCATTGGGGTAAACACTTTACCTAATAATTCTATTTATTGTAATTATAAAATAAATAGTTGCCAAACTACTATTTATGGCCAAGTACCTATTTCTCCTCAACCTTTTTTAAATATATTAGGTAATTATAATTATTGCGATAATTTACCAAATACCACTTTAACTGTAAGTAATATAGGTGGTGGCAATCAAGGTAATACAACTTATACCTGGTCATCAATAACAAGCACAACGCAACCAACCAGTCCAAATAGTAGTGTTGTTACGGTAGTAGCAGGAATCTATTCTATTACAGCTCAAAATATGCATAATTGTAAAGCAACAAATACATTAATAATCACTAAAAAAGAAGCGCCAAATTATTTATTTACTACCAATGCCAATTATCAAAACTATTTATATTGCCCAGGCATAGATTCGGCATTAATTAAAATGTATTACGGGTCAAATTTATCACCCGTTTGCGGTTTAAAACCGGGCGCTACAAATTGTGCTAATTCGCAAACAGTTGTAAGTAGTACTACAAATAGTGTAAGCTCTGTAATAAATGTTAATCCTTTTGTTTCATTATATAAAACTAGCAGGCATCAATATTTATTTAGAGCTATTGAATTAACATCAAGAGGCTTAAAAGCTGGTAAAATTTCCGCTATAGCGTTTAATTATTCTTCAAGTCCTCCCTTTATTATAAATCAATTTCCTGGAACGTCTGTAGGTATAAAATGTACAAATAATTTAGTTGCTACAAATAATTTCGATTTAAACACTTCTTTTTCCAATGTTTATACTGGAAATCTCACTATTAACAATGGTATTACCATAATACCATTTTCTACGCCATATTTATGGGATGGTATTTCTAATATATTAATTGACATTTGCCATGGACCAATATTTGCAGGTAATTTAGCCAATCCTCAAGCATTATATAGTAACACAAGCTATCAATCTACCACTTATTACGCCGATGATGTTAGTTCATGCGGCAAAACAACAGGAAGCGCAACCAATATGCGTCCTAATATTGTATTTTATAATTGTGAACAGTTGCAATCACCTTCACAATTTAGCTTTTCATTAACCCCTTCTTCGTCTTTAGCTGTTAATAATAGCATTGTAGACCAAGTAAAAATTAAAGTTCCACCACAAGGTTCGGCACCAATTACGTTTACTTTAAATGTTACCAATACTGTTACGGGTTGTACAAATAATAAAGAAATAAAAATTCAATCAATACCCACTGTAGTTAATATCTCTGTAACCCCTCTAACATCTACTATATGTGAAGGGCAAGATGTTACCCTTACTTCATTTGGAGACGCAACAGGATATATGTGGTACTTTAAAGAAATTTTAAATTCAAATACTATTTCTACAACCCCAATCATTACTGTAAAGCCAAATCCGTTTTTAAACATATACCATGCAGTAGGTACGCTTTCGTGCAATGGTTACCCTATTACACCAGGCTCAGCTTCATTATCAGTTTATGTAAAACCAAAAGCTATACTTGATATTAAATTACCAAAAGATTTTACAAAATGTCAAAATACAACAGTACAAGTTACATCTACCATTACATCATTAGTAGAAGCTAATGATGGTAAGCCGCATTCGCAAAATTGGTTAACCCTGCCTGGGCCAGTATTAGCACCTGGTGTTAATAATCAATTAACTTATTCTTTTGAATCTAATGCAAATGAAACCACATTAATTTTTGTTGCAACAGGCGTTTGTGCTTATCCTGCTAGCAATACCATAACTATTAAAAATTACCCTGATAACGCTGTATTAAATATAGTTCCGCCATTTCCAGATTCATTATGTACTAATGTAAAAATGAACTGGTATTCACAAATTGTAAATGGAATTGGTCCAGTTAGTTTTAAGTGGTTTGATACAAAGCCGTCTCAAATTGGCACTTCTCAAAATATTGAAACTAATGCGCCATCAGGTTATGGTGCTCATACTTACACTGTAACATCTACAGATAGTTGCGGCTATTTTAGAATGGCTACAAAAACTATATCTATAAAAATTTGTTCGCTTAAAGTTCCAAATATATTAACAGTAAATGATGATGGTATTAACGATGCTTTAGAAATTGAAGGAATTTTAGCCAGACCAAATACCTCATTACAAATATTTGATAAATGGGGTCATAAAATATTTGAAACCACCAACTATAAAAACGGAGATTGGAAACCATCAAAAGATATGATAAGTGGTATATATTACTATGTTTGTAATGCGCCTGGAGATAAGGTTTATACTGGGTTTATAACTTTGGTAAAGTAACTTTAATTTGTTTTATCACATCTTAACTTGTTAAAACAGATATTTTAGTAAAATTTATTTTTTAATTACACATAAACAATTAATCTTGTTTTGTGTGTCATATTTTGATTCCCAAAATCAGTACAGCATTTATTTTTAAATTGAAACTACTATTTTATAATAAAAACATATTTCATAACATGCAATTAATTTGAAGATTGAAACAAATATTAAAATAAAAGCTACTTTATTAAATAGATTTTTTCACATAAATATGTAATTCATTTTAAAAATAAATATATTTGCGCCGCTTTTAAAAGCAGTTATTTAATAATAAAATGGCAATACAATCTCATAAAAAACACCAAATGTGGAATATACTTCTAACATCGGTATTTATTTTGTTTGGATTTTGTACTTTATTGGCCAACGAAACTGAAGCGTATCATTCATCAACGGTTACTACTTCAAATTATACTTCACAAACAGATTCATCAGCATCACATTCAGAAAAAGTAGTTGACATTACCGCCGTTGCTTTTGAACATATTTTAGATTCCCACTCATGGCATATTGCTGGCGAAGGGCATCATTCAATTGCTATTCCATTACCCATTATTATTTATTCTTCTACAAAAGGGTTACAATGTTTTTCATCATCAAAATTTGAGCATGGGCATGCTAGTTACAATGGCTACTCTCTTCATGAAGAGCATATCATATCCTTAGATATAAATGAAGTTATTTACGATTTATCATTAACTAAAAATGCTGTACAGCTTATATTATCTGCTATATTTATTTTATGGCTATTTACTTCAATTGCAAACACCTATAAAAAGCAAGGCGTTACAAATGCACCACAAGGCAAACAATCTTTTTTTGAACCACTAATAGTATTTGTAAGAGATGATATTGCTAAATCAAATATTGGAAACGGATATGAAAAATTTACACCTTATTTACTTACTGTTTTTTTTCTAGTACTAACTAATAATGTATTTGGATTAATTCCTATTAGCGCAAATTTAACAGGTAATATTGCTTTTACATTGGTGTTATCTGTAGGAACTTTAATAATAACAAATATTAATGGCAACAAACATTACTGGCATCATTTACTGTTGCCGCCTTGCCCAAAATGGTTGTATCCTATTTTAATACCATTAGAAATTGTGGGTGTGTTTTCAAAACCATTTGCGTTAATGATTCGTTTATTTGCTAACATTACAGCAGGGCATATTATTGTTATTTCATTAATAGGGATCATATTTGTATTTAAAACTTATTATATAGCCCCTGTATCTGTTGCATTTACATTGTTTATAGATGTTTTAGAGTGTTTGGTTGCATTATTACAAGCTTATATTTTTACAATGCTTACAGCGTTATTTATTGGTACCGCCGTAGCAGAGCCTCACCATGAAGGCGATGGAGAACATACCACAAAACATTAAAACAAATAAACTAACAACAACTAAAAACAAAACAATATGACAGGAAGTATAGCAGCAATAGGAGCAGGCTTAGCAGTAATAGGAGCCGGAATTGGAATTGGAAAAATTGGAGGACACGCAATGGACGCTATTGCACGTCAGCCAGAAGCAACATCAAAAATTCAAACTGTGATGCTTATTGCATCTGCATTAATTGAAGGTGTAGCCTTATTTGGTGTGGTAGTGGCATTAATGTCTAAATAATAATTTAAACAACGCTTTGAGAAATTCAAAGCGTTGTTTTTTATTACCTCAAAATTTCAAATTTATGACACAATTATTTATTTTATCCGGATTGATAGAACCTGCAGTAGGCTTACTGTTTTGGACATCCTTAACATTTATTTTACTCTTAATTTTACTTCGTAAATTTGCATGGCGTCCTATATTAAACGCTATCAAACAACGCGAACAGGGTATTACAGAAGCTTTAGCTAGTGCTAAAAATGCGCAATCTGAAATGCAAGCGCTTAAAGCCAGTAACGATAAAATATTAAAAGAAGCTCGTGAAGAAAGAGATAAAATATTAAAAGAAGCTAAAGATACTAGTAGTAACATGATTGCTGAGGCTAAAAAGAAAGCTGAAATAGAAGCTAACAATGTGTTAAAAGCTGCTACAGAACAAATTCAAAACGAAAAAAATAAAGCAATAGAAACATTAAAGTTAGAAGTAACTAATATATCCATTTCTATAGCTGAAAAAATATTACAGTCAGAACTAAGTTCTAAGGATAAGCAAAAAGAATTGGTTAACACCTATTTAAAAGATATTAAACTTAATTAATAACAATGGCTACTGCGGCGAGATATGCAAAAACAGCAATATCACTTGCTATAGAAAAAAATAAATTAGAAGATTTATTTACAGATATTCTTTATATTAAAGAGGTATGTAACGTATCGTCTGATTTTATTCAGTTTATTAATAATCCAATTATCAACTCAGATAAAAAATCTAAAACCATACAAACTATTTTTGATAAAAAAATATCAACTTTTACATTAGATTTTTTAAACCTTGTATTTGAAAAAAACAGAGAAAAATTAGTGCCAGAAATTAGTAATGAAATTATTAAACAATATCATTTACATAAAGGAATAATCGCTGTTACTCTTACATCAGCTTATGCTATAGATGATAAGGAAAAAAACGATTTAAAATTAGTACTTCAAAAACAATTAAATAAAACCATCGAACTTACCGAAAAAATAAAACCAAATTTAATAGGTGGGTTTATATTAGACGTAGATGGAAAACAGCTAAACATGTCTGTAAGCAACAGATTACATACATTAAAGAAACAATTAATTCAATCAAAATAAATAATATTCATTATGGCACAATCAATTAATCCAGCAGAAATATCAGCGGTATTAAAAAAACAACTTGCGGATTTTGACTCAGTTGCACAATTAGAAGAAGTTGGAACCGTATTACAAATAGGAGATGGTATAGTTAGAATTTATGGCTTAAACAAAGTTCAGGCTGGAGAATTAATAGAGTTTGAAACAGGTCTACAAGGTATTGTTTTAAATTTGGAAGAAGATAACGTAGGCGCTGTATTATTAGGTGCTAGCGCTGGTATAAGCGAAGGCTCTACCGTAAAAAGAACAGGTAAAATAGCATCTATCAATGTAGGCGAAGGTATGCTAGGCCGTGTTATCAATACCTTAGGCCAGCCAATAGATGGTAAAAGCCCAATACAAGGCATTACTTATGAATTGCCTTTAGAAAGAAAAGCGCCTGGTGTTATTTACAGACAACCAGTAAATGAACCATTACAAACGGGTATCAAAGCCATTGATTCTATGATACCTATTGGTCGTGGACAAAGAGAATTAATCATTGGTGATAGACAAACCGGTAAAACAACCGTTGCTTTGGATACTATCATTAATCAAAAAGAATTTTATGATGCAGGAAAGCCTGTATTTTGTATCTATGTGGCTATTGCACAAAAAGGATCAACCGTAGCTAACATTGTTAGAACGCTTGAAGAGGCAGGCGCTATGGCCTATACTGTAATTGTAGCCGCTAACGCATCAGACCCAGCGCCCATGCAATTTTACGCTCCATTTGCAGGAGCAGCAGTAGGTGAATTTTTTAGAGATACCGGTCGCCCGGCATTAATTGTGTATGATGATTTATCAAAGCAAGCAGTTGCTTATAGAGAGGTTTCTTTGTTATTACGTCGCCCGCCCGGACGTGAAGCTTACCCAGGAGACGTATTTTACTTACATAGCCGTTTATTAGAGCGTGCAGCAAAAATTAACTCATCAGATGAGATTGCTAAAAACATGAACGACTTGCCAGAATCGTTAAAAAAAGTAGTTAAAGGTGGTGGATCCTTAACGGCCTTGCCAATCATAGAAACACAAGCAGGTGACGTATCTGCATATATTCCTACAAACGTAATTTCTATTACAGATGGTCAAATTTTCTTAGAGTCTAATTTATTTAACTCAGGAGTGCGCCCTGCAATTAACGTAGGTATCTCTGTATCTCGTGTGGGTGGTAATGCTCAAATTAAATCTATGAAAAAAGTAGCAGGTACTTTAAAGCTAGATCAAGCACAATATAGAGAGTTGGAAGCATTTGCTAAATTTGGGTCTGACCTTGATGCAGCCACTAAATTAGTGTTAGATAAAGGATCCAGAAACGTTGAAATATTAAAGCAAGCCAACGCATCACCATTAAGAGTAGAACAGCAAATTGCAATAATATATGTTGGAACAAAAAACTTATTGCGTTCAGTTCCGCTTAATAAAGTAAAAGCTTTTGAAGCAGAATTTTTAGATACATGCGAAAAACAAATAAAACCAACATTAGACGCCCTAAAAGCAGGTAAATTTGATAATGATATAACTGCTGCCATTGAAAAAGTTGCCGCTGCTGTTGCTAAAAATTTTAATTAATAAAATAAGCATATCTCGATTAATATAAAAAAGTTAATAATTGCATAAATGCCAAATTTAAAAGAAGTAAGAAGTAGAATTAGCTCGGTTGGATCTACCATGCAAATTACTAGCGCTATGAAAATGGTAAGTGCAGCTAAACTTAAGCGCACTCAAGATAAGGTTATTCAAATGCGTCAGTATGCTTCCAAGTTAGAAACTATTACTAATAATATTTTAAATCAATCTGCCAATACTAAAAATAGCTTTATAACGCCTACCAAAGGCAATAAAACTTTACTAGTTGTAATAACTTCAAACCGTGGATTAGCAGGGGGATTTAACTCTAATACCATTAAAAAATGTTGGAATTTAATTCAAACTACCTATACAAATGATGATGTAAAAGTTTTAAGTATTGGTAAAAAAGCTCAAGATGTTTTTAAAAAAACGCCCCTTCATTTTGAGTTACCATTATCTACTATACAACCTAATAGCGTGTTCGATCAACTTACATTTGAAAATGCAGAAAAGATTGCCAATCAGATATTAGAATTGTATACTAATAATACATTTAATAAAATTGCTTTAGTATATAGTTCATTTAAATCTATAACCCCCAATCATAAGCATTATTTGCCAATGCTTTCAGATGTTACAAATATTAATAACAACTCCAATTACGAAATAGAGCCTAATCAACAACTTATTTTAGAAACTATTTTACCATTAAATCTAAAAGTTCAATTTTATAATGCGTTATTAGACTCGTTTGCTGCAGAACATGAAGCACGTATGACAGCGATGCATAAGGCTACAGATAATGCCAAAGACATGTTGCGTAATTTAAAAATTAGTTACAACAAGGCCCGTCAAACAGCTATTACTACAGAAATATTAGAGATTGTAGCTGGTGCAGAGGCATTAAACGGGTAATAAATTTTTTACTTTTGCCCTTTATATACTGCTACTAGGCCTAAAGCCATTGTTTTGTAGCTTGTATTTTTAAATCCGTTTGCATTTAAAATAGCTATAAATTCATTATTACATGGAAACGTATTAATGGAATTTGGCAAATACGAATAGGCCTCTTTATCTTTAGCAAATAGTTTGCCAATTACTGGGGTAATAACATTGAGATAAAATTTATAAAAAATAACAATAGGAAATTTGGTTGGTTTTGTAAACTCTAAGATACAAAGTGTAGCATTGGATTTCATCATTCTATTAATATTTTGTAAGCACACATCTAACTTATCAAAGTTACGAACTCCAAAACCTATGGTAATTAAATCATACGAAGCGCTTTTAAAATCAATTGTCTCTGCATCTCCTATTTGAATAGTGAGATGAGATTGTAACTTTTTATTAATAATTTTTTGTTGACCAATTTTTAACATTTCTGAGCTTATATCAATTCCCATAACTTGGCTTTGTGGATAGATATTTAATGTTTCAATTGCAAAATCGGCAGTACCTGTAGCAATATCTAAAACACATACAGGATTTTGAGGATTAGCAAATTGTATTGATTTTTTACGCCATATTTTATGAATACCTAAGGATAAAAAGGAGTTTAAAAAATCATAGCGTTCCGCTATCTTATTAAACATAGAGGCTATAGCCTCTGCATTTTTGTTTGTAGGAGATGGGGTATTAGACACTTTAGGGTTTAATAATATTTAATTTTAAAGATTCTTCAAGCAAAATTTCTTTATTAATTGGTATCACTCCAAGATATTCACATACAATACCACCGGCTAGATTAGATATAGCAGCAATTATAGAAGGGTCGGCTCTTAACGCAATTAATAATGCAGCAACACTTATTACTGTATCTCCAGCTCCACTTACATCAGCAATGTTTCTATAGTGTGCTGGTATATGATGCTTTAATAAGCGAGAATTTATAACAATGCCTTTATCAGCTAAGGTAACTAAAGCCATATCAAACTTTTGTTTAACTCTATAACTACTAATTTGTTTTTGAAGTTCGTTAATATTCTCTGCGTCAATATCTGTTTTAATACCTTCTTTAAGCTCTTTTAAATTAGGTTTAAACAAGGTTACGCCTTTATATGAATTAAAATTTTTCTTTTTAGGGTCTACACAAATAGGGATGTTTTTTGTTTTGGCATATTCTACAATTTTAGAAATTAATCTTGGCGTTATTAATCCTTTGTTATAATCTTCAAATAAAATTACATCTATTTTTTCATGTTGGATTAAATAAGAAATTAAAGTTATTAATTGATTAGATTCAGTAATTGAAATATCTTCATCTATCTCTTCATCTATTCTTAAAAGTTGATGGTTACTTCCAATAACACGGGTTTTAACAGTAGTAATTCTATCTCTCGATTTTAAAACCCCTTTTTGACTTAATTTTTGATTTTTTAATAAATCTAAAAAACACTGTCCATTACTATCAGTACCTATTACTGTACATAATATTGGATTAGCACCTAAGGCTTGAATATTAAGAGCAACATTGGCTGCGCCACCCAACCTATTTTCTTTTTTATCTATTGATACAATGGGTACTGGTGCTTCCGGTGATATACGTGTTACTTTTCCCCGCATATAACTATCTATCATTACATCTCCAATAATTAAAACATTTAAGTTATTAAAAGACTTAAAAAATTCTCTTATGTGTTCTTTTTTAATTAATGTTTTTTTCATACTGAATATGATAGCTTATTTTAGATTATTAACCGCAATTTTAATTCTATTAAATGCTTCATTTAATTTTTCTTCGGAAGTTGCATAAGATATACGAATGTAATTATCATCACCAAATGCTGCGCCTGGAACTAAGGCAACGTGGGCTTCTTCTAATAAATAGTACGACAAATCAGTACCATTATTTATCGTAAAATGCTTGTGTTTTTTTCCAATTAACTTTGAAATATCTGGATAAACATAAAAGGCTCCATCAGGAATATTTGTAATTAGTTGAGGTATTTCTTTTAATTTATTTAAAACTAAATCTCTTCTTTTTAAAAACGCATCTCGCATATAATGAGTTTCGGAGGCTGGCATTAACATAGCGGCATGCATGGCTTTTTGTGTAATACTTGATGTAGCAGAAGTAAACTGACCTTGTAATTTATCGCATGCTTTGGCAATCAAAGTTGAAGCTGCCATGATACCGCCTCTCCATCCTGTCATCGCAAAGCCTTTAGAAACACCGTTTATAACAATAACTCTATCTTTGATAAAATCAAATTGAGCTATGCTGTGATGTTGACCCACAAAATTAATGTGCTCATATATCTCATCACTTATAATAAAAATGTTTGGATATTTTTGAAGTATTTGCGCTATTGTAAATAACTCGTCTTTAGAATATACTGATCCCGTAGGGTTACAAGGGGTGCTAAATATTAACAATTTTGTTTTTGATGTAATGTGCTGTTCTAGGTCTGCAGCACTAACCTTATAGTTGGTTGAAATATTTGAATTGATAATGATTGGGGTTCCTTCAGTTAGTTTTAATATTTCTAAATAACTCACCCAATACGGAGCTGGTATTAAAACTTCATCGCCAGGGTTAACAAGAGAAAACATTGCGTTAGCTATACTTTGTTTGGCACCGGTAGATATAACAATGTTTTCTGCTTTATAATCTAATCCATTATCACGTTTAAATTTAAGTGCAGCAGCCTCGCGTAATTCTATATACCCGCTAACGTGTGTATATTTAGTATAGTTATTATTAATAGCATCTACGGCAGCGTTTTTAATTTTTTGAGGTGTTTCAAAATCAGGTTCACCTAAACTTAAACTAATGATATCAATACCTTTAGCGATGAGTTCTCTACTTTTACGAGCCATTTCTATGGTTTGTGATTCTGAAATTAAATTAACTCTATTTGATAATGATGACATTATTTTAAATTAAAAATTGAAGCCGTAAAGCTAATAAAATAGTCAACTTTTAAGATAACACTTAATACAAGATCTTCACTTATGTTTGTTGGAAAGTATTTGTTTTCAAACTGATTTTAATTAGCTATGATAAAACTTTTTTAACAAAAATTTTGATTTAATAAAATATTTGATTAACATTGTTATACGTTATTTTTTTAATTTATTACTAACCTTCTAATACAACCAACTTATGCTTCCCAATCAGCAATCAGCAATCAGCAATCAGCAAT
>JAVKLI010000009.1:0-12694 GCA_031539425.1 Bacteroidia bacterium
ACTTACCGCTTTTGATGGTGTAGCCATTGGGCAAACCTAATTGTTTGCAAATATCAGATGGCAATACCATATCGGCATCCACTATAAAAAACTCAGCAGTAAAATGTTTTATAAATAACTTATCGGGTATGTTGCGCATGGCTAAGGTAATGCTAATGCCCTTTTCGTTCTGTTTTATTTGGCCCTCCAAACAAGTTTCGCACTTTGTTTCAATAACCTGCTCTAGCAACTCTATTTTACAAACACCATAGCCATCGCAATGGGGCTGGGAGCCTAAGGTTAATAGGATGCGGATGAGTATATCTAAGTTCATATTTTATTTAATATTTTCTGTTTATAGATAAATCACAAGAATTTTCATCACAATTTAATGGGATAATGCAACGGCGCAATTCCAAATCTTTTTATAGTATTTGAGCAATAAAGATTTCTTTACTTATGTATTACTTTTATTCGATTTAAGAATTTTAATTATTAAAATTGCATTACCAGGAAATATTAAACAAAACCACTTTAATAATCCATTATGATCTTGAATAAAGAAGTATAAACTAATTATAGCTAATGCAGTTATAACTGAAATTATTATTATTTTTTTTATAACATTTGTTTTCATTATTTTGAAGATTAAAAAAAGTTAATCAAATAAAGTTATATAAAATAATTATACTTAACTTGATTAACTCTTTAATTATTTATCGATTAATTAACTGAATTCCAATAAAATGCAGAATATTTTAATACACTTAAAAATATAGATACTTGTTCTAACTCACTCTCATTCAATTCTTTTTGAGTTAATATGTTTTTTTCTATTATCACAAATTCATTGTAAAACTCATCAATTGTAGTAGTAGCCTTTAATTTATCTAGTGCAATTAAAAATTGCTTATTAAAATTATCATTATCAATATTAAATAAGTTAACAATACGATTATTTTCAGATAAATTTAACTTTCTAAAATTTTCTATTAGTGGTATAAACTCTAATCGTGTATTTACACAATCGTCGCTATATATTGGAAATTTTATAGATATCATATTTTTAAGATTATTATACATAAAGTCTAACCCTTTAGAATTTTTAAACCCTTTAATATATTCATCTATAATTATATTATGCTTTTTTCCTATTTCTTCCATTGTATTAATTGAACTAATAGGAACTTCTATCAAATTATGTTTAGGAGTAATATCATGCGGTCCATCAAAAGGAATGACTAAATCTAAAGATGCCCCAACACCACCAATCAAAGCCCCAGCAACAATTGCTAAAGGATGTGGACAAAATTGACCGACGGCTGACGCTCCGCTAAATGCACCAGATGCATCTTTAAGAGCATATACCCACCATGGTTTTGCTGAAGCAGTATTTTGAAATAAAATAGTTAATATAATCGCTATTGTTAAAATTGATTTTTTCATAATCATTCTGGCTTAAATGCGTAAGCCTTACGTTTTTGTTTGTTGTTTGGTTTTACACTGTGCAAAACTTTGGCACAAACATGCAGCACAAATATTTAATTAAAGGTGGGGTTTAAAAACTAATTTTTAGAACCCACCTAAAATTAAAGTGCTATTATTAATATAACATTATTCTCTTTAGTCTTTTATTGATATACCTCCATCATTATTTTTAACTAAGGCTGACCCAGTACATGACTTTCAGCTACTAGAATTACAAGCATCTACCCCCGGATATGGTATCCATATAGATTTACATGAACCGCTACCGTTACAAGTGCAAGACCAAGAACTGGTGCCACTCCCACCATTTATTTGTATTAGATTTTGATTTTTTTCTATTACTTCTTTTGGCATCATCAAAGCCATAGTATTTCCATAAAAATCAACTAGAATGTATCCAAAATCTACAGAAGGATTTGCGCCGCTTTTAATTTTAGAAACATCATTTTTACTAAAAGCTGAATTTAAATAGGCATCAATGATTGTTTTTGCATCATCAAATTCAAATATTGAAAAATTTAGATTATTAAAATAGGGTATTTCGTCAGAATTAAATAGATCAAAAAGCGTTTCTTTGTCTATTTTTTTACTTGATAAAAATTTTAATGGATTTTTGTCGTTTTGAATTATTCCTAAAATTACTACTTCAATATCGCCTGAATTTCCAATAAAAGCTTCGCTTTTAGTACAATCGCTACACCTAACCATAACACAGGCAAATTTTCCACTTGCTTGAGCTGGACTGCATCCACCAGACTCTTTATTACAAAGGCAAGATACTGAACCTCCGCCTTCTTGAGATAAGTTATTAGTTCTTGTATTTTTAACAATGTATTTATAACCGTTTTGTAAAACAACCTTAGTGCTACCATTATCATTTTGGTACAATTTTGTCCCTTTTGGCATAGGAAAAGACCTATCATTGTTTATCATGTCTATTGTTTCAAATGAGATTTCTTTTTGAGAATATGTACAATTGATTGTACATATAATGAGGGTAAGAATTAAAATTATTTTTTTCATAATCATTCTGGCTTAAATGCGTAAGCCTTACGTTTTGGTTTTGAGTTTTACACTGTGTAAAACTTCGGTACAAACATGCAGCACAAATGTTTAATTACATAGGAAACAATGTTTCCTGCGCATGGAAACAAAGCCTGTTTTTGTTTCCTATAAAAGTAGGCTTGCCTTTGTAAGTTCCTAAAAATGGCACTATGGGGTACAAAACAGTTTCCACTGCTATAGGAAACAAGTTTTTTATAAAACGTATGTTTCTAGGTTTTACAAGGTAAGTAGCGGTTTTACATTTTAAATTAGTTTCCAGTTTTTTAATTTTTGTGTTTATTTTTAAAATGATAAAAGGCTATTTGTAAATCATAATAAGCCAATGCAATATATTTAAGTGTGGAAACAAATTGTAAAAAGTTTCCAATTTTATTTTTTTATTATTATATTTAAGCATATCAAAATTTTATATTATGGAATCTCAGCACGATTGGATTATAGAGAACCTAACAACCCACATGAAAGAAAAAGGTGTAAAGATTGAAAATTTAGCCGAGCATATTGGCGTATCTAAAGGCGAATTTTCTAAAATTTTAATGGGCAGCGTAAAGATTATTTTAAGTATATACCCAAGTTAGCAGAGTATTTAAACATAACACCTTTGCAATTGGTAGCACCCAACCAAGTAGTTCAAAATAATTATGATGGTGTTAGAAGTCCAGTAGCTACCGCTCATATTCAAAACCACCATGCTTCCAATTCTGAACTGTATGAGCGCTTGGTAAAAGAGTGTCAAGCCCAAACTGCCAACAAAGAAGACCTATTAAAGAATGAAAGAGAAGCTAAAGAAAACTATAAACGTAAATACGAAAAAATGAAGCTTAGAGTACAAGAGCTGGAAGCGCTTTTAAAAATTTAGATGTAAATAAAATTGTAGTTATAACTTAGATTACTTATAAAGAGTTTTTTGTAAATTTGAAACACTTAACAAGCCAATCAAAGTTCATGACCTCTATTTTACAATTAGATAAACAATATGTTTGGCATCCATTTACCCATCTCATTAATGATGAACCCCCACTACATATTATTAAAGGCGAAGGTGCTTATTTAATTGATGCTAATAATCATAAATTGTTAGATGCCACTTCATCGTGGTGGGTTAATTTGCATGGGCATTGTAATTCGTATATTTCAAATAAAATACAAAGTCAATTGCAACAGCTAGAACACTGTATGTTTAGCGGCATAACGCATGATGGCGCTGTAAATTTAGCAGCAAGATTAGTAGGGCATTTACCTAACAATCAATCAAAAATATTTTATTCTGATAATGGATCAACAGCCGTTGAAGTTGCCATTAAAATGACTTTACAATATTTTCATAATCAAAAAATTAAAAAAAAAAAAATCATCGCCTTTCAAAATGCCTATCATGGCGATACTTTTGGGGGAATGAGTGTAGGGGCTCGCAATGTTTTTAACCAAGCATTTGAATCGGAGTTGTTTGAAGTAATTCATATACCTGTTCCTACACAACACAATTTTGAACAAGTAAAACAATACTTAATCTCAATTTTACAATCAAATAATGCCGTTGCAGGTTTTATATTTGAACCACTGGTACAAGGTGCAGCGGGCATGGTAATGTATGAGGCTCAATTTTTAGATGAGCTTATGGCTATTTGCAAAACATATAAAATAATTTGTATTGCCGATGAGGTGATGACGGGCTTTGGCAGAACGGGTTGGTTTTTTGCCTCCAATTATTTAACTCAACAGCCCGATATTATTTGTTTGTCGAAAGGACTAACGGGAGGTTATATGCCTTTAGGAGTTACAAGCTGTGCGCAGTTTATTTACCAAGCTTATTTGTCTGACGATAAATCTAAAACATTTTTTCATGGTCATAGTTACACCGCTAACCCACTAGCTTGTGCTGCTGCATTGGCTAGTTTAGATTTAATGGAGCAATCTGAAACCTGGCAAAATATTAATATGATAACTCAAGCCAACGTGGAATTTGTTACAAAACATAAAAACCATGCCCAATTAATTAGGAGTCAATCGTTAGGTGTCATTTTAGCTTTAGAAATAAAAACATCAGATAAAACACATTATTTAAATTCACATTCACAAACGATAACTACATTTTTTTTACAACATCAAATATTAGTTCGCCCGCTTGGTAATGTGTTATATATTATTCCGCCCTACTGTATTACTAAAACAGAGTTAGAAAAAATTTATAATACGATAATTTCTTTTTTAAAAGTATGACAAAACCATGACACATTTTTGATTAAAAATTGTGAAATTGTGGCCTTGAAAAATTTTAAAGCCATCACCTTTACACACAAGTTGTTTCATTTAAATGAAGTAGGGTTATTGCATTTAGACGAACAGCACCAACAACAAGCATTAGGGCAATTAAAATTAAACTTAAATTTAACAGAACTCATGTATTTGAGTACTTGTAATAGAGTTGAATTTTTTTTTATTTCACACACAGATATAACGCCGCAGTTTGTAAAGCAACTATGTGTTTTAATAAACCCTACAATCCCTTCAAATAGCCTAGCTACATTAGTAAAAAAAGCCACTGTGTATGAAGATGACTTAGCTATTAAACATGTATTTGAATTGGCATCTTCGCTAGATTCTTTGGTAGTAGGCGAAAGAGAAATAATTACTCAAGTGCGAAAGGCTTTTGAACAATCTCATGCTTTAGGATTAACAGGCGATACCATCCGCCTTATCATTAAACACACTATAGAAACTGCTAAACAAATTTATACCGATACACAAATTGCTCAAAGTCCAGTATCTATAGTATCTATAGCCTATAGAAGTTTGTTAACACACAGTTTAAATAAATCATTGCGCATTCTTATTGTTGGTGCTGGCGAAACAAACACATTATTTGCAACCTACTTAAAAAAACACCAATTTAAAAACGTAGTGGTATTTAATAGAACGCTGAATAATGCAGAAACCCTTGCTAAATCATTAAACGCAAAAGCCTATGCCTTATCTGATTTAAAAAATTATTCTCATGGATTTGATGTACTTATTACCTGTACTGGCTCCCAAAACCCTATTATTACAAGTAGTTTGTACCAGACTTTATTAAATAACGAAACAACTAAAAAAATTATTGTTGATTTAGCACTACCTTCAGATATTGATACAAGCATTATAAATGCTAATAATATTACCTATATCGATTTAGAATCATTAAAAAATCAGGTTCGAGCAAACTTAAAAAAAAGAGAAGCTGCAGTTGCCATGTGTAATAATATTATTAATGAAAAAACAAAAGAGTTTGAATTAATATACAAAGAAAGACAAGTAGAACTTGAGTTTAAAGAAATCCCCCAGCAAGTTAAACAAGTAACTCAACTTGCGTTAAACGAAGTGTTTTACAAAGAAATTGTAAAACTCAACTCCGAACAAAAACAACTTATAGAAGATATTTTAACATACACCGAAAAAAAATATAATACCATTACCTTAAAAACCGTTAAAAAATTACTTTTAAAAGACCACACTCAAACACAATAAAATCAATACTTTTACAACTTATACTACTATTTTATAAAATTATAAAGCTAAACCCATTATGTTACCATTTTTAAAAAAACTGTTTGGAACTAAATCAGAAAAAGACATTAAATCGATTCAACCAATTTTAGATAAAGTAATTGCTGTTTATCCAAAATTTCAACATTTAACTAATGATCAACTTCGTGAAAAAACACAGGAATTAAAATCTAAAATTCAAAACCACATTTCGCAACATAAAAAAGAAATTGATGACATTCTAACACAAATAAATACTAATCCAGATTTACACGTTGATGATAAAGAAAAATTATATAAAGATATTGATGTTATAGAAAACACTATAACAAAAAAATTAGAAGACGTTTTATTAGAAATACTACCCGAAGCTTTTGCCATATTAAAAGACACCGCACGCCGATTTACAGAGTATAATACCATAGCCGTTACTGCTAATACATTTGATAAGCAACTAGCAACTAGCAATAAAAATATAGAGTTACAAGGAAACCAAGTGATATGGCACAACTCATGGTTGGCAGCAGGCAATGAAGTAAAATGGAATATGATACATTACGACACCCAATTAATAGGTGGTATTATATTACATCAAGGTAAAATAGCCGAAATGGCTACCGGGGAAGGAAAAACGTTAGTATCAACTTTGCCAGTATTTTTAAATGCTTTATCAGGTAGGGGCGTACATGTGGTTACAGTAAATAATTATTTAGCAAAACGAGATAGTGAGTGGAATGCGCCCTTGTTTCAGTTTCATGGCTTATCTGTAGATTGTATTGATAAGCATGAACCTCATACACCTGAGCGAAGAGCAGCTTATTTAGCAGATATAACCTATGGCACCAACAACGAATTTGGTTTTGATTATTTAAGAGATAATATGTCTAGAGACCATGAAGATTTGGTACAACGCAAACACAATTTTGCTATAGTTGATGAGGTAGATTCTGTTTTAATAGATGATGCTCGTACACCCCTTATTATCTCAGGACCAATACCAAAGGGAGATGTGCACGAGTTTAATGCATTTAAACCAAGGGTAGATAAAGTTGTGCAGCTTCAAAAAACATTGGTGTTACAATACATAAACCAAGCCAAACAATTATTTACAGAAGGTAAAGAAAAAGAAGCCGGAATACCCTTACTTAAAGCACACAGGGGGCTTCCTAAACATTCAGCCTTAATTAAATTTTTAAGTGAGCCAGGTGTAAAAACCTTATTACAAACAACAGAAAATTACCATTTACAAGATCAACAAAAAGAAATGCCTAATATTGACAAAGACTTGTACTTTGTGATAGAAGAAAAAATGAATTCTGTTGATTTAACAGAAAAAGGAATTGATTTAATTACCGCAAATACAGATGACAAAAACTTTTTTATAATTCCGAACGTAGGAGCCGAAATTGCTAATTTAGAGCTACAAACCAACTTAACGCCTCAAGAAAAACAAACACAACGAGATCAATTACTTCAAGAGTTTAGTATTAAAAATGAACGTATACACACCGTACAGCAATTACTTAAAGCGTACACCCTTTTTGAAATAGACCAAGAATATGTAATAGTAGACGGCCAAATAAAAATTGTTGATGAGCAAACTGGTCGTATTATGGAAGGCCGACGATATAGCGACGGCTTACACCAAGCCTTAGAAGCTAAAGAAAATGTAAAAATAGAAGCAGCTACTCAAACCTATGCCACTATTACCTTACAAAATTATTTTAGAATGTATAATAAGCTTGCCGGCATGACAGGTACTGCCGAAACAGAAGCTAATGAATTTTGGGATATATACAAACTGGATGTAGTTGTAATACCTACTAACAGACAAATAATTAGAAAAGACCTTAACGATTTAGTATATAAAACCAAGCGTGAAAAATACAATGCCGTTATTGATCAAATTGTAGAATTTGTTAACCAAAAACGCCCAGTTTTAGTAGGAACTACAAGCGTTGAAATTTCAGAATTATTAAGCCGCATGCTTAAATTAAGAAACATTAAACACAATGTGCTTAATGCCAAGTTACACCAAAAAGAAGCCGACATAGTTGCCGAGGCAGGTATAGCTGGTACTGTAACCATAGCAACCAATATGGCAGGTAGAGGCACCGATATTAAATTAGGAACAGGGGTTAAAGATGCTGGAGGTCTTGCTATTATTGGCACAGAAAGGCACGAATCTCGAAGAGTAGATAGACAGTTGAGAGGACGTGCAGGAAGACAAGGCGACCCAGGCTCTTCATTATTTTATGTGAGTTTAGAAGACAATCTTATGCGTTTATTTGGTAGTGATAGAATAGCTTCCTTAATGGATAGAATGGGTCTAAAAGAAGGAGAAGTAATTCAACACACCATGATTTCAAAATCAATAGAACGTGCCCAAAAGAAAATAGAAGAAAACCATTTTGGAACTCGTAAAAGATTAATAGAATATGATGACGTGATGAACGCTCAAAGAGATGTTATATATAAGCGCCGTAAAAATGCCTTATATGGAGATAGATTAAGCGTAGATATTGCCAATATGATTTTTGAAGTAGTAGATGCCATAGTTTCAGACAACCATTCAAGTAAAAACTATCAACAGTTTCAGGTAGACTGCCTTACCTGCTTAGGCTTTGAATCGCCTTACTCAGAAACAGAATTTATTAACGGCAACGAAAACGACTTAACTAATAAATTATTTGTTACAGCCGAGCAACATTATCAAAACAAGGTAAAACAATTAGCAGCTACCACCATCCCTGTTATTAGAGATATTTTAAACAATCCTAACAACGCTTTTGAAAACATGGTAACTGAAATTACTAATGGTATTAACACCATTCAAGTGCTTACAAACATTCGTAATACCTATGATAGCAAAGGGATGGAATTAATTAAAGAATTTGAAAAAACAGTAGTGCTTTCGGTAATAGATGATGCTTGGAAAGAACACTTAAGAGAAATGGATGATCTTAAGCAATCTGTACACAATGCGGCACTAGAACAAAAAGACCCCTTAGTTATTTATAAATTAGAATCCTTTAATCTTTTTAAAAACACGATTACTAAAACAAGTAAAGGCATTATTTCATTTTTAATGACAGGTGGCGTTAAAACAAATAACAATGCTCAGGCGCCGCTTCGATTTACCCAGCAATCTAAAATAAAAAAAACAAAAGAAAAATTAGTAGAAGCGCACAGCGATTTTAACGATGATTCAAGCGATGAACAAAAAAAACCAAAAGCAATACCCGTTAAAGCCGAAGTAAAAATTGGTCGTAACGACCCTTGCATTTGTGGTAGCGGTAAAAAATATAAAGCTTGCCATGGAGCTAATGTTTAAGAATAATTAAAATAATTTAATATAAAATTGAATAACCCTCTTATATTAGTTACCAACGATGATGGCATAAGTGCGCCAGGAATATTACACTTATCTTCTATTGCAAAAAAATTTGGCGATGTTTATGTGGTAGCGCCTGAAAAATCACAATCGGGAATGGGGCATGCTATTACAATAAATTCTTCACTTCGGATTCAAAAAACAAATTATCATAAACAAGTTAAGGCCGAATACTATTGTACTGGCACACCTGCCGATTGTGTTAAAATGGCTATACATAAATTATTACCCGCTAAACCCAATTTAATTTTATCAGGCATAAACCATGGCAGCAATAGTTCTATTAACGTAATATATTCAGGTACCATGAGTGCAGCAGTAGAGGGGAGTATTGAAGGTATTTCGTCAATAGGATTTAGCCTGTGTGATTATAAATTAGAAGCTAATTTTGAAGCCTCTACCAAATATATTGAACAAATAATTGTAAATGCGCTTAAAAATCCTTTACCGCTAGGTGTTTGCTTAAACGTGAATATTCCAGCTATTGAAAAAAACAAAATAAAAGGCATTAAAGTATGTAGGCAGGCGCATGGTAATTGGATAGAAAAATTGCAAGAACGTCAAGACCCCTATAAGCGTTCGTATTTTTGGCTTACAGGTAAGTTTAAAAACTTAGAACCTAAAGCTAAAGATACTGATGAATGGGCTTTAAACAATAACTATATTTCAGTGGTACCAATTATGAATGATTTAACGGCACATCAACACATAAATGCTTTAACTAAAATTTTTTAATAAAATGAACGTAACGTTGTAGCTATATTTTAAAGCCTAAAATGGCACTCTATATCAAATACCGATGTTGATGAAGTATTAAAGAGATAAAATTAAATTATGCACTATTCAACCTATTAAAAAAAAATAAACGTAAAATAAAATTCTTGCCTTATTTTGATTAGTTTCAATGTATATTACATGGTAACATTTTTAAAATTTTTATGAGTAAAATTTTTAGCAATCTTAAATATTTAAGGCTTCAAAGAGGCTTATCTCAAGAGCAATTGGCAGATCAATTAGGCATTACCCGTTCTAGATTAGGGGCTTACGAAGAAAATAGAAATGAACCTTCAATTGATTTATTAATTTTTATTTCAGATTTTTTTCACATAGCTGTAGATGCTTTAGTACGGGGAGATTTAAGCAAAACCACTCTTGATGGCATTATGAAAATAGGAAAAAACCGAATGTTGTTTCCTGTACTAATAGATAATGATGGTAAAGATATGGTAGAGGTAATTCCTTTAAAGGCATCTGCTGGGTATTTAAAAAGCTATGCCGACCCTGTATATATGGAAGCTCTACCTCGAATGAAACTCCCATTTTTACCTACTGGCAAACACCGCGCATTTCCTATAACTGGCGATAGCATGCCGCCAATACAAGAGGGCTCTTTTGTAATAGGTAAGTATATTGAAAAATTAGATGAAATTAAAAATGGCAATACCTACGTTATCGTAACTAAAGATGATGGTATATCTTATAAACGTTTGTTTAATTTAAATTCAAAAAAAGGAATTATAGAATGCCATTCTGATAATAAAATGTATCAACCCTATCAAGTTAATTTTACTGATGTGGTGGAGCTTTGGGAATACACCTGCTGTATTAATATGCACGAAAATAAACAAGATGATATTAATTTAGGCAATGTAATGACGGCGTTAAAAAATTTACAATTGGAGTTAGAAGTCATCAAAAAACAACGTCCGTCATTTAAGGCTAATTAATTACATGCTTTGGCACTTATTAAAATATTACATGGCATGTGTTACACATGTGTTTTATAAAAAAATAGAAGTTACCAATGCGCAGTATTTAAACCATAAGGGTCCTGTTATATACGCTTTAAATCACCCTAATGCTTTTGCCGACCCTATTTCATTTTCCATTATAGCCTACCCACCCAAGCTGCATTATTTGGCTAGAGGTGATGTTTTTAAAAATAAAATTTTTGCAAAAATTTTAAAAAGTTTAGCCATCATTCCTATTTATAGAATTCAGGATGCTGGTAAGGCAGGTGTTTTAAAAAATGAAGAAACCAATAAAACCATTATTGCATTGCTCCGCAAAAACAAAAAAATTATCATGTTTGTAGAGGGACTTTGTGTTTTAGAACGTCGCTTAAGGCCTTTAAAAAAAGGCTTGCCAAGGGTAGCCTTTAAAAGCATCATTGAACATCCAGAAACAGAAAACTTGCTTGTAATTCCGGTAGGCGTAAATTATTATAACCCTACGCAATTTAGAGGTTCTGTATTGTTTAATGTGGGCCAACCAATTTTAGTAAAAAATTACTTAGATTATTATCGAGAGTCAGAATCAAAAACAACAACCTTATTTTTAAAGGATTTAACCGAAAGCCTAAAACCTTTAATTATAAATATTGATAAAAATGAAAACGAACAGATGGTTGAACAAATTGAAAAATTACACTTTAATCAATTTAACTCTAATTTAAACCTAAGCTTAAAACAGCAGTTTGATTTCTCCACAAGCCTTGTAAATTCTATAGAAACGGTAGAACAAACAAATCCAGAAAAAATACAGTATTTAAAAAAACAACTCTACATTTATTTTAATAATTTATCACAAGCTAAAAAGCAAGACTTAGCATTTACGCCTTTTAAAATAAATAAAATGGCACTATTAAAGTTGATTTTAAATAGTTGTATGATACTTATAACATTTCCAATTAAATTAATTGGCTTTTGGTTAAATGCTTTACCCGGTTATTTTACTTTGTTTATTGTAAAACAAAAAGTAAAAGGAATAGAATTTATTGCTTCATTTTTATTAGGTATAGGTGCTGTATTATATTGTATTTACTATCTATTGCTGCTATTTATATACCGCTTTGTTTTTAATTCTTTAGAACTCTCCGTTCTATTTACAATTTGCACACCCCTACTTGGTTGGGTTCATTTATGGCACAACGAACTATTTACAAAAACAAAAAATACCCTACATCAATTAGCGGTAACTAATACAAAAAATATTGAGTTAACCGTGCTGCAAACACAAAGGCAAATGCTTATTAAATTAATAAACAATACTTTACAACTTTAAACAACTTCAATATAAATTAACTATACTAGAATAAATACAATCTTGTTTATAAAAATTTAATTTAAACAAAACAACGTACAAATAATGTGTTTACTTTGTAACACATTATTATTTATTCATTTTATGAAAAAATCAACTACACTTTTACAAATTTTTATTGTTAGCATCTGTTTAACCTTACAA
>JAVKLI010000078.1:0-31076 GCA_031539425.1 Bacteroidia bacterium
AAATTCTCTACGTTCAGATCCTTCTCGGGGTTTGTATTCTCTTTTCGGTCTGTCAAATGAACTACCTTCCTCACGAGGCTTAAATTCTCTACGTTCAGATCCTTCTCGGGGTTTGTATTCTCTTTTCGGTCTGTCAAATGAGCCACTTTCACGAGGCTTAAATTCTCTACGTTTTTTATTGGTATTTGACCCCCTATCGTTTGATTTTTTCATTTTTTCTTGTTTTTATTATTAACATTTGTTGCTAAAAAACGTTTACTTCTTGTTAATTACTTTTATAATGTTTTTATTTAGTTGATTTTAATTTGATGCTTAATCTTATTTTGTAAATAATAAAATTAATTTATTAATTTTTCTGATTACCAATACCAGTTTCTAGATTTTTTATTGATTACTATTTTTTACACATTTTATACTTTCATATAAAAAAATTAAATTGTTTATAACGTGCTAATGTATTGATAAAAAACCATTTATTGTATAACTTTTTGTTTATTACTTGTTAATTATTTTATAAGTTTTGTTTTTCAAAAATTTTAACCATAAACATATCAACAGAATTAACGCCTTATAATAATATACTATATTTATTTTTTTAAATTTATATATTATAATAGTTCTTAATTGATTTTTCTTGAGTTTGTTTTTAATTCTTTATTTTTGTTTTTTATAAAAATTTAATTTTCCTTGAAAAATACTTTACTTTTAGATGTTTTTAATCATAAACCTGTTTCACGCGTACCTGTTTGGTTAATGCGCCAAGCTGGTAGAATATTAACGCAATATAAACAAACTAGAAGTAAAGCAACTAATTTTGTAGAATTTGTTAAATCCCCCAATTTAGCTGCTGAGGTAACAGTGCAACCTGTTGATATTTTAAATATTGATGCAGCTATTATTTTTTCTGATATTCTTGTTATAGCAGAAGCTATGGGTTTACCTTATCAAATTATTGAAGAAAAAGGACCCATTTTTCAAAATAAAATTCGAAGTGAACATGATTTAAATAAATTACATATTGCTCAAACAGAAGACTATTCTTACTTATTAGAAGCTATAAAAATTACAAAAAATAATCTTAATAATCGAGTACCTTTAATTGGTTTTGCAGCTGCACCATGGACAATTATGGCTTATATTGTAGAAGGAAGTGGTAGTAAAACTTTTAGTCAAGCAAAAAAAATACTATATCAAAATTCAAATTTAGCCTATCAAATTTTACAAAAAATTACAGATAGTACAATTAATTATTTAAATGATCAAATAACTGCAGGTGTTGATGTTATTCAAATTTTTGATAGTTGGGCTGGAGTTTTAAATTATGATTTATATAAAAATTTTTCTTATCCATACATTCAACAAATTTTAAAAGCTTTAAATAACAAAGTGCCAACTATTGTATTTGCGAAAGATGCTCATTTTTTTGTTAAAGATTTTAATATGTTTACATCAAACGCTGTAGGTTTAGATTGGACGTTAACAGATAAAAATATATTTAATCAAGTAACTAATAAAATATTTCAAGGAAATGCAGACCCTTGTTTATTATACGCATCTGAAAAAACTATAAAACTTGAGGTTAATAAAATGCTTCAATTTTTTGGATACAAAAATTATATAGCAAATTTAGGTCATGGTTTGTATCCAGATTTAGATGTAGAAAAAGTAAAATTTTTTATAAATGAGGTTAAAGAAAATTCTATAACTTATTTTAAATCAAATAATTAATGTTAAATAATTATGATATTATAGTTGTAGGTGCCGGTCATGCTGGTTGCGAAGCTGCAATGGCTGCTGCTAATTTAGGATCTAAAGTATTACTTTTAACCATGAATATGCAAACTATAGCACAAATGAGTTGTAATCCAGCTATGGGTGGAATTGCAAAAGGTCAAATAGTAAGAGAAATAGATGCTTTAGGAGGTTATTCAGGAATTATTTCAGATCAATCGGCTATACAATTTAGAATGCTTAATTTATCTAAAGGCCCTGCTATGTGGAGCCCTCGAACTCAAAATGATAGAATGTTATTTGCTAATTTATGGAGGCAAACTATTGAAAATCAATATAATATACATATTTGGCAAGATACTTGCGAAGATTTATTATTATCAAAAGATAATAAAATCATTTTAGGTGTTAAAACAAAACTTGGAGTTGAATTTTATTCAAAATCAGTTATACTTACTAATGGTACTTTTTTAAATGGTTTAATTCATGTGGGTACTCAGCAATTATCAGGTGGAAGAAGCGGTGAAAGTGCAGCTTTTAATTTATCCGACAAATTAAAAAATATAGGTTTTGAAATTGGAAGAATGAAAACCGGAACACCCCCACGTATTGATGGTAGATCAATTAACTATAAAATCTTAGAAACCCAAAATGGTGATGAAAAACCAATGCAATTTTCATATTTAAAAAACACATCACCATTTGTTAATGAGGATAGCTCTAAAAATATAAAACAATTACCCTGCCATATAACCTATACAAATTATGAAGTACATCAAATATTAGAAAAAGGTTTTAATGAATCACCACTATTAACAGGTAAAATTACAGGTGTAGGTCCGCGTTATTGCCCAAGTATTGAAGATAAAATTATACGCTTTTCAGAGCGCGACAGACACCAATTATTTACTGAACCCGAAGGTTGGAATACTTATGAAGTTTACTTAAATGGTTTTTCAACATCATTACCTATTACAACCCAACAAAAAGCCTTAAGTAAAATACCTGGTTTTGAAAATGCTATTATGTTTAGACCGGGTTATGCAATTGAATATGACTATTTTCCACCTACACAATTAAAATTAACTTTAGAAACACAATTAATTTCCAATCTCTTTTTTGCAGGGCAAATAAATGGCACCACAGGTTACGAAGAGGCAGCCTGCCAAGGTTTAATGGCAGGTATAAATGCCCATAATTTAATTAATCAAAAAACACCATTTATTTTAAAACGAAATGAAGCCTATATAGGAGTACTAATTGATGATTTGGTAAATAAAGGTACTGATGAACCGTATAGAATGTTTACATCTAAATCTGAATTTAGATTATTACTTAGACAAGATAATGCAGACATACGACTTACTAAACTATCTCATGATTTAGGATTAGCATCTAAAGAGCGTTTAGATACAGTAACTTCTAAAATTCAAAATACAGAAAAAATAATAGAGTTGTTTAAAAATACTTCAATTGATCCCGTAGAAATTAATGATTTTTTAAATCAAGAAAACTCCGCACCCCTTACACAAAGGGTAAAATTATTTACTATTTTATCGCGGCCAAATATTACTATACCTAATTTAGTGTCGAATATAAATAGTGTGCAAAAACTTTTATCTGCTTTTGATGCAGATTCTTTACATCAAGCCGAAGTATTAATGAAGTATTCTGGGTATTTTACCAAAGAAATAGAAATGGCTAATAAGCAAAACAAGTTAGATAATTATATAATTAATGCTGAGTTTGATTTTACAGCTTTAAAAAACATATCATTAGAAGCAAAAGAAAAGTTTATCAAACATAAACCACAAACTATTGGACAAGCAAGTAAAATTTCAGGCGTTACACCTGCCGACATTTCCGTTTTGTTAGTTCATTTAGGTAAATAGTTTCACGCGAAACAAGGTAATAAATAATATGGAAACGTTAAATAATTGTCCGGCATGTAGTCAATCCCAATTTGAACCCTTTCTTGTTTGTAAGGATTTTTTAATAAACAAAAAAGATTTTCAAATTGCGCAGTGTAGCCATTGTAATTTTAAATTTACAAACCCTCGCCCAACCTTAAATGAAATTTCCAAACATTACGAGTCTGTTAACTATATTTCTCATTCAAAATCTGTAAGCTTAATAGGTTTAATTTATGAATTTGCAAAACAAATTGCGATTAAAAACAAAATAAAGCTTGTAAAAAAATATGTTTCATGTGGAACAATTATAGATTTTGGTTGCGGTGTTGGTGATTTTTTAAAACAATGTAAAAATAAAGGTTGGAAAACTATAGGCGTTGAACCAAACGATAACGCTAGACGGTTTGGAAACCAAAGCCAGTTAAATGTATTTGATGATTTTAATAAAGTTAACACCCCGGAAAATTCTGTAAATGCAATAACGCTTTGGCATGCTCTAGAGCATGTACATCAATTAGACGAAGTGTTAAATTGGTTTAAAAAAGTATTAAATAAAAACGGCGCTTTATTAATAGCTGTACCTAATTATAAATCATACGACGCGGCGTATTTTAAACAATATTGGGCAGCGTATGATTTGCCAAGACATTTATACCACTTTGATATAAGTACTATTAAGTTATTATTAAATAAATATGGCTTTACGTTAGAAAAAACAATACCCATGAAGTTTGATAGTTTTTATGTGAGTTTATTAAGCAATAAGTATAAATTTAATAAAAGCAAGTTTTTAAATTCTTTTTTAGTAGGTTTAAAGTCTAATATTAAAGCAAAACGTACAACTAATTATTCAAGTGTAATTTATGTTTTTAAGCCAAGTTAATAAATTAAAATTATTAGGTAGTGTTTTTTGTGTTGTCATTGTTTTAAGTTTTAGCACTTTTTTTATTTTTTCTTGTTCAAATAACACAACGGCTTCAAGTAATAATAACACTATTCCTTTAGTACAAGTAAATATATCTGTTTTTATAAACGACCCATTTTATTTTAAATTAAAATCTATTGGCGGGTGGATGTACATTCCAGGAGGGGTAAATGGAATTATTGTTTATAGATTAACGCAAGACGGCTCTTCCAATTTTATAGCCCTTGAAAGAACGTCTACTTATTTGCAAAACAACCCTAAAGCAAAGGCTTTTGTTCAAAATGATAATTATACCTTATTAGATTCTATAAGCCAATCTAAATGGCAAATAATTGATGGCGCGGTTATTAAAGGTCCAGCTACATTCCCATTAAAGCAATATAGAGCCATATTTAATCCATCAACAGAAGAGCTAAAAATTACAAATTAAATTTGCATATTTAATTAATTTTTTGTACGCTTGTAGCCCTTTTCAAATCAAAATTTATATACTATGAGGCAGCTTAAAATAACCAAATCTATTACCAACAGAGAAAGTGCATCATTAGATAAATACTTACAAGAAATTGGTAGGGAAGAACTTATTACGGCAGAAGAAGAGGTTACTTTAGCTAAAAGAATAAAAGATGGCGATCAAGAAGCGTTAGAAAAATTAACTAAAGCCAATTTAAGATTTGTAGTGTCAGTTTCTAAACAATATCAAAATCAAGGCTTAAGTTTACCAGATTTAATTAACGAAGGAAACTTAGGTTTAATTAAAGCAGCCAAACGTTTTGACGAAACCAGAGGTTTTAAATTTATTTCATACGCCGTATGGTGGATTAGACAGTCAATATTACAAGCATTAGCAGAGCAATCAAGAATTGTTAGATTACCCTTAAACCAAGTAGGCTCATTAAATAAAATTAATAAAGCTTATTCTAAACTTGAACAAGAATTTGAAAGAGAACCAAGCGCCCAAGAAATAGCAACCTATTTAGAATTATCAAATGATAAGGTAACAGATACTATGAAAGTTTCTGGAAAACATATTAGCATGGACGCACCTTTTGCAAATGGTGACGAAAGTTCATTGTTAGATGTTTTAGTTAATCATGACTCCTTAAAAGCAGATAGCGGATTAATGAATGAGTCGCTTTCTAAAGAGATAGACCGATCTTTATCTTCATTAACTGAAAGAGAAAGAGATGTAGTAAAATTATTTTTTGGCATAGGCATTAACCATGGCTTAACTTTAGAAGAAATTGGAGATAAATTTGATTTAACTCGCGAGCGCGTAAGGCAAATAAAAGAAAAAGCCATTCGTCGTTTACGCCATTCTTCTAGAAGCAAATTGTTACAACAATATTTGGGTTAATAATACATGGCACATAAAATTGCCCCATCTTTACTGTCTGCTAATTTTGGTAAATTAGATGCTGAAATAGAATGGTTAAATAAATCTTCGGCTGATTGGTTTCACGTAGATGTAATGGATGGCAATTTTGTACCTAACATTAGTTTTGGATTTCCAGTAATAAAAGCCATCAAACAAAAATCACAAAAACCTTTAGATGTGCATTTAATGATTGTGAATCCTGATCAATACATTTCTCAATTTATAGATGTTGGCGCTGAGGTATTAACTGTACATTTAGAAGCTTGCACACATTTACACAGAACAATTTCTGCGATAAAAAAACACAATATTTTAGCAGGTGTAGCAATTAACCCCCACACAAACGTACAACTATTAGAAGATATTATAACAGAGGTTGATTTAGTTTGTGTTATGTCTGTAAACCCTGGCTTTGGCGGGCAAAGTTTTATAGAAAAAACATACAATAAAGTAACTCAATTAAAAACATTAATTATAGAATCTAAATCTAAAGCCCTTATCGAAATTGATGGTGGCGTAGATTTAAAAAACTATTCAAAACTTTTATCATGTGGTGCCGACGTGTTAGTGGCAGGAAACACTATATTTGGCAGCACTACACCAACAGAAACTATACAAAAATTAAAACAATAAATTAAAGTCGTTATGCAATTCGAATTACCTCAATTAACTTACCAATATAATCATTTAGAGCCTTTAATAGATGCTAAAACAATGGAAATTCACCATTCAAAGCATCACCAAGCCTATGTAAATAATTTAAACGCAGCCTTAAAAGACTCCAATAACACAAGCACTATAGAGGAGATTTGCAAAAACATATCTAAATATCCAATGGCTGTAAGAAACAATGGTGGCGGCCACTTTAACCATACTTTGTTTTGGCAAATTATGGATAAGCCAAGTAATACAACCCCTTCAGAAGAACTATTAAATGCTATTAATAAAGATTTAGGAGGCATGGAACAATTTAAAACAGATTTTATACAAGCTGCTACCACACGCTTTGGATCTGGCTGGGCCTGGTTATGCGTTAAAGCAGACGGTACATTATGTGTTTGCTCTACACCCAACCAAGATAACCCCTTAATGGACATTGCAGATTGTAAAGCTACCCCAATATTATGTTTAGATGTGTGGGAACACGCCTATTATTTAAACTATCAAAATAGAAGACCAGATTATATAACCGCATTTTTTAATGTTATAAATTGGAACAAAGTTTCTGAGCTTTACACTAAAGCAAAATAAATTGCATGAGACTTAACTCTTACGAGCTCTCAGAATATAATTAGTTTATTATATGATATTAGCCTTGTCTGTTTTTTTTCCTCTTTAAAATGAAAGTTACCGAAAAAATAAAATAAAGAATGGAGAAAGTTACAGCTGACGGAATTGCTGATAAATTAGCAAAGGAAGTTTTAGAAAATCAAAAACCTAAACGAATTAAAGTAAGAACTTTACTTGGTCATTTTTCATATGAAAAACGAACAGAAGAAAATGCAACAAGAATAACTCAACTCTTAGCTGACAGAAACATTTTGCTAAATCCAAGTATAATGAAACTTGTAGAATCGTGACAATTAAAACTTGATGACAGAGTTTACCTTTCCGAAAACAAAGAAGATAATAGAATAACAGAAACTGAAATAGAGTCAACTGAAATTTATGATTACAATTCAGACATTTGGTTTGACAATATTTTAAATAAACATTTTAGAACAGAGAAAGAAGTAGAGAATAAATTTATTTTACCTTTATTAAGCAGACTTAACTATAACGATGACGACAGATTTGATGGAATGACAATTAATGTTGCAAATGGTTCAAGGTCGACAGTTTTAGAAGTTGATTTTGCATTGTCAAATTCTGAAAATGAAAATTTAGAAGGACAAATTTTATTATTAGTGGAGGCTAAAAAAGAAGACAGACTTTATAAACAAGTCGAGTTAGACAAGGCTCAAAAACAAGTGAAAAGCTATGCAATTTGGTTGAGTTGTAGATTTGGACTAGTAACTGATAGCAAGACAATACAAATAATAGACTTGTTTCCTAGAATTAATGAAATGAAAGTAATTTTTGAATGCAAGCGTGAAGAATTAAAAGAAAATTTTGGTATTATTTATAACCTAATTAGTAAAAAATCTTTGACAAAATATTACGAAAAAATAAATGAAAACTAATAATAAACAACGAACGCACAACACGGGTTTGGCAAAATGGGGGCAGAAGTGCTTCTATGACACTTTTGTGTTGAACCGGAATTTTGTTTTTCAAATTCATTACAAAACCTATTGTAAAGAAATAAAATAAATTTGTTTATTATATGTTTGCTTATTATGTTTACACAAACAATTATATCAAGTAAACAATTTTAATATGTGGACAACAGAAGTAACTCGCAAAACGAGAGCGACAAAAGAACAAATTTGGAAACTTTGGGCAGACGTACCTAATTGGAATGTTTGGGACGCAGAAGTTGAAACTACTGAACTGTTTGGAGAATTCCAAACGGGAACAAAAGGAACTTTGAAACCAACAAGTGGTCCAAAAACAAAATTTAAAATGACTGAATGTGCTAAATTCAAGTCATTTACGAACAGAAACTTTTTACCCCTTTGTCAAATGGATTTTATCCATATAATGACGGAAACCAAAGACGGACTTGAAATTACGCACAAAGTTGTAATGACAGGCTTTATGATCTTTCTGTTTTCAAGAGTAATTGGTACTAAAATCAAAGTTGGACTTCCTATTGCGGTTGAAAAACTAATCGAACTTGCAGAAAAAAACTAAAATAAAATGGAAAACAAAGATTTTAGTTTTGAAAAGCCCGAAGAAAGTACAGGTTTTTTATTGTGGCAAGTAACAAATTTGTGGCAACGAGAAATCAAAAAAGCATTAGAAAAATATGAATTGACACATTCTCAATTTGTATTACTTGCAAGTATTCATTGGCTTACATTAGACAAGCAAAACGTAACTCAAATTTTGTTATCTAACCATACCAAAATTGACCCAATGACAACTTCAACAGTTTTACGAACCTTGCAAACAAAAGGACTTATAAAAAGGCAAGAACACGAAACTGACACAAGAGCAAAAACGGTTGGGCTTACAGAAATTGGGATAGAAAACATTATACAGGCAATTAAAACAGTTGAACAATTTGACAAAACATTCTTTGGCTTACTTGACAACGAAACAAAAGAATTTAATAACAAACTAAATATACTACTCGAAAATAAAAATGGCACATAACAGGGGTTTGCTAAAAATGGGGCATAAGTGCTTCTATGACACTTTTGTGCTGAACCGGAATTTTGTTTTTCAAATTCATTACAAAACCTATTGTAAAGAAATAAAATAAATTTGTTTTATTATATGTTTACTTACTATGTTTACACCAACAATTATATCAAGTAAACAATTTTAATATATGGACAACAGAAGTAACTTGCAAAACGTTATGCGATATTTTAGAGCGACACCCAACTGTGTAGGCTCCCCCATTTAAGTACAACTTGAGAGTAGACTTTTTTATTATTTGAAAAGAAAACAGCAATCATATGTTTACCGCCTTCAATCCGGTTTTTGTTTTGTCCTTTGCAAATATATTTAATTTTCTATAGGTTATAGACGCCATGCCTCCCAATAAATCGTGTGGTCGATGGTTATTATAGTCATGCACAAAGTTTGCTGTAACCTCACGAACTTCATCAAAGGTATCAAATATATAACTGTCTAACACAACTTCTCTAAAGGTTTTATTAAACCTTTCAATAAATGCGTTTTGTGTGGGCTTTCCTGGCTGAATGTATTTAAATTCTATACCTTTTACTTCACTCCATTCTTTTGCAATGTTAGCAATAAATTCAGGTCTGTTATTCATTCGTATTTTGGATGGCTTACACACAGGGGAGCTTACAACAAATATTATTTACTAAGCACCTCATGCATTTTATGTGCAATAATTTCACTCATTTTATAGTTTGATTCATGCGTCCAACCAGCTATATGGGGTGTTAAAATAACACGCTCACATTTTTTTAAATAATTTATAGCTTCCGATAATTCGGAATTATAAGACATTGTTTCAAACGAAACAGACTCTGTTTCTAAAACATCTAAACAAGCTCCAATAATTTTATTGTTTTTTAAATGTTCAACCAAATTTATAGTGTTTAAACATTTGCCTCTTGCGGTATTAATAACGTAAATGCTTTTTTTAAATGAGCTAATAAATTGATTATTAATATACCATTTGGTTTCTTCATTGTATGGTACATGTAAACTAACAATGTCTGCTTCTTCAAAAATTTGTTGTAAAAATGATTCTGTAATTTTAGGCGTATTAAATCCATTTTTATATTTATCATAAACTAAAATTTTACACCCCATACCTGATAATACTTGAGCAAAAGAGTTACCCATGTTTCCGTATCCAATAATTGCAACTGTTTTGGAGGCTAGTTCAGTTCCTCTGTTTTCTGCACGTTTCCAAATACCATTTTTTACTTCGTTTGATGCAATATGTAATTTATTTAATAGCATAAGTAACATTCCAAGCGTATGTTCTGCTACTGCTGTTTTGTTACCATCTGGGGCATTTATACAAACTATATTATTTTGAGTGGCAAATGCTACATCTATATTCTCAAGTCCTGCCCCAACTCTGCCAATGCATTGTAATTGCGTAGCATTTTGTAAAATATCTTTAGTTAATGTAAATTTACTTCTAATTACAATACCATGATATTGAGGTAATATATTTATAAGTTCATCTATAGGCTTATCCCAAAACAATGAACAGTGATACCCAAGGTTTATTAACGTTTCATGAAGTATAGGATGATTTTCATCTACAAATAATATTTTTTTCATGCTTTAAATATGCTTTTTATTTTTTTAAAAATGAATTATTACGCATAAACGAAGGTTTTATATATTTGGCGTATTTTTCTAAACTACCCCTTATTTTAATGAACAACCGACAATTATTTTTAAACCATGTGGCTCAGGTGTCTAATAGTCCTTTAGGTATAGAAATTGAAAGAGCAGACTCTGTATATTTATTTGATAATACGGGTAAACAATACATTGATTTTATATCAGGTATTTCAGTTAGTAACGTGGGACATTGCCATCCAGAGGTTGTAAATGCAATTACCAAACAAATACAGCAATATATGCACGTAATGGTGTTTGGTGAATTAATTCAGGGGTCACAAGTGCAATTAGCAAAGGCTTTAACGGATATTTTACCTAAAAACTTAAACTCTGTGTATTTTACAAATTCAGGAGCAGAAGCTACAGAAGGATCGTTAAAACTAGCAAAGAGGGTAACCGGGCGTTCAGAAATAATATGTTTTACAAACGCATACCACGGCAGCACCCATGGCGCCTTAAGTGTTATGGGTAATGAGGATTTTAAACAAGCATTTAGGCCCTTACTTCCAGATATTAAAATTATAGAATACAATAACGCAACCGCTATAAAATCAGCTATTACAAGCACTACAGCAGCTGTTATTTTAGAGCCTATTCAAAGTGAAACAGGGTATATAGAATCAACAATTAAATTTTTACAAATCATAAAAGATAAATGCCTTGAAACCGGAGCCTTACTTATTTTTGATGAAATACAAAGTGGTTTTGGGCGAAGTGGCTCTATGTTTGCTTTTGAGCAAAGTAATATTGTTCCAGATATATTATTATTAGCAAAAGGTATGGGTGGAGGCTTACCAATAGGTTGTTTTATAAGCGATGTAAGGTTAATGAACGCATTAACTCATAACCCAGCGTTGGGTCATATTACCACCTTTGGCGGTAACGCTGTTTGTTGTGCGGCATCATTAGCTTGTTTGCAGGTTATTTTAAACAACAATTTACATAAAGAAGTAAATAAAAAATCAGTATTAATTAAATCGTTATTAACCCATTCTGCCATCAAAAGCATTAAAGGAAAGGGTTTTATGTTATCTATTGAATTTGAAACAGAAGATTTAAATATGAAAATTATTAACCAATGCATTAAAAATGGGTTGTTTGTAGATTGGTTTTTGTTTAACACAAAAGCATTACGAATAACGCCACCACTTATTATTTCTGACAATCAAATTAAACAATCAATAAACATACTTAACAAATCTATAAATGAAGTATTAAAGGAAGCTTGAAAAATAAACACCTTGTTTTTAAAAAGTTTAACGGAATTAGTTTAAAAACTATTTATGAAAACTGTATACTTAAAGTTATTTTTTGAAAAAGATTACTCTATATTTATTTTGGATTTGTTTAATAAACAATTATTTAGCACAAAATAATTATAAAATAAAAACACTTGTAGCCGCTTCAGATACCACATTTTTAGACAGCCTTACGGTTATTCCAAATCAAATTAGCATAAAGCATAATGGTAATAAAAATGTTTCTAACATAAGGTTTGATGTAAAAACCAACTCTATCATTCGTCAATCTAATAAAATAGATACATTAAACATAAGTTATAAAACCTTTCCGTATAATTTTAATTTTAAGCATCAACACAAATCACCTGATTTGCAGGTAAGGGCGCTGATTCAAAATAAAAACCCATTTAGTTTAATTATTTCAAATAACCAACTAACCAACTCAAGCCCTTTATTTACAGACGGATTAAACAAAAACGGTAGCATCAGTAGAGGTATTAGTTTTGGCAATAATCAAGATGTATCGTTACAATCAAATTTAAATCTTCAGATAAACGGAGAGCTAACAAAAGATGTGCAGTTAATTTTAGCTGCATCAGATGAAAATATACCCTTTCAAACAGGTGGAACTACGGCACAATTAGAAGAGTTTGACAAAGTGTTTGCGCAAATTAACACACAATCTTCAAAATTAATTATTGGTGATTATCAATTAGAGAAACCAAATAGTTATTTTATGTCTTTTTATAAGCGAGCCCAAGGCGCTTTAATATCTAATGAATATAAAGATACGATTAAAAAAATACCTGTAACTTTTAATACCCAGTTGGCTGGAGCTGTTAGTAAGGGTAAGTTTTCACGAAATGTTTTTCAAGGAATTGAAAACAACCAAGGTGCTTACAAATTACTTGGTAATGAAAATGAAATGTTTATCGTTGTGTTAACAGGTACAGAGCGTGTTTATATAGATGGAAGGCAGCTGCAACGCGGACAAGATCATGATTATATAATAGATTATAACGCTGCCGAAATTACATTTACGGCAAAACAACCCATTACAAAAGATAAGCGTATTGTAGTAGAGTTTCAATATTCTGATAAAAACTATGCACGTTATTTATGGCATTTACAAGAAGAGATAAAAAGTAAAAACTCAAAAATTATTTTAAATTATTTTAACGAGTTTGATGATAAAAACGTTCCCTTTCAGCAAGTTTTAAATAATGATCAAAAACAATTGTTATATCAAATAGGCGATACAATTAATAAAGCAATTATACCTAGTGCACAAGCAGTTATTTACTCCAATGCAGAAAACGTATATTTAAAAAAAGATAGTATTGTAAACGGAAAATTATATAAAAGTGTTTATATTAGTAATAAAAACAGTTTATTACAAAGTTATAGGTTAAAATTTTCATTTGTTGGCAATAAAAAAGGAAACTATATTTTATCTGGCACCAATTTATATGGAAAATTGTATAAGTGGGTAGCACCTATAAACGACATACAGCAAGGCGATTACGAGCCTATTATAACATTAATTACACCAAAAGACAAGCAATTATTAACTACCAGTTATATCTATTCATTTAATCTAACGCATCAATTTGAAATTGAAACTGCTTTATCTAATAATGATATAAATACGTTTAGCCCATATCAAAAAACAAACGACTTTGGAAAAGGAATAAAACTAAAATATGAAAATAAAATAAAATTAAATAAAGCAGATTCTATCATTAAACAAAAATCTTTTTTATACAATGTTAATTATGAGTACATCGATCAATCATTTACATGGATTGAAAGATATAGACAGGTAGAGTTTAACAGAGAATGGAGTAGGTCAAATGGTATAGAAACACAAGGGAATCAACACGTTTTATCTGGTAATGTTGGGTATGAACACGGCACCTTTTTTAAAACCAACTACAGTTTAAATTCATTTATTGAGCAAGGTGTATATGTTGGATTACTAAATAAATGGTCTACACAAATTCAAAACAATAAAAATATTTTAAAATATAATGCCTCTTTTCTTAGTAGTAACTCTAACACAAATACCAATCAATATTTTAGGCATAAATCTTCTTTTACCAAAGAAGTAAATCAATTTAAATTTCATTTTTTAGATGAATTTGAAAACAATCTATCTAATCAAAATGTAATAACCCAAATACAAAACAACCGTTTGTGGGATTGGGAAGTAAGCCTTAGTAATAAGGATACTATAAGTGCATTGTATAAATTGTTTTATAAACAACGTAAAGATGATAAAATAAAAAACAATAATTATTTAGATTCAACGCAAGCTAAAACTATAGGTTTTCAAGTAAAATCAAACCAATTTAAAAATCATTCGTTTTCAATTTATTTTTCGTATAGAGAATTAGAAGTGAATAAACAAAATGTGTCATCTATGCAAAATAGCTCTAATGTGCTAGGACGTGTAGAGTACAGCCCCATCTTGTTTAATAGTTTAATTAAATCTAATTTGTTTTACGAAACTGTTAATGGTGTAGATTTTAAACGAGATGTTTATTTTTTAAAAGTAGCACCAGGGCAAGGGTTATATGCTTGGAAAGACTATAATAACAATGGAATACAAGAGCTTAATGAATTTGAAGTGGCTTTTTATAATGACCAAGCTCAGTATAATAAATTATTTGTAGCCACCAATCAAAGCGTTAAAACTATTAATAATCAATTTAATGTATCGTTAAATGTTATTCCAGCGGTATTGTTTAAACAGTCAAAAAATAAGTTTAAAAACTCTTTATCTCGGTTTTCATATCAGTTGCTTTATAAAAACGATAATAAGTATTTAGAATCAAAAGCTACTATTCAAACCTTTAATCCATTATTTTTTAATATAAACGATTCGGCCTTAGTTGCTGTAAATAATATGCTTCGTAATACCTTATTTTTCAACACTTCTGGCTCATTGTTTAGTTTTGATTATAGCGTCATTCAAAATGTATCTAAACAATTTGTTACAACAGGGTATGAAATTAAAGAACTAAAATCTCAAGATTGTAAGCTTAGATATAATATTACCAAACAATGGAGTTTAAATTATAATTTGATAGAAGGTCTTAAAACTCAAAATCTAAGCAATCAAATGGCAAAAAATTATTTTATTCGTTTTTATGAACTTGAACAAAAACTAATTTATCAGCCAAGTACAGAAACAAAAATTGCTATCAATGCAAAATATCAAAACAAAAACAATAGCTCCAAACAGCAAGCAAATATAGTAGATGTAGGCTTTGATATGAAACTCAATAAAGTGCAATCAGGTACCTTAGTAGGAAAAATAAATTACATTAATATACAATATAACGATGTTGAAAATAGTTATATAGCGTATGAAATGTTAAATGATTTAAAAATAGGTTCCAACTTTGTTTGGAATTTTACTTTTCAAAAAACAGTTGGAAAAAATTTACAGATTACTTTTAATTACGAGGGGCGAAAGCCCCATAATTTAGATGTTACTCACATTGGTAGTGCTCAAATTAAAGCCTTTTTTTAATAAACTTATAATTGGTTTTATATAAATACTCTCTTTAATGAATAACTTATTAGTTTGCATAAAATAAATAATAATAAAAATAGACGTAGCCAAATTTGCTACAACAGACACCCAACAAGCCCCTATAATACTATATGTTTTAATTGTATATGGTGCAATTATTAACGTGATAATTAATCCTATAGCATTTGCCAACGCTATTATTTTTTGATTTCCTAATGCCGAATAATAATGCATGATAATTGAAGCTACGCTTAATGCTATAATTCCTGGCGATAGTAACAACATATATTGTTTAATGTGATTAAAATGTTGCCCAAACAAAAATGTAAATAAAGAACTGGGGATAAAAAATAAAATAATTATACAAAAAACAGTAACTATTAAAACCATTTTTGATACTGTAAAAACAGTGCCCGGATTATCATTATGTTTATTATTAGCAATTTTTGATAAAATTAAAGGAGCTATGCTTCCGCTAATTAACAATACACTTTCAATTAAAGATACAGCATTAGAAAAAGTGCCTACTAAATAAGCAGAACTAATTAAAAAATAAGAATATCTATTACAAACAATAAAAGTTAAACATGAAAACTGATTAACAATTCCTTTTTTTAAAATTATTTTTAAGCCCAATTGTTCTGTTTTATTATCAAGGCTTACAATGCGCCAAACATATAAATTACTTAATATAAACGGAACTAATAAAGAAAAGAGATACAAATATATATACACTTGAAATGAATTTAAAACGTTATACCGTAATGAAATCAAAGTTGTAATAAATAAAATAAGAGGTTGTAATATGTTAACGGTGTTATATTTATTAAAATGCATGTTGCTAAGTAATATTATATTATTAAAACTATTTAAAGCCCCCATAAATGCTGCAGCTAATAAACACCCTATAAATAAAAAAGATTGATTGTAAAATAAAAAAACTACAAATGCACCAAAAAAACTAATACCAACACACCATAAAACACCTTTATAATAAATCGATTTAACACTATAGTGTGGAATAAAGTGTACTAATGCAGAACTACTATATACTTCACATAGTGCATGAATAATAGAAAGGTATAACACAAAAAGTGCAATTTCTCCCCTCACATTAGCACCTAAATAGCGTGATGTAAAGATTAAAAGCAGCAAGCTACAACATGCCACAAAACACTTACTAATAAAGGTTATAAAAATAGATTTAAACAAAAGATTGTAAGTAATGGTTTGACAACGTATTTAGGATTTTATTTTTATCAAAATTATTAAGCACAAAATTTCGTAATAACTCTGGAGAATAAGAATGGTACGTTTCGGTCATTTTTAATATAGCGTTTGATAATTGCATCACGTTTGATACTTCAACAGTAATGCCTAATTCTGGCAATAGATATTCTTTAATTCCACCTACTGATGTTGTAATTACAGGCTTTCCGCAGGCTAAGGCTTCTAATGTCACAATACTAAATGTTTCAAAATTACTAAACATAATTAAAGACTGAGATTGATTAATGATTTTACTAACCTCCATAGTTGAAACGTCTTTATAAAAACTCACATAGTTTAATAAATTTAATTGATAAATCAAAGGCATTATATTTTCAATGGCATTTGAACTACTAACAATATTTAAATATAAATTAGTATTAGTTTTTAATGCCATTTTAAATGCGGTTAAAATGCCTGTAATGTTTTTTTCTCTATCTACTAATGATGAAATGTGCACAAAATTAATTTGCTTGTTTTGTGTTTGAAGCTCTTTTTTAATGTTAAATATATTTGTATCAATTAAGTTTGCTAACACAGTATAATTGCCTTTTAAGCCTCTATTTAGCATGGCTTGTTTTAAATAATTTGATACTACAAAGATTTGTTTTGCTTTAGATATTATTTTATTAGTATAATAACAGCTTAATAAACCTTTATAAGAATTATCTTCACTAGTATAGCCACTCCAATGCTCAGAAACAAATACGTTAATATGAGGATGTTGTTTTATAAATTGCAAAGTAGGAATTGCCGCAGGATATATTACATGTAAATGAACGATATCTATTTTACCTTGTTGTTTGGCTATTATTATACATTTAGAATAGGCGTTATTATATTGTTTAAATTTTTTATAATTGCTTATAAAGAACGTTTTACCACTTATTTTAGGGTATAAACAAATTATTTCAGTTAAGTTACCTTCTTGTGTTACATCAATTCTTTCTGCTGTAATTAGTTTACTAGATTTTGCATAAACCACACTAACTTTAAATTGAGTAGCCATTAACAAGGCTTGTTTTTTAATAAATACCCCCAAGCTTGTTGCCTCTTCATTTGGGTACCAAGAAGTAATGAATAGTATATGTGGTTTAGAAGGGGTCAAAAATTAATTTAAAATTACGGCAATTTAGATATTTTACTATATTAAAATAGTTAAATCACAACTTATATACATATACAAAACGTGTAATCATAAAAAATCAGAATACTGTTCAAACAAGCTTCCTAATTATAAACATATAAATATGTTAATGAAAGAAAAAAGAAATAACGCATAATACAATAAAAAGTATTTTTAAAGCATCAAATTGAGTTACTAAGAATAGGGTAATATTATAGTGTTTTTATTAAAATAAAAAAGTATTATTTTGCTTCAGAAAGCAGTAATTCAGCCTTTTTTTTATGCGCTTCAAAATCACCAAAGGCAAGTGCATCAAGCATTTCAGCGCGAGTCATATTTGGGCTTTCAAATTTTTGCTTAATTTCTAATGCACATCTATCAACATATTTTTCAAATCTAGTTGGGCACCATAAGTATTCTTTTTTCTCAGAATTTTTATTAATTAAAAATTCTTTAGGTAAACTACCTTCTATTTTAGATTTTATGGATAAACCTTCGTAAGTTTTTGGCAATAGTCTGTTATCAAATAAAAAAGGTTTACTTATCATGATAACATGTTTTTTACGTTTAGGATCTATCATAGATAAACCTTCAATTCTTAAACCTTTTTTTTTAAGGTCTTTAAATTTTACCTCAAAACTTTTTAAAATTTCAAACATGTTTTCAGTTTTTTTTATACCGCTAATATATAATAAAATAGTTTTTAATATGTTAATAACTTTTAAATAAAACAAAAAAAGACTGTCGTTTTAAAGACAGTCTTTTTAAAATGGTAAAAAATTAATAGTTATTAATCTTTCATTTTGTTTTTTAAGTTAGATAGCGCTGAAATATCACCTAAGGTGGTTTTTTCTTGGTTGTCTTTTACTTTTTTAATAGCTTTTTTTGTTTCATCTCCAGAATTTTTTGCAAAATCAGTCTTTTGATCATCTTTTACTACTTCAAACAAACGTGTATGAGATACTACAATTCTTTTTGCCTCTTTGCTAAATTCAATTACTTTAAAATCTAAAGCTTCTTCTATTTTTGCAATAGATTTATCGGCTTTATTTAAATGTCTTAATGGACAAAAGCCCTCAACACCATAAGTTAAATTAATAATAGCTCCTTTATCATTAATTGATGTAATTGTGCCTTGATGAACAGAGTCTAATGTAAATACAGTTTCAAATATATTCCAAGGGTTTTCTTCAATTTGTTTATGACCTAATGATAATCTGCGGTTTTCAGAGTCAATTTCTAAAACAACAACATCTATAGTATCTCCTACTTTACAAAATTCTGCTGGGTGTTTTATTTTTTTACTCCAAGATAAATCTGAAATATGAACCAATCCATCTACACCCTCTTCTAGCTCTACAAAAATACCAAAATTTGTAAAGTTACGAACGATGCCTTTATGTCTTGAGTTTTGAGTGTATTTATCAATGATGATATTCCAAGGATCAGGGGTTAATTGTTTAAATCCTAAGCTCATTTTACGCTCTTCTCTATCAAGTGTTAAAATAACGGCTTCAACTTCTTCACCTACTTTAACAAACTCTTGAGCACTTCTTAAATGCTGACTCCAACTCATTTCGCTAACGTGTGCTAATCCTTCTACACCTGGGGCAATTTCTAAAAATGCGCCATAATCTGCAATAACAATTGCTTTTCCTTTTACTTTATCACCAATTTTTAAGTTTGGATCTAAAGATTCCCAAGGATGAGCTGATAATTGTTTTAATCCAAGTGCTATACGTTTTCTTTCATTATCAAAATCTAAAATTACAACGTTTATTTTTTCATCTAGTTTAATAACTTCTTCTGGGTGCGTAATTCTACCCCAAGATAAATCTGTAATATGTATTAAGCCATCTACACCTCCTAAATCAATAAATACACCATAAGAAGTAATATTTTTAACAACACCTTCTAATACTTGACCTTTTTCTAATTTAGAAATGATATCACGTTTTTGATTTTCAATTTCAGCTTCTATAAGTGCTTTGTGAGATATAACTACATTTTTAAACTCATGGTTAATTTTAACAATTTTAAATTCCATGGTTTTACCTACATACACATCATAATCCCTAATTGGACGCACATCTATTTGAGACCCAGGTAAAAATGCCTCTATACCAAATACGTCAACTATTAAGCCGCCTTTTGTTCTGCATTTTACATAACCTTTAATAATTTCATTTGTATTTAACGCCTCATTTACTCTGTTCCAAGATTTGTTTGCTCTTGCTTTTTTGTGAGAAAGGAGTAATTGTCCGTTTGCATCTTCTAGTTTTTCGATGTAAACTTCAATTTCGTCGCCAATTGCTAAATCTGGATTGTATCGAAATTCTGAAAGTGATACTACGCCATCTGATTTATTGCCTATATTAATAACTACTTCTCGCGAGTTTTTAGAAATTACTTTTCCCATTACGGTATTTGAAACCTCTGCAATATTAATTGATTGCTCGTATAAACTTTCTAATTCGGTACGTTCGTTTCTGTTATACCTTTCGTTGCTTTTTCCTATTGAAGCCCAATCAAAATCGGGATTACCAACGGTTGATGTGTTTTTTGTCATTTGCTTTTTAGTTTTGTATTTGGTTGTTTGAGGCCGCCAAAGTGATTTATGTTTTATATTTTATTACACTTTTTACCTCAAATAAAAAATGGACGACAAAGCTAATAAAAATCAGGCATAAAAACGTTGATTTAAAAAATTTAAATAATATTTATGCTATTTATTAAGCATTTTGATTAAAGGCATTCCAGCCTTGAGCGGTAATGTTTGTAGATACATTATTATTTGAAATCATTTTAAAATCATTTTCGTCTTTTGTTATATGTCCAATAATAGTAATATCTACGTCATTTTTTATTTTATCATAATCGGATAACGATACGGTAAATAGTAATTCATAGTCTTCACCTCCGTTTAATGCACAGGTTGTGGGCACTAAATTAAATTCGCGCGCTCTATCATAAGTTTGTGGATCGATAGGAATTTTTTCTTCGTATATCTCGCATCCTACTTTTGATTGAGTACATATATGGAGTAATTCTGAGGCTAGTCCATCGCTTATATCTATCATACTGCTTGGTAATACTTGTATTTTTGAAAACAAATCAATTATATCTATTCGGGCTTCAGGTTTTAGTTGTCGTTCTATTATGTAATCGTTACCGCTTAAATCTGGTTGTAAATTTGGGTTTTCGTTAAATACACGTTTTTCTCTTTCTAATATCTGTAAGCCCATGTAGGCGGCTCCTAAATCGCCAGATATACATATTAAATCGTTTGTTTTAGCCCCGTTTCTATAAGTAATTTTATTGTTTTCAACTTCTCCAATGGCTGTAATGCTAATAATAAAGCCATGAATGGATGAGGTAGTATCTCCGCCTATTAAGTCTATTTTATATTTATTACATGCGGCATATATGCCTTCATAAAATTCTTCTAAGGCTTCAACTGAAAATCGATTAGATACAGAAACGCTAAGTGTTATTTGTTTTGGGGTTGCATTCATGGCGCATATATCACTTACATTAACAGATACTGCTTTATATCCTAAATGTTTTAAAGGTACATAAGCTAAATCAAAATGAATACCTTCTACTAACATATCTGTGGTAATTACAGTACTATGTATATCATTTTTTTTTATAATAGCTGCATCATCGCCAATACCTTTAATGGTAGATGTATGTAAATGATTAATATTTTGGGTTAAATGTTCTATTAGTTTAAATTCGCCAAATTGTGTTAATTCTGTTCGGGTTTTGTTATCAAACATATTTATAATTTATAAAAGTGCAATAATAGGTTTTTGTTTTGTATACAAACAACGAAATAATTTACGTTTAATATTAAAAAAACGTTTATGAGGTTCTTTGTAAATCTACTAATCGTTTATATGCCCCATTTTGTTTTATGAGTTCGGGGTGTGAACCTTGCTCAACAATTTCTCCTTTTTGCAAAACTATAATTTTGTTGGCATTTGCTATTGTAGTTAGTCTATGTGCAATGATGATGCAGGTTCTGTTTTGCATTATTTTTGTGAGGGCTTCTTGAACTAGCTGTTCGCTTTCGGTATCAAGTGCAGATGTGGCTTCATCTAAAATTAAAATATTTGGGTTAGCTAATATGGCTCGGGCTATGCTTATACGTTGTTTTTGTCCGCCACTTAATTTACCACCTCTGTCGCCTATTTGTGTGTCATACCCATTTGATAATTGTAAGATAAAATCATGGGCATTGGCTATTTTAGCTGCCTCTATTACTTGCTCATTTGTAAATCCTTTTCTTCCAAATAGAATATTATTATAAATAGAATCGTTAAATAAAATGCTTTCTTGAGTAACAAATCCTATACTTTGGCGTAGGAAACCAATTTCATAATTGTTTAATAAAATATTATCGATTAATATATTACCTTGAGTAATATTATAAAAACGAGGGATTAAATCAACTAAGGTAGATTTTCCGCTTCCGCTAGATCCTACTAAAGCGATTGTTTCACCTTTATTAATTGTTAAATTAATGTTTTTTAAGGTGTCTGGCAAATCGTTATTGTATTTAAAAAAGACATTTTCAAATACAATATCTTTTTTAAATTCTTTAAATTCAATGGCTTTAGGCTTATTGTTTATATAAGTTTTTTCGTCTAATAAATTACAAATTCTTTCGCACGAAGCCATTCCTTTACGTATATTGGAAAAAGCACCCGTAAGGCTTTTGGCAGGAACTAAAATCATGGTAAAGCTAAATAGATAAACTAAAAACTGAGATCCATTTAATTGTCCATTGCCACTTAATACTAAATTACCACCATATAATATAAGGCCTATTACGGCACCTACGCCAAGTACTTCTGAAAAGGGTGATGATAACTCTCGCTTATTGATTACTTTACGTGATAGTTTTCTATTATTTAAATTTTCTACTTCAAATTTTCTAGTAAAAAATGAAATATTATTAAATGCTTTGATGATTCTGATATTGGAAATAGTTTCATCGGTCATACTCATAATATCGCTTTGAGACTGCATTAATAATGCTGATTTTTTTCTTAATGATTTTATGATAATAGATATAACAATACCAACCAACGGAAAGTATAATATTAAAAACCAAGTAAGCTGAGTAGATAATGTAAATAAAAATACAAAGTAAGATATTAAAACGAGCGGTTCTCGTAATAAGGATTGAATACTAACTACAATAGAATGTTCAATTTCAAATACATCGGAAGACATAACAGAGAGTAAATTACCTTTTTTGTTATTTACAAAATAACTCATGTCTAGCATCATCATTTTATTATATAAATCTTTTTTGAGTTTAAACACTAAAAGTGTTCTCATGTTAGATAAAATGTATTGCGACAAAAATTTAAACAAATTATTTAAAATAACACTCACGCCAACTATAAAGCATAATGCAATTAAGGCTTTTGACTTATCTGATCCGGCAAATTGATAAACAGTGTAATCTAAAATAGATTTGAAATAATTGGTAGATAGTGTAAATGTTGGCAATTGATCAACTGGTTGAACAATATTTTCGGGTTTAAATAAATAATCTAAAATGGGAATAAGTATGCCAAAATTTAAAATACCAAAAATTACCGCCAGTATTGAAACTATTAAGTATAAGGGTATAAAAGAATTGTATGGTTTGGAATAGGCTAAAATTCTAAAAAAAAGCTTCATACCTTATTTGCTTTTAAATGCTTGTATAATTTGAATAACAGCTTCATCATTTTTTAAATTAGGTAAATAATCAAATAAATCGTTTTGTTTAGTAAAATCTAAGGTTAGTGCTTGTTCTAAATAAGTAAGTGCTTCTTTTCTTTTTCCTAGTTTCATTTTAATACCGCTCATTCTATAATATACTTCTGACGCATCTTTAAATTTATCAAGAGCAATGGTTAAACACTCTTCACTTTTTTCAAATTGGCCGCTTTCAAATAAGGCTTTAGAATAATCTAAATAAATATCAAAATCGAGATACCCTAAATCTAGTACTTTTTCAAATCCTTCAATAGCTTCTTCTATAAAGCCTAATTTTGCTTGAATTTCGGCATATACATACCAATAGTCTGAAATAAATGGGTTTAACTCAATGGCTTTTTTTGCATAATGAATGCTTTCAACTATTCTATTTTGAATATCTAATACAATACAGATACTAAACCAAGCGTCGGCAAATTCATTATCTAATTTTATGGTTTTATGATAATTTACTAAAGCTTCATCGTATTTAGATAAGTTTTCAAAGCATTCGCCAATATGATAGTAGGTAGAGGCTTCTGGTGATTCGTATAAAAAAGTTTCGCGATACATAACGATGGCCTCTTGATATCTATTTAATTGAGCTAATGAATTACCTTTATTAAAATAAGCCGACGCAAATTTATCGTTTAAAGCTAAAGCATAATCATAGGCATTAATAGCCTTTTCAAATTGTAAGGCTCTATTGTAATTAACTCCTAAATAAAACCAGGCTATAAAATTAAATGGATGTGCATTAGTTGTTTGAGTAAAAAAATCAATAGCCTCATCTGTTTGTTGGGTAATTTCATAACAAAGGCCTAATTCATTTAACGAAGATTCATTGTTAGGATTTATTTCTATGGCTTTTTTTAAATAATACTGTGCATCCGGCATTTTTTTTAAATCAATATATTCTGATGCAATCATTGAATATATTTCATCTGGCATATCTGTATAATTTAATGCGTTTTTGTAACTTAAAACAGCCTCTTCTTTTAAGCCAGTTTGGCTGTAAATATTACCTTGAAGTATATAAAAATCTGGATTTTGAAGTTCAAGCGATTTAATACTATTTAAAATAGTTAAAGCTTCATGTGTTTTTTGTTCGATAGATAAAATATGTGCTTGTTTTAATTTTAATGCATTAGAATACGGAAAATGGGTTAAGCCAAAGTCTAACGCCTTTTTAGCAAACAATACGTTGTTTTCATCAATATAATGAATGATAATGTCTTCAATTTCATCAACATCAAAATACTGAGTAAAGCCTGATTTTAAAGTTTGTTCAAAAAGCTGAAGTTTTACTTTAAAATCTTGATTAAATGTATTGCCGTCTTCAAATGCGTTCATGTAAACTTGTTTTTTGAAACACTAATGTACAATTATTTTAATGTATATGAAGATTAATATAAATGTTCTAATACAATAAAGTGTAATAAGCAAAATAGTGCTTTTTTACTAAAACAAGAATGCAAAAAATAATGCAACTACGCATAAATGAAAAGGTTCTACCAATACTCATAGGTAACTTTTATTATTTTCATAATTTTGCTACCATTTAATCTATATATCATAGATTTGAGGGTTTTTCGTTCATCGTTAACATAACAAATTTCGTACTGTAAATTGTTGTTTATAAAAACCTTTTCGCCATACAAGCCCCCGTTAGAGTCGTAATCAAATTTTTTGGTTTTAACATCATCATCATTAATATTAGTTTTTATTTCAGCTACTATTAGTTGTCCTTCTTCGTTGTATGAATACTTTGTTTGTTGATTAATCCAAGTAGATGAATATTGCTCTTCTTGCATGAGTAACCTTTGTGTGTTTGGCTGGTAGTGGTAGGTAATGGCTTTATAATTGACGCCTAATTCGTTTTTACATGTTTTTTTTATAATATCTGAGTCTAAAAACTCGTAACTATATTCATCACTAAAAATGAGTTTTTGAGTATCTACAAAAAAATCAACTTTAGATGTTGAAGCATTGGTTTCGTTAAATTTCTTTTTAGTTTCAATTTTTTTTTCAATATTGTAAGTGTAATAAAATGTTTCATAAGTATTAAAGGCCATTTTGCGTTTTATACTTAGGTTTCCTTCGTTATCATAATGATATCGGGTAAATATGGTATCGGTTTTCTTTTTAGTTTCTAGTTGAAGCACTTCTTGAATAACAGTGGGCGTATTATAAAAATACTTAACTAGTTTTCCTTTGGTATTAAATTCGTATAGTTCTACTAAGCCGTTATTTTTAGCTACTTCCATATCACCTTTTTCTATACTACTTAGTTTTATTTTTCTAATTCTATTAAATTTTATAAACTCTTCGTTTATCGGTAGCCCATTATCAAATACTATTTCAGTGTTAGCTAGTAAAGTTTGCGCTACTATTTGTGTATTAATAACTAAACATGAAAAAAGTAAAAAACAATGTTTATAATTGGTCATATCATTTAGTTTTTAAAATTAAAATAGAATGTATTTTAAAAGTTGAAAGTAAAAATAATAATCAAATGAGCCCGTTTCCACAATTAAAAATAAATGACAAGATAGCCATAATTGCTACTGCCAAAAAAGTGTTAGAAACAGACATTGAACCCTCTATTAATATAATTAAACAACAGGGCTTAATTCCAGTATTTGGAAGAAATATATTTAATGTACAAAATCAGTTTGCGGGTAGCGATGCAGAGCGATTGGAAGATTTGCAATGGGCTTTAGATGACAACAGCATTAAAGCTATATTTATAGGCCGTGGTGGCTATGGAACTACTAGGATAATAGAACAGTTAAACTGGTCTAAATTTAAAGCTAACCCAAAATGGATTATTGGTTATAGTGATATTACCGTATTGCATATACTGGTTAATAATTATGGTGTTCCGTCTTTACACGCACCCTTACTAATAGATTTGCATAAATCAACAGATAGTCAGGAGGGCTTATTTAATATACTTTTAAATAAAGCTAAAGCAATTACTGTTCCTATAAGTTTACATAATAAATTGGGCGAAGCCACCTCTCAAATTGTAGGAGGAAACTTATCTATTATTTACTCATTAGCAGGAACCGTATATGATTTAGACATGCGCGATAAAATATTATTTATTGAAGATATTGACGAATACCTTTATCATATAGATAGAATGATGATGCAACTAAAATTATCAGGTAAATTAGCGCACTTAAAGGGTTTTATGGTAGGTGGCATGACGGATATTAAAGATAATACCGTGCCTTTTGGAAAATCTATAGAAGAAATAATATTAGATGCTACTAAGGATTATAACTATCCTGTGTGTTTTAATTTTCCATCGGGTCATATACAAAATAACACGCCATTAGTTTTTTATAAACCTTGTACCTTAAAAGTTACAAAAAATGAAGTAAGTTTGACTTATTTATAATTTCATTTTATGTCGTCAGAATTATCTCTGCTTAATTTAAAAGATGATACATTAAAAAGTATTGCAATAAAGGTTTATGCTTCTGAAAGAGTAACATTTGACGAAGGCATATACTTATATAAACACGCGTCATTGCCGTATTTAGGTGTATTAGCAAATTTTATAAAAGAGAAAAAGTCCAACAAGTATATTTATTTCAATCATAATTTTCATGTAGAGCCCACAAACATTTGTGTGTATTCATGTTCATTTTGCGCTTATTCTCGATTAATAAAACAAAAAGAAGAAGGCTGGCAATTAACCATTGATCAAATTTTAGATAAAGTAAAAGAATTTGACAACCAACCGGTAACAGAGGTGCATATTACTGGAGGTGTTATTCCGCAACAAGATTTAAATTTTTATACAGCTTTATTTAAAAAAATAAAACAACACCGACCAAGTTTACACATCAAGGCTTTAACGCCTGTAGAATGCCATTACATTTTTAAAAAAGCTAAAGTAACCTATAAACAAGGCTTAATGCAATTAATAGAAAGCGGCTTAGATTCCATGCCTGGCGGTGGCGCTGAAATATTTGACAAACAAATAAGAGACCAAATTGCAGGGGGAAAATGTACAGCAGAAGAATGGTTAGAAATACACGAAATATGGCATTCGTTAAATAAACAATCTAATGCCACGATGCTTTACGGACACATGGAAACCTACGAACACAGGGTAGACCATTTAAATAGATTAAGAACGTTGCAAGATAAAACCAATGGCTTTAACGCTTTTGTGCCTTTAAAATTTAGAAACGGAAACAATGATATGTCTCACATAAATGAAGTATCAGTAATAGAAGATTTAAAAAATTATGCCATCAGTAGAATTTATTTAGACAACTTTTTACACATTAAGGCTTATTGGGCTATGATAGGTAGGGAAACCGCACAGTTATCTTTAAATTTTGGGGTAGATGATATAGACGGCACTATTGACGATACCACTAAAATATACTCTATGGCTGGGGCTGAAGAACAAAATCCAAAATTAACCACTCAAGAATTAGTGCAGCTAATTTTTCAAGCTCAAAAAACGCCAGTAGAAAGAGACACACTGTATGGCATTATCAAAAACTATTCTATAAATTAATTTATGACAGCGCTTGTTATTTGTTTTTGTTTGTGTTGGTTTGTGCCAGTGTATTGTTATCTACTGTTTCCACTGTACATGAAGTGGGTAACCAAAAAAATTAATGTTACACAAAACAATTATTCTATAGTAAATCAATGGCCGCCTGTAACGGTTGTATTTGCAGTATATAACGAAGCTTCGGTTATTAAACAAAAATTAATTTCTATTATAAATTCAGATTATCCAACAAATCAAATTAAAATACTTATAGGGTCAGATAACTCTACAGATACTACTCATGTTATTATTGAGCAGTTTCAAAAACAATCAAATAATATTGAATTAAAAGTATATACAACAAGGCAAGGCAAACTCAACATTATAAATGATTTAGTTTCGTTAACTCAAACTGAGCATTTAGTATTAACTGATGCCAACGTGTTTTTTGAACCACAAACCATTAAAGCTTTAGTTTACAATTTAACTCACAAAGGGGCTGCCATGGTGTGTGGTAATATTCATAAATATTCGCCACAAAATAACGGCATTTCAAATCAAGAAATAGCCTATATGAATTTTGAAAATAATTTAAAACATTATGAAAGCCTTAAATATGGCTTTATTGCAGGAGTAGAAGGGGGCTGTTATGCCATATTAAAAAAACATTTTATTAAAGTACCCGAAGGTTTTGTGATGGATGATTTTTTTATAACCCTTGATGTTATTTCAAAAAATTATAAAGTATTGTTTGAGCCAGAAGCTCTTTGCTTTGAAGATGTTAATGATTTATCTCAAGAAGAATTTAAACGAAAAATAAGAATATCTATAGGTAATTTTAGAAACTTAGCATTTTATAAATCTATACTTTGGCCTATGTATAAAGGCTTTGGCTTTGTGTTTTTTTCTCATAAGGTTATGAGATGGATGGTGCCGTTTGCTATTTTAATTTCATGTATTATTTTATGTTTTATAATAGGTTTAAATTTTAATTATAGTTGGCTAATGTTATTTTATGCTTTAGCTGCAGTTTTAGCACTTCTTACTTTAAAACTAAAACACATTAAAATCCCTATTATAAGTGGGTTAGGGCACTTTATATTAATGAATGTAGCCTTATTTGTAGGGTATATAAAGTATAAATTTAGCCTAAAACAAAGCGCTTGGCAGCCACCACAAAGAAATGTAATTAAATAATATTAGATGAAAATAGCAGATTTATTAACCAAAGCTAGTAACCTTGAATTTTTAACAATAGAAGAAGGTTTGTTTTTATTTGAACAAGCAGAGCTTACAGACCTTATGTTTGTTGCCAATAACATTAGAAATATTAAAAAACATAATTCCAATAAAGTAACTTGGATTATAGACAGAAACGTAAATACAACCAATGTGTGTGTGGCCAATTGCAAGTTTTGTAATTTTTATAGAATACCTGGCCACGCCGAATCTTATATTACTTCCATAGAAACCTATAAACAAAAAATAGAAGAAACCTTTAAATATGGCGGAGAGCAATTGTTGTTGCAAGGTGGGCATCATCCAAAATTAGGATTGAGTTTTTATGTAGATTTATTTAAACAGCTCAAATTGTTATACCCAAATTTAAAACTCCATGCACTTGGCCCACCAGAAATAGACCATATTTCTAAACTCGAAAAAAAATCATACCACGAAGTGTTAAAAGCCTTACTAGATGCTGGTTTAGACAGCCTGCCAGGTGCAGGTGCTGAAATATTAAATAACCGTGTGCGACGATTAATATCAAATGGCAAATGTTTAGGCGAAGAGTGGCTTGATGTGATGAGAGCTTGTCATCAATTAAATATTACTACATCTGCCACCATGATGTTTGGTCATGTAGAAACGCTTTATGAACGCTTTGAACATTTAGTATCTATACGCACTGTACAGGCCAAAAAACCTAAAGATGCCAAAGGCTTTTTAGCCTTTATTCCATGGCCTTTTCAGGATGATGAAACGTTATTAAAAAGAGTAAAAGGTATTTCGAGTAATGTAAGTAATATAGAATACATAAGAATGTTGGCTTTAAGCAGAATAATGTTGCCTAACATTGAAAACATACAAGCATCATGGTTAACCGTGGGCAAACAAACGGCACAAATATGCTTACACGCAGGGGCTAACGATTTTGGAAGCATTATGATAGAAGAAAATGTAGTGAGTGTGGCTGGAGCACCTCATAGATTTACTTATAAGAGTATTCAAAAGGCTATAGAAGAAGCGGGTTTTGAGCCACAACTACGAAATCAGCAATACGAAGAAAGACGACTTCCAAATAGTATAGAAGAACAAATAATAACGTATTAATAGAAAAACTATTGCCTCGTTATCACCATTTTAGAATTTACCACCCCATCATTGATGCTTACTTTTATTGGGTATATGCCCGATGTAAGGTAATTATCAAACATTATGGTTTGACTGACGCTGCCAGTGTTTTATGTTTGTATTTCTTTATCGGGTTTACAAGCCGCTATTAGTAAGCAAAAGCAGAGTAGGGTAACCCCACTCTTAGCCCCTCCAAAGGAGGGTAACGTACATCAAACCTATTATTAAAACACGCCAACTTGTATATATAAGCTTATCGTTTGATTTGTACCAGTTTCAGCTTTATTTACTTGTAATAAACCTGCACTGTAGCGAAGCCCCACTTGAAACCCCTCTCTAAATCTGATGCCGCCATGTAATATGCC
>JAVKLI010000010.1:0-12459 GCA_031539425.1 Bacteroidia bacterium
AAAAAATATTTCCAGAACTTGTAAAAACAATTAGCAGTGACAGCATCAAAGCTGTAGCTTATGCAGAGCTAACCCCCATACTTACCGAAGCTATAAAAGAACAACAAGCTATTATAGAGGCGCAACAAAAGCAATTACAAACAGAAGAGACTCAAAACGAAGTGCAACAAAAGCAGTTAAAACAGCAGGAGGCGCAAAACGAAGCGCAACAAAAGCAATTACAAATGCAAGAGGCTAAAAATGAAGCACAACAAACTATTATAGAAGCGCAACAAAAGCAATTACAAACGCAAGAGGCGGAAAACGAAGTGCAACAAAAGCAGTTAAAACAGCAGGAGGCGCAAAACGAAGCGCAACAAAAGCAATTACAAATGCAAGAAAAGCGTTTAAAAGCCTTGGAAGAAAAATTGGGTAAGTAAAACATCGCTCTGCTATTGCAAGTATAGTGCAGCAACCTTATTCAATAACTTTATAATTGTTAAATGTTTTTCTAACCCCCTTTAAGGGTCTTAAATGCAACTAATAAATTTATAGGGTTGGGGTTGTATATTTTTTTAAAGAGTTAAATTATAATAGGTATAAATATCAATTGTTTGTTTAGCTTCTACCACATCATGTACTCTTAATATTTTGGCGCTATTTTGCAACGCTATTAGATTTAAAATACTAGTGCCGTTTAGCGCTTGTTCAGGTATAATATTTAGTAATTTATAAATCATTGATTTTCTTGATAAGCCCACCAATATTGGGTACTGTAAAGATGTATAATATGATAGGTTTTTTAGCAATTTAAAATTATGTTCAATTGTTTTACCAAATCCAAACCCTACATCTACAATAATATTTTTAAAATGAAGCTGCTGCAATTGATCTATGTTGCATTTTAACGCATGATAAACATCCGTTACTACGTTTTGGTAATATGGGTTTAATTGCATAGTTTGTGGTGTACCTTGCATGTGAGTTAATACATACAGCACGTTACTTTTTGAAACAACATCAAACATTTGATGATCCATATTACCCCCCGAAATGTCATTAATTACATCTACCCCATAGTTTATAGCTAATTGAGCCACTTTGGCTCTGGTTGTGTCTATTGATAAAAATATTTTTGGAAATGTTTTTCTAATTACATGGATGTGTTTTTCTATACGCAATAATTCGTCATGCTCGCTAATTGCATCTACAAAAGGTTTTGTAGATACGGCGCCTATATCAATTATATCAGCTCCTTCGGTAATTTTTTTTTCAATGTAGGTTAACAATTGCTGATTGTTTTTTATAATAGAATTAGCGTAAAAACTATTAGGCGATACGTTAATAATAGCCATTATTTTAGGCACATTAAAATCAATGAGTTTTCCATTTATTGTATATGTAAAATCCATTATTTATGTAATTTAGTTTTTTATTTATATGAAAAATACCAACTCAGAATTTGATGCTGTTGTAAAGATATGTAAAGATATCTTTGTAAAAAAAATGAAAGATTATGGCCCAGCATGGCGCATATTAAGGCCTACTTCACTTACCGATCAAATATTTATAAAAACTCAACGCATTAAAAGTATAGAAGAGGCTGGTATTCAAAAAGTAGCAGATGCCATAAGTGATGAGTATAAAGGTATTATTAACTATTGTGTTATTGCATTAATTCAGCTAGAACTGGGTGCTCAGGCTAATAATCACGACATTGAAAATAATAAAATTGAACACTTGTATGATAAATACATTGATGAGGCTAAAAACCTAATGTTAAACAAAAACCATGATTATGGCGAAGCTTGGCGTGATATGCGAATGAGTTCATTAACCGATTTAATTTTGATGAAAGTGCATAGAGTAAAACAAATTGAAGATAACAAAGGCAAAACCATTATTAGCGAAGGCATTGCGGCTAATTATTTAGATATGTTAAATTACGCCGTGTTTTCATTAATAAAGCAGGTCTAAAATCAATGGATGTAGGGGTTTTAAATGCATTTAAAGGTTATTTAACAACTAGGTAAGTTTGTCTAAAAATTATATTTTTCTATTTACGGATTATACACGGAAAAAAAATTAACGCATATTTTTCATCCTATTGCGCTTATGTAAATAGGCATTTAACAAATCATGCAAAGCATTATTGGTATTTGCATCAATAAAATCTACTTTATACTCATTACAAGTTTGCTTAACTAAATGTATATGTTCAGTCATTTTTATTTGATACGCTTCTTTTAAAAAGGTAGGGTTTAGATTTACTTTTTCTTTTGATTCAGTATCAATAAATTGAATGGGTCTATTTTCTAAGTCTAAAAAAAGCTCTAATTGATGGTTAATGGTATGAAATAAAATAACCTCATGTTTTTTGTATCGTAGTATTTGTAAGGCTTCTTTAAACTGTTGGCTCTGAGATGCATCAAAAAATAGATCGCTAAAAATAATAACCAATGACCGTTTATGAAAAACAGAACTCATGTTTATGATTGTATCACTAATGTTTGTAGTACTAACAGTATCTGTTATTGTTAAAGATTGTAGATTTGTTAATTCGTTATATAACCTCACAAAATGCTGTTGGTTTAATTTTGGTTCTATATATACTTTGCGCTCTTCATCAAATAAAGTAAGGCCCACGGCATCTCTTTGTTTTTTGGTTAACTCTATAAAAGTGGCTGCGGCATAAATAGCATAATCTAATTTTGTTTTAAATAAGGGGTTGGCCGCATGGCTAGGAAGCAACATGGAAGAGGAAACGTCTAACATTAATTGACACCTTAAATTGGTTTCTTCTTCAAAGCGTTTTAAAAATAATTTATCTGTTTTTGCGTATAATTTCCAATCTATGTGTTTTAAATTATCTCCGGTATTATAGTTTCTATGCTCCATAAATTCAACCGAAAACCCATGAAAAGGGCTTTTATGCTTGCCTATTAAAAAGCCCTCTACTACTTGTTTTGCAAGTAATTCAATTTTTGAAGTTGTTTTAAATTGAAATGGATTAGAGAACATAACGTGTTTTTTTGAACGACTAAATATAACATTTAAAAATAAAAAATTATATTTGTACCCCTAACGCACATGTGGCGTAATTGGTAGCCGCGCCAGACTTAGGATCTGGTCCGAAAGGGTGGGGGTTCGAGTCCCTTCATGTGTACTTAAAAGAGACTAAACATAAGCATGTTTAGTCTCTTTTTTATTTTAACCACTTTGTTTAATTTTTTTATAGAAAAGTTGCTTTAATAATTTAATAATGTTAGTTTTATTAAAAATTACTGCTAATAATTTACAAATAACCCTAAACTTAGTTTTTATATGAAAAAAATGAAAATAAAATTCATACTGACTTTCGTTATTTTGCTACTTCAGGTGCAATTTGTTTTTTCAAGTCATCTTTCAGTAGGCCAGGTAACTTATAAACATATAGGTGGAAATTTTTGGGCTTTTAAATTTACTCACGTATGGGATTGTAAAACTGGTTTTGCTTTAACGGGCCCCGTTCAAATAACTGCTGTAGGTTGTGGCCAAACTGTTGCTATAAGCTTAAATCAAAGTACACTTACACCAGGTCAAGGCGTAGACGCAACAGATGTGTCGCCCTGTGTGTCTGACCCTAATGTTGTTTGTAAAAAACTCATTGAATTTGAAGGAATTGTAGAATTAAGCCCATGCGAAAGTTGGATAGTCAGTTGGGGTTCAAGCGCAAGAAATTCGGCTATTTATAATTTAACTTCAGCAGGCGGGATTTATGTAGATTGTATGTTAAACAGCATAGACGGAACTACTAATAGTTCACCCTATCCTACTAATCAAAATTTACCAGTATTTTGCGTTAACCAACCAGCTTGTTTTAATTTGGCTATTGCAGAACCAGATGGCAACACGCTGGTTTACTCTTTAGTATCTGCAAGTATATCTGCAACAGCAGAAGTAACATATGCTACAGGTATGTCGGGTACAAATCCTATACCAGGTATTCTGTTAAATTCAGCCACTGGTCAAATAAGTTTTGTGGCTGCAGTGCAAGGCGATTATGTAGTATGTGTAAAGGTTAGTGAATATAACGCCGCCGGTCAATTAATAGGTTATATAATAAGAGATTTTACCATTGTTGTAGCAAACTGTTTTAATCAAACACCACCATGTGGCGATGTAGCAATGAGTAATATTTCACCTCCAATTGCTACACCAACGCCTAATATTATTGAAGTATGTGCAGGCACTAATTTATTTTTTGATATGACCTTTACGGATCCAGACCCTAATGATATACTCACAATTACATCTACCAATTTTACTACCAATTTACCAGGCGCCACATATACCTTAACAAACCCTAGTGGTTTAAATACTGTTAAATTTAGAGCCAATTGGGTAGTGCCACCTATAGAGGGCTATAATTCAGATTTTGTTTTAACTACCCGTGATAATTTTTGCCCTATACCGGGCAAACAACAGTATTATTATAAAGTATTAGTGCGAGCTGGTACTTATGCAGGGCCCGATAAAACAATATGTGGAGTAGAACAAACCTCATTAGCTGCAAATTATAATGCCCCTGATAATACCATGGAATGGCATTATTTAAATGGTGCTTTAGTTCCAACTAACCCACTTCAATTTAACTGCAACCCATGCAAAAACCCTACCGTTATGCCTATAACTACAACAACGTACGTGCTATACAATACTGGCGTTGTGGCGTTGGGCTGTAAACAAAAAGATACGGTAGTGGTAAATGTAGTGCCAGATTTTACAATAACTGCAAGTGTTAATTTAGATAAAAATTGCTTAAAGCAACCCGTATTATACACAAGCACTGTAAGCCCAGCCAACACCATTTGTTCTTATACTTGGCTTCCTGGAGAGGCTCTACTAGAACCTTTTAGCGCAAGTTCCTCTGCTGTATATCAAGATGACAAATTACCGTATAAAAATCGGTTAATTGCTATAAGCAATTATGGTTGCACAAGGGTAACGCCAGAGATAACCTGCAGTATATATCCTGTAACAGTGCCTATATTTTCAGTAGTTCCAACGCTTACTGTTTTGTGTGCTAATCAAAGTATGCCTATGAGTTTTAGTTTTGCAAATATTCCGCCACAGTTTTGCTCTAAAGCACCGTATGTGTGTTCAGTAATAACAGAAACTAATATAGGCTTTGGTTCGATAGCTAATGGACCAGCAGAAATACCAGCTATTTACATCACAAAATCATCATCTTTTCATACACAAATATTATATTATGCTACAGAATTACAGGCAGCTAATATTAGGGCAGGAAAATTAAATTCGATTAGCTTTCAATTACTTAATTTAAATGGAGTTACAGATTCTTTTAAAGATTTTACTATTAGATTAAAATGTACTTCAAAAAATAAGTTAAGTCAAATGGAAACAGATGGGTTTACACAAGTTTATACCGCAGCTAATTTTCCTGCTCCAACCACTGGTGGTAACATTTGGATAACCCATCAATTTCAAACAGCCTATAATTGGGATGGCACATCTAATATTATTGTTGAATTGTATAACGATATTTACCCAAATTTAGGAAATAATATGGGCACTATATATGCTACTACAAGTCAAAACACAGTGTTAACTTATACCGCTAATGGAGCAAATGCTTTTAGTACCGACCCAACTAAAATTTCTGTGATATCAAAAAAGAGACCCGTTATTAAATTAGGTTGGTGTTTATCTCAGGTAGATCCTAACATGTATAGTTACCAATGGACACCCACAGTAGGGCTTACTACAAACAATACCAGGAATACCGTTGTTCAATATTCTGCATCTACCATTTACACTTTAGTAGTAACCCCTACGGCTGTTGCTTCGTGTTCTAATACTAGTACTGGAAATATTGTAATTATGGGCGCTATAACACCAACATTAACAGCAACTTCACAGGTGTGTAGCAATATGGCGCCTGTTACGGTTTCGTCTTCTACAAATGGGGGTGTATTTGCTAGTACCGGTTACAATAATGTAGCAGGTATTTTTTATCCTAATTTAGCTTCCATTGGAAATAATTTGGTAACTTATATTTTGGGGCCGCCTGCATGTCAAAAAATTGCTACCATCAATATAAATGTAGAGCAGTTTGTAAATTCAGCTATAACAGGTACTATAACCCCTAAATGCGTTATAGGTAATACTTTTACAATTCCTACAAACATAACCGCTGTATCGTCTGGAACTTGGAGTGGATTGGGAACATTACCAGGTAATGTGTTTTCACCAACGGTAGCAGGCGTTGGGGTTAACACTTTAACGCATAGCACGCAATCTAACCCTACCGCTTCATTGTGCCCTAGTAGTTCAACCATCAACGTATTAGTTGTAGGTGTGCCGCAGCCAACTATATCTAACTTACCCGGTTTAATTTGTAATACATTAACACCATTATCTTTAACTATTACACCCGCTAATTTATCAGGTGGTGTGTTTAGTTGCACTAACTCTCCAGTTTCAATATCGTCAATTGGCACCTTTTCTCCCATTGTATCTGGGGCAGGTTTGTTTAATATTCAATATATATATACTGGAGTGTGTAATGGCTTAGCTACAGCTACAATTAGTGTCAGTAGATTTAACACAGCTTCATTGTCGAGAACAATTGTTACTTTATGTGAGTATGATCAAGCCATTGATTTAAAGCCTTATTTATTTTACACAGGTGGCGTTTGGTCTGGAACTGGGATTACAAGTTTTTCATTTAACCCACAAATAGCAGGACCCGGTATTCATGTAATTACTTATAATACAGATTCGAGCCCTAGCGGTGTATGCCCAGATATGAAACAAGCAACGGTTACTGTGGCCCCTAAACCTTCAGCCTCAGGTAGTGTTAATTTATCTTTTGGTTGTCAGCCTCATTCTGTTACACTAACTACCAATCAATCATCTGGCAATGCTACATGGTATTTAGGTTATGCTAGTAACACGCTAACAGGATTGTCAACAACCTATCAATACCCAGAAGCTGGCATATTTACAGTTAGTTTATCCTATACAAACGCCGTAGGATGTAAAAACGATATCGTGTTAAGCCCAGCAATAGAAGTATTTCCACTCCCCAAGGCTTTATTTGACGTTACTTCAAAAGAAGTAATTGTATTAGATGGTGTAGTTAGTTTTTTAAATAAAACGACCGATGTTACTTTAAATTCTTATGATTGGTATATTAATAATCAATTGTGGTATGTAACACAAAATGTTATCGATCATTCGTTTATAAATGTAGGTGAACAGATTGTTACACTAAAAGCTACAAATGCATTTGGTTGTTCAACGCAAACTTATCAAACAATAAGAGTGGTACCCAATATCGTTATATATGCTCCAAACGCCTTTACACCAGGTGATACAGACGACTACAATAACAGTTTTTATGTTCATTTTCCATTAGCCGGCATCAATTTTTCAACCTTTAAGTTTGAAATTTATAATAAATTAGGTCAAATTTTATACGAAACAAAAGACTATACTAAAGCCTATTGGCATGGAACCACTAATAACATTGAGAAGGGTGACATTTTACCAAATGACGTTTATGTATGGAAATTACAATTTTATGATGACCTTAAAAAAATATATATAAAAACAGGTAACGTGTTATTACTTAAAAATTAAAATTGCTGTTAATTAACATGCAGTTTGTTTTTTAAGCTTATTATAATTTGAGATTGATGTTGTAACAATAAATTCATTTTTAATTGTTTTGCTATAAATGCTTAGTTTTACAGCTTTATAAATTTAGAGCAGTTGCAAAATAATTTTGACATTATCATTATAGGCGGCGGTATTGTAGGCGTATCTACCGCTTATAAATTAAGTCTTCAAAATCCTAATTATTCTATTTTAATATTAGAAAAAGAAAACGCTTTAGCTAGCCATCAAACAGGGCGTAATTCTGGGGTTATTCACTCGGGTATTTATTATAAACCAGGGAGTTATAAAGCCATTAATTGCGTAAAAGGTCGAAAAGAATTAGTAGAATTTGCTAAAATACACAACATTCCGCATGATATATGCGGTAAAATAATTGTGGCCACACACCCTAGCGAATTAACGCATCTTAATAAAGTATTTGAAAATGGCATTGCAAATGGTGTAGAAGGAATTAAAAAAATATCAGCCAAAGAAATTACAGAAATAGAGCCACACTGCAAAGGTATTGAAGGTATACACGTGCCCTGCACTGGTATTATAGATTACAAAGCTACCACAGAAAAATTAGCCGAACTTTTTTTAGCGGCCAATAATGCTAATAAAATACTGTTAAATATAGAATGTAAATACATTGTACAACAACATCAAAATAACACAGAAGTTAACACTAAAGTGGGCAGCAGTTATTTTGCTAAACACATTATTGCTTGCGCTGGGTTGCTTGCCGACAGAATAGTAAAACCCTTAAATACAGCAATAGTAGGATTTCGTGGCGATTACTATGATTTAACCCCAGCGGCAGAATTTAAAGTAAAACATTTAATATATCCTGTACCCAACCCCAAGTACCCGTTTTTAGGCGTTCATTTTACCCGTATGATACACGGCGGCATAGAATGTGGCCCAAATGCAGTATTTGTGTTTGATAGAGAAGGCTATAGTAAATGGGCTTTTAGTTTTAAAGATACCTTGGAAGCTTTTAAATTTAAAGGTACTTGGAGGTTCTTTTTTAAAAATTGGAAATTTGGTATTGACGAATATCGTGGGGCATTTAGCAAAGCATATTTCTTAAAACGCTTACAAACATTGTTGCCAAATCTTAAAAGTGATGAAATTGTGCCATCTCGTGCAGGAATAAGAGCCATGGCCTTAAGTAAAGAAGGTTTTATGTTAGATGATTTTAATATTGAATTTAATGGACATGTAATGAATGTAATTAATTCACCATCTCCCGCTGCTACTGCTGCTTTAGCCTATGGCGAAGAAATTGCTAATACGGCCAAAAAATATTTTAACCTCAATTAATAATTGAGTATTTCAATCCCTCAACACCTTTTGCGTAAGGGTAGCCCCATTTTTAAGTTGTGCTTTTAAAAAGTACATGCAGCTTCGTAAATCATACTCTGTGCTAACAGCATTACCATTGATATTGAGCTTTAATTCTTTACCCAACAAGAATATATGTTTTTATTTTGGTCAACATTAAATAGTACCGCGTTAATATTTATGTTTGATAATCTCTTAAAACCCCATTATTTCCAAAAGTTTTGTCAATGGCTATATTTTGAGTATATGAGTTTTGTAAAGAGCCTATAACTAACAATACAGTTAATATGCTTTTAATATTTATAAAGTGTTTCATAATTTTAATTTTTATTCGGTTTAACTTTATTTAAATGTTTATTGTTTAATTAAATTTTTAGCATCAATTATTTGGCCATAAATTACATTGATAAACATTTACTCTTTAAAAAAAAGATGGCTTCACGAAGTCTTAACTCTAGCTGGATTGATGAATAAGCTTTTATAGAGGCTTCTTTAAAAGAACTGCTATAGCCATATATTTTTGGTAATGTAGATTTATAAATTGTTTTTTTTGATTTTTGATCTACTAATTTGATGTTTACATTTGACCTTACTAAATATTGTCCAAATTGATTTTCTAATAATGTTGAGTTTTCATCTTGTTTAGTATTAGATGAAATATTTATGACATAATCTGCTTTTGATATTGAAGTAACTATTTTAAATAATGGATCTTTAAATTGTTCTTTAATTATTTTGAGTGTGTTTGAATATTCAGTTGTATCGGTAGAATTTGCGACATCTATTTTATTTTCTAATTCATTGTTGTCTGCAAAATGAAGTTCCTTAATTTTAAATGCAATGTTTATGTTTCGTTTTGTCTTAATATAAATTTGTAAAGTGGGAGGGTTTATAAATGGCGTTAAAATTTTTAGACCGGTTATCATAGAGCTGTCTTTATTTGATAAAGTATATAAATCAGGGGTTAATTCAATGACCTGTTCTAATTGATTATTTTCTATTTTTTGAATTTGTATTTCTATTATTCCGTTATCATTTGTTGTGGCTTGTTCATTTATTTTTAAGCCTTGCGTTATTGGTTTTAATAAAAATGGAAAAGATTGTAAAGTATTTGATTTTGTTTTTACTCTATATAGAAGTGATTCGTAGGTGTCTTGAAATGGTAAATAAACATAAGCGTTTGTTGCAAGCTTAATTGTGATATTTGATAATTGTTTTTGAATAAGGTTACATAAATCTATTGGCGTAGAAATTTTATAGCTATTTGCATTAAATTTCACTTCTTCATGAATATATGCCGATATGTAATTAAATGCAGTAAGCTTAGATTTAAACGACAGTATAAAATCATTGTTTGCTTCATATTCAAATGCTTGTTGAATTAAAATTGAAGCATTATTTATAGCAGTTTCTTTTTCTTTTTCTTTTTTTGCTAAGTACTTTTCTTTGTTCAACTCATAATACACCCAATACACAGTTTCATTTTCATAAGTTCCTTTTAATTCATACCCTTCAATATTATCAGAATTTTTTAATGTTATGAGACCTTCATAATTTTCTTTATACTGATTGTTTTTTTGGGTACTATAAAGCATTGAAGTGCCTGATACATTAACTTTAATTTCTGAAGTTACATCATAGAGTGCATTTTTTTTAGCCTCTTCAAAATGGTTAAATCCTTTTTTCTTTTCAGCAAAACCTATCCCTATGTATGCTTCCGGGTTATACGGTTTTTGCTTTACCCAATGCGGTGCTTGGTCAGAATGTTTTAGTTCTGTTTGTGCATGTAATACAAAACTTGAAATCAATAAAATAAGTTTAATAATTACAATTTTTATTGTTCTTTTTTTAGTCATTATCATTTTTTTTCAAGTGTATATTTAATGATTCTATTATTTTATTGTGAGTATTATTTAACAGATCATTTTTTAAAGTTGTTATTGGTTTTAAAGTTTTTGTGGCATTAAACTTTTTTTGCCACGAATTAAAAATAATGTTTAATAAACTTAACCAAAATGAACCAGAGGATGATTTTACTTCATTATTTTCACTACTATTTGTAATGCTTACGCCAGAATATCCACTTGCAAGTTCGTTATAATTAATTTCATCTTTTGCTATATAATGTTGTTTAAATGACGTAAATACTTTACCTGTGCTAGCGTTTATAATGTTATATTCTAAGTCAAACTCTACACTTTCATTAGCATATTTTTCGAAGTATTTAAAGGGTTTAGTATAATATTCTTTATATTTTGTTTTGTTATCAGCTTCATATTTTTCTCGATAATGTGTTTCATAACCTGTTTTTTCAATCGCTGTTAGCTGTGATTCATATTCAAATACATTGGTAGTATTAAATGTCAAATAAAAATCAATTCCAGTAGCTAAATGAATGGTTTTTAATAATTCTTTGGAAGTACTATTAATACTGCTAGGTGAAACCTCAAAATTAGAAAAAGGTGTATTTGTAATTAATTCAAATTTATCTGAATGTTGATTACTCCAATTTAATATGTTTACATATACTGATTCAGCATAACTGTTTTTAGGATAAAAAATCATATATCTTACAAATAACAAATCGTTTATTAATTTGAGTAATGAGCTTGATTGTTTGTAGTTTTCACTTTTCTGTTGGATTAATTGTAAATTATTTTTTGCTAAATTGTTTTTTTTATTTTTAAAAAGTTTAATGGCATCTCTATACAATGGTTCACAATAACTAATATTTTCTATCTCTCTTATGTTTTTATAATTCGGGTTCAATTTTTCAATTTTTTTAGCTAACAAGAGTGCGTTTTCATATTGCTCTTCTTTTATAAATTTTAAAACTTTGTTGTAATTTATTTCAGAATATAATCTTAAGGCTTCTAAATAATCTTTATCGTAAATTGGAGGATAAATTAATTCAATGGTTAATGTTTTAGCTTTAGTTCTATATTTAGTAAATTCTGTATAGGTTTCAATACAGGTTTCATATTGTTGAGAATTATATTCTCTAAAGAAATCTGAGGATAACTTATCTAAATATTTTTGCCCTATGGATAGGACTTTAATTTTTGCTTTTTTATTAGATGGCTTACGCTCAAGTGATATTAAATAATTTTTAGCAGCATCTTTTATGTTTCCATTATTTTCAAATGTTAGCGCTAAATTATAATATTGCCTGGTGCCAGTACAAGCTGTAAAAAACAGTATAATAATTACAGCTATAGTTTTTGTAAATATAAATTTATGTTTAAGCATGATATATTACTTGTATAGTGTAATTTTTTTTATACACTCATAAATTTATAATAAAAAATTAATTAAATTATTAAGAACGGCGGATTCAAGTTATAAATGCAACTTTTCGTCCTTTGTTTTTAATTGTTTGTAAATATACTTCTTTAGGGGTTAAATATCCAAATCTTTTTCGTGGCCTGTTGTTTAATTTAGCTTCTACTACTTGTATTTGCTCTT
>JAVKLI010000079.1:0-25932 GCA_031539425.1 Bacteroidia bacterium
TCAAGAGCAAATACAAGTAGTAGAAGCTAAATTAAACAACAGGCCACGAAAAAGATTTGGATATTTAACCCCTAAAGAAGTATATTTACAAACAATTAAAAACAAAGGACGAAAAGTTGCATTTATAACTTGAATCCGCCCATTCTAAATTAAATGTCTACACCAATTGAAATATATACCGATGGCGCATGTTCTGGAAATCCAGGCAAAGGAGGTTTTGGTATTGTAATGAAGTATAAAAATCAACGTAAAGAGTTGTCATGCGGATATCATTTAACTACAAATAATCGAATGGAATTGTTAGCAGTAATTACTGCTATTCAACAAGTAAAAAAAATTAATGCAGAAATTATTATTTATACAGACAGCCAATATGTTGTTAATGCTGTTTCTAAAAATTGGATAAACAAATGGATAACTACTAACTTTAAAAATATTGCAAATGTAGATTTATGGAAACAATTTATAGAATTACAAAAAAAACATCAACTAAAATTTATTTGGGTTAAAGGGCATGCCAATAATATCGAAAACAATAGATGTGATATGCTTGCTGTACAGGCTAGTAAAGGGTTTAAATTATTAAATGATACAGAATATGAGCAAAGCCAAAATCAAAATACCCACGCTTTTCAGTTTTAATAAAGTCGCCTAGCAATAACACTTGCTCCATCTTTTTTATTATTTATTTCATTCTTTCCAATTTGATATAACAAACCTATACAATTCCAAAAAAAATAAGCAGAATTTATGTTTACTAAATATCTTGAAGTTATAAATTATACATGCTTAGATGGAGTAGCAGGGATAGAAATTACAGATATGCACATTAACGGTTTTGCTCGCTATGGAAATCAAAGCACTATAGTAACTATGGCAGAACAAGACTTAATAGATTAGTAAGTCCCCACTTGTTTTTAAAAAATAGCCTATTTTTTATTTCAAAATGTAATACATTAAAAAAAAAAATTGAGCAGATTACTTTTTTTGATTAAAAACCTAGTTAAACACACACATAAATTTAGCATCAATTTTTAGTTTAATCATTTTTAATTAAAATTATAATTTATTGACTTACAATGTGTTATTATTATTATTATAATTTATTTTTCAGTAAAAGTATTTTTTTTTAAGTTAAACGAGCAAATTGTCTAATAATTTGTGTAATATTGTGTATTAATGTAAAACAAAAATTTATGAAAAAAACAATTACACTTATAAAATTATGTATTTTATTCATTTTCTTAGGAACTCAATTGTCTGCTCAAAACGTAGGTATAAGCAACTCTGGAAATATTACACCTCATAGTTCTGCCTTATTAGATTTAGTTTCAACCGATAAAGGGTTATCTATTCCTAACGTTTCTTTAGTTGCTACGAATGATGTATTAGTTCCAATTTTAAATCCAAAAGTTGGTTTAATTGTTTTTAATAATGCAACTGTAACTGGTACACATGGCGTTACTCCTGGTTTTTACTATTTTGCTCACAATAATTTGTGGACAAAATTAGGCAGCGTAGAAGCTATTCCAGGAACTAAAATATATTCAGATATTGTAGATCCTATCATTTCGCCTCAATACAAAGCGGGAGATTTTTACATTAAAAAAACAACTAATACTGCTGTTTTGTTTGGTCCATATACCGGAACATCGTGGCCAACAAATTCTGTTTCCTTAGTTGGAAAATCTGTTTTAAGTGGAATAGTTGATCCAACATCTTTAACTGATGGAATTGAAGGGGACTATTATATGAGAGCTGATGCAATTCCTGCAACAACTTATACGTTATATGGTCCAAAAACATCAACAGGATTTCCAGCTACAGGAGTACCCATTGTAACAGGTAAAAATGGAAATACAATTCATACTGGAAACAATACTACTAATATAAATGCAATAGGAGGGGATGGAGATTATTTTATGGATATTTCAAATCCAAATTCTTATGTGTTTTATGGTCCAAAAGTAAATGGTGCCTTTCCCTCTGTAGGACTTAAATTGGTAGGCATAAATAATGTATGGAATACCACAGGTAATACTGGTACTATTAGAGATGTGAATTTTTTAGGTACAACTGATAGTCAAGATTTTGCACTAAGAACAAATAATACAGAAAGAATTGTTGTAGATAAGTCAACAGGTAATGTTGCCATTGGTCAAGCAGCAGCAGATTCACAAGTAATTTTAGATTTAACAAATACAAATAATAAAGCTGTATCATTTCCTAATGCAGCCCTCACCCACACTAATGCAAACGTTAATGCAATGCCATTTACTTTACCTTTAAAGCCAGGTATGCTTGTATATAATACAGCAACAAATTATTCTGCGGGTATTGCACCTGGATTTTATTATGCTATTTCAGATGCAGCATGGGCACCTATTACAAGTGGAATACAATCAGGTCCTGCAGGTCCTGCAGGTTCTCAAGGAATTGGTTTTTTAACAAGTTCTAACCCTATGTTACCTTCACCACCTACATCTGCAGTAGGTGTAGAAGGTGAATATTATTTTGATAGAGCTACTAAAGAGTTATATGGTCCAAAAATAATTGATGGAACTCAACCACAAAATGGTGGATGGGGTGTGCCTATTTCAACATTAGGAATAGGTCCTGATGGTAAAGGCGTTAGAAATGGAATATCAAATCCTGTATTTAATACAAATGCAAAAGTTGGTGATTTTTACATTAATACCACAGATAAAACTTTATGGGGACCCGCTTATCAAATTGCCTTTGGTTTAGCTTGGGGAACTGTTCCAATTGCTACATTACAAGGTACAACGGCTAAATCAATTTTAAGTGGCATTACTGCACCTACTATAGAAGGAAAAGCTGGAGATTTTTACTTTAATACAGTAACAAAAGAATTTTATGGACCTAAAACAACAGCTTGGAGTGCTCCCATTACAACACTACAATCAACAGGTTGGGGTTTAGCAGGTAATACCGCTATCACACCTACAAATTTTATAGGATCTATAAATGCAGCAGATGTAATATTTAAAACTGCAAACACAGAAGCGATGAGAATTAATGCTAATGGAAATATTTCAATAGGATCTCCAGTAGCTCATTTAACAGCAATATTAGATATTACTTCTACAAACAAAGGATTATCAATTCCAAATGTTATCTTAACTGCAACTAATTCACAGGCACCTTTTACACAAAAGCCTAAAAATGGATTATTAGTTTACAATTTAAATTCAGTTGGAACACCATCAATAACAGGAATATCACCAGGAATGTATTATTGGGAAGGAAATATTTGGAAAACCTTTGGAACAGGTCCAGGAGTTGGCGCTCAAGGTTCACCTGGTAAACCAGGTACTAGAATTTTTAGACCATTGGATTCTGCTACTCCAACTTTAGCAGAAGGGGTAGAAGGTGATTTTTGTATAATATCTGATGGTCTGCCTAGTGCAACAACTGTATCTTTAATCGGGCCTAAATTAGCGTCTACAGGATGGGTTGGAACAAATACAACTATCATTAGTGGCCCTAAAGGTGATATAGGAGTTCAAGGTGTAACAGGTTTAGCTACTAAAATTTATATTTCAGAAACACCTCCAAATCCATATGCTAACGGTACTGGGAGAGACGGTGATTTTTATATTTATAATAAAGTTGTTGGAACTACCACAACCTCTTTCTTATATGGTCCAAAAGATTTAGGAAGATGGGGAAATGATAATGATGCTGTATCATTAAATGGTCCTAAAGGCGATAGAGGGGCAACAGTTATAAGCGGTACACTAAATCCATTGAATAATATTATACCTGGAATACAAAATGGTGATTATTATATTTATACTACAACAATTGTTGTATCTGGAAAGAATGGAACAGTTCAAGGTCAATCTGCAAAAATGTTTGGCCCTTTTGTTGGTCAATGGCCTAATACTTCAGTTGAATTGGTTGGTTTACAAGGTTTTGAAGGTAATAAAGGATCTCAAATATATAAAGGCTTAGTTGCTCCATCAGCAGCAGCAATTCCAAATTCAATAAAAGGAGACTATTATCTTCAAGTGACAGGAGTTTTTGGTTCTCCAGGATACTCTGTAGTGTTACATGGACCAAAAGTTTCTGATTTAAATTGGCCCTCAGACGCTGAAGGTATTAATTTAATGGGCGAGAAGGGGGATGCAGGGACTAAAATATACAATGGTTCTATAAAGCCAATTGGAGCTAATACTCCTGGAAAAGAAGGTGATTACTATTTAGAGGCGTCTGGTACCGGAACAAATGCTATTGCAACATTATGGGGTCCAAGAGAAGTTATAAATTATGCAACAACAAAAACGTTAAATTTAATTGGCGCTCAAGGTAAACCAGGTTTATCTGGATCAAGAGGAAATATTATTTTAACATCTAATCTAACACCTTCAAATCCAGATTTTACATCACTTGTACCTTCATCATATACTACTGGTGATTTTTATCTTCAACGTTCAAATATTGGAACACCTAATTTGGAAATGTTATTATATGGACCATTTAACCCTACTGTTGGAGTTACTTTAGCTGAAAAATGGGGGACTCCTGTTAGTTTATTAGGAAAAAGGGGAACTGCTATATTAAATGGTTCTGCCGATCCAATAGGAAGTGCAATACTTAATGCAAAAGAAGGTGATTATTATATTAGAACACAAGGTAACCCTGCAAATAATACACATACTGTTCATATGTATGGTCCTGCAGGTGTTGGTGGTAATTTTGCTACATCAACGCCTACCCCTTTACAAGGTTATAATGGTAAAAATGCGAATGTAATTTTATCAGGCAATGGCGTGCCAGGTGCAATTGGTGTAATTGGTGATTTCTATTTAGATAAGATTAATTCTGCATTATGGGGTCCAAAAGATGTTACTGGAGTTTGGTCTCCATCAATATCAATTATTGGCACTTCTGGCTCCGAAAATGCTTGGAGTTTACTAGGCACATCAAATATAAACTCAAATACAAATTATTTAGGTACATCAGATAATCAACCTTTAGTAGTTAAAACAAATGCTATTCAAAGAATGAAAGTTTCTGGGTTAACAGGAAATATTTTATTAGGTGATGGATCTAGAGATGCGTATACTTCTGCAGTGCTTGATATGTCAGATATTAACAATAGAGGCATATTGTTTCCTCAAATTGCCTTAACATCTAACACAATGACTACTGGTTTTGCTGGATCAATTCCACCAGGTTTAATGATATACAACACAGCATTAGTTAACACACCACCTGCAAATTCTGTAACTCCTGGTTATTACTATTATAATGGTACTACTTGGAATATTTTTGGAAGCGGTTCTGGAGGAACAGGTCCTAGAGGTAATAATGGTTTACCTGGTTATTCAATTAGAAGTGGCGTTGCAGCGCCTTCAAATACTGATAACATTAATGTTGGTGATTTTTGGCTAAACACTACTAATTATATTTTATTTGGTCCAATTGCCGATGTAAATAATCCAACGGTTGGAACTAAAACTATAAGTTTAATTGGCCCTGCTGGTAAATCAATCTTATCAGGTATTACTGTTCCTTCTGCTCTTACTGGAACAATTGGTGATTTTTACATTAACACTTCAACAAGCATACTTTACGGTCCAAAAGGTTCCTCTGATTGGGTTACAGCAGGTACTACCTTTACGTACAATTTAGGTGAAAGAGGGACTATTCCCACAGGATCAAGTGCTTTTATAGTAAGTAATGATGGATATATTCCACTAATGAACCAACAAATCTTTCTAAATAATTTAGGGTATTTTGAGGCTAAAGCCAGTGATGGTGATGGAACGGCAGTAAATGCATTTGATAATGACCCACAAACGTTTTGGTCAGCTAATTATAACCCAACATCATCTGTTAAAGAGATTTATTTACAAATAAAATTACCTGTACCAATAGCTGTAAATAGAGTTGAAATTTCAAGTTATATGTCTCATGCAGCTGATTTTTCTAAAGTAATATCTGCTGCTACTTTTTCTTTTCAAGGTTCAAATGATGCAAACGGACCATTCACCACTTTGTATTTAGCTTCTAATATAACGACAGGAACTTCGCCTAATAATTTTATTGTAAATTCAACAGTTCCGTATAGATTTTATAGAATTGCATTTATGTCAAATTTTTTAGCATCTTCAACTGCTGGTTTAAGTAGATTTCAAATTTATGAAAATGCTAATAAAGCTAATGATTTATGGTATATAGATAAAGCAAACGCATTAATTGGTCTGAAAATTAATTCACAAGAAGTGGTTAGACCGGAGTCTGTATCCTTTATTATTAAAGATAATGGGAATATCGGTATTGGCAATTTAAATCCAACTGGCGAGTTACAATTAAGTAATGCAAACAGAACTAAAAAATTAGTTTTATGGGATAATGCACCATCAGGAAATTATGATTCACATAATTTTACAGGTTTTGGTGTAAACGATGGTAGTCTTAGGTATCAAGTAGCTTCTACTGCTAATGATCATATTTTTTACGCTGGAAATGAAAATGGTATTACTTCAAAAGAAATAATGAGAATTAAAGGAAATGGTTTAATTGGGGTTAATAACCCAGTTCCTACAGGTTCCTTTCAAGTTGGTTCAGATGCTTTTATTGTAACTACTGATAATAAAGTAGGTATTGGTACTACAACGGTAGCTTCAAATTATAGAGCTCAAGTTAATGGTACGTTAGCAGCTGATTGGTTTGTAACCACTAAACCAACAAATGGTTTGACAACAGAAAACGGTTGGCAATCAACATATGGAGGTGGTTTTTTTATGAAAGAAGAAAGTCCAGTTAATTATATTAGAGTATACGGTAACAAACCTATATTATCAAACAGTGTAATTATTTCTCAATCCTTAGCTGCAGGTTATGATGCTGTACCTGAAATAACAAATCCAGATATTAAATTATTTGTAAATGGTAAAGCATATGTAAACACTGCATTGGGTATTGGCATAAGCGATCCTCTTTTCCCTTTACATGTAAATGGACAAGGTAGAACTACAAAATTAGGTGTAGGTACTAACCCTGCAAATGATAATACAAGTTTAATGGTAAACGGTAAATCATTTTTTAATGGAAATGTTGGAATACTAACTAAACCTCTTAGCTTTCAATTAGAAGTTGCGGGTAATTCAAATATTACACAAACCCTAACAATTGCTGGAAATGAAATTGTTTCTGGAAATTTATCTGTTGGTACTATTGACGCTACACATAGATTAAACGTTGATGGGAACGCTTATATCAAAGATAGATTAAGTATAAATACTACCCCAGATCCTAATTACATATTAAATGTAAATGGTGCTGGTAATTTTGAAGGTAATGTGATAGCTAACGGTTGGTTTGTTTCTACTAATGCTACAGGGTGGAAAACTGAAGATGGAAAAAAGCAAATTACTACAGATGGAAATTGGATAAATGTAAATCCTGGGATTAGAACTCCAAAATTATATGCTACAGATGGTATAACAGTAGGTGGCGGAAACTATACATCAGATGCAATGTTATATGTGAATGGTAATATTAAGTGTACTGAAATTTCTGGAACTTCAGATATAAGATTTAAAAAGGATATACAAGATATTGTTGGAGCTTTAGATAAGGTATTATTATTACAAGGTCATACTTATGAGTGGAAGATAGAAGAATTTAAAGATAAAAATTTCACTAAAGGTAAACAATATGGTTTTATTGCTCAAGAGTTAGAGAAGGTATTACCTGAATTAGTTAGCACTGGTTCTGATGGATATAAAAGTGTGAACTATGCTAATATTACTGCCGTATTAGCAGAAGCTATTAAAGATTTATCTAAAGGAAATACTACATTAAAAGCTCAAATAGGTAAAAATCATGAAGATGTAACAAAAAAGTTAGAGAGTTTAAAAGCTGAACTAAAAAAAATTAATTCAATAACTACTCAAAAATAATAGCATTGTAATATCTATTCAAACAAGAGTTAAATATTTTAAATCTTTAACTCTTGTTTTTTTAAATTAATTTTAAAATAAAAATTATGAAAAAAATAACTACTTTATTTTCTGTTTTACTTGTTTTTTTTAGCTATCAGTTGTTAGCTCAAAACATTTCAATTAGTGATAATCCTACAATTCCGAATCCCTCAGCGTTATTAGATGTTAATTCCAATAACAAAGGAGTATCAATACCTAACGTTTCTTTATTAGCAACAAATAACGGGCTTTCACCTATTTATAAGCCTAAAACGGGTTTACTAGTTTATAATACTAATTCAACTACAGGTTCTTTTTCAGTTGTTCCTGATTTTTATTATTGGAGTGGCCCACCTAATAATAAATGGACTTTGATTCCTGAAAATGTAGCACCTTTAGCTTCAAATAAATTATTTTTTGGTATTGCACCCCCTTCTTCTACTGTTAACGCAATGTCTGGTGATTTTTATATTCAAAAAAATGGCTTAACTAATACTTTATATGGCCCATTATCAGGTTCCCCCCTTGCATGGCCATCTGTTGGCACAGACTTGAATGGAAAAATGATATATTATGGTGTTCTTCCACCTAATACTCAAATAGGCGCTGTAGATGGTGATTATTATATAATGTCAGATAATTTATCTTCCACACCTTCTTATACCATGTATGGTCCTAAAAGAAATGGAGTATGGCCTTCAATTGGTGTAGTTATAACTAAGGGAAAAAATGCTAATGTTATTTTAAGTGGTACAGATCCAGTTACTACTCAAATTAACGCTGTTGATGGGAATTATTATATGATGTCTGACGGCTTAACTCCTGCTGGCTCTTATACTTTATATGGACCAAAATCTAATGGACAATGGCCAACTTCAGGTTTAGTTTTACATGGAGCTTCTTATATTCCATGGGGCACTTTAGGTAATTCGGCTTCTTTAAAAAGCAATTACTTTGGTACTAAAGATGCAACAGACTTAGCTATACGAACAAATAGCTTGGAAAGAATTGTAATAGAAGGTAATACAGGAAATGTAGGTATTCCTATTACACCTGACTATAGAACTATTTTAGATATTTCTGCTAATAATAAAGCTGTTTCTTTACCTAATGGATTAATTCAAAATGTAATTAACCCAAGTCCATTGACTGCACCTTTAAAAAAGGGGTGGATGATGTATAACACCTTCGATAATGGCTCCTTAGATCCTACTACTAGAATAAAACCTGAGCATTACTATACGTCAGGTCCAAACACTTGGAGAAAATTAAATGATGTAATTCCAGGCATTGTGCCTACAGGACCTCTTGGTTCAAAGGGGTCTTCTTCACCAAGAGTAATATCTGGCGTATTAACTACTGGAATGACAACTCCTTTATTAACATCTGGGATTGATGGTGATTTCTTTATTGATAAGGTAACTAGTAAAATGTATGGTCCAAAAAACAGTATTGCAGCCGTAGTTTGGCCTGTAATTCCAGCTGCAACACTTGGAATTGGTAGTGAAACTGGCTTGATAAAATTTGGTACAGATCACCCTAACAATACAATATCTTCAGTATCTACAAATAATGGTGATTTTTATATTAATACGGTTACAAAAGAGATGTATGGGCCAAAAACTAATAATACTTGGTTAGGAAGCGTTCCAATAACTACTTTGCAAGGATTAACAGATAAAAATCTGCACAGTGGTATTACACCGCCACAATCTCAAGGAATAGCAGGTGATTTTTATATTGATTATATTGATAAAAAACTTTATGGTCCTAGAACGTCATTTGGTTGGGATTTGAATCAAGCTGCTGATTTGCAAACTTTTAATTGGGCAACATCAGGAAATACTGCAGTTACAAATACTAACTATATTGGTTCATCTTTGTCAAGTAAATTAATTGTTCAGGCAAATAAAAAAGAAGCTATTCGTATTGTACCAACTGATGTTTCAGGTGATTATTTAAAAAGTATCAATATAGGGTTTGGCACTTACGGTGCAGAACCAGACTCGTCAGCCATGCTTGATGTTATGAATAGAGCCTTAATTACAGGCGCAACAAATGTTGGTATCTCTATACCAAATATTCAATTAACATCTATTAATCAAATTTCACCTTTTACGGTTACGCCAAAAGTTGGCTTATTAATTTATAATACAAATACATCTGTTTCAGGAAGTGTTAGCCCAGGATTTTATAATTGGAATGGTACAAATTGGTTCACGTTAGGTCCAATAACAAATATAAACTCTGCGGGTGTACCAGGGATAAATGGTAGCAAAATAATTACAGTATTTGGATATCCAAATACAATTACTACAGGAGGTAAAACGGGTGATTATGCTATGGCCTATTTAGGTTCAACAGTTTATTTAGTTGGACCTAATAATGGAGGTTGGTCAGTTGGTGTTCCTACTTTAGCTTTAAATGGTTATAAAGGAGATCAAGGAGATCAAGGCCCTATAGGAAATGCAGAAAGAATTTTAGCAAGTACAATTGCTATTAATTCATACACTGATGGGGTAGTTAATGATTATTATTTTTATAAAAATATATCTGGAGCTTCTCCTAAAGTTTATTGGAATGGACCTAAGCAAGCAAATGCTTGGAATCCAACTTCAAGTACTTTAATTACTGGTTTTAAAGGTGATTTAGGTGCTTCAATTTATACTGGCGTTGCTGTTCCTTCTAAAACTTTAATAGGCTTAAAAACAGGTGATTATTATTTACAATCGTCTACTTACAACGTTATGTCACCAACAGGAACTGATGTAACAAAACAGTCAGTTATTATGTGGGGCCCTTACAATGGTTCCTCATGGGTAAACACCTCAACATATCAAACTGTAGGTTCTCAAGGACTTTTAGGCGAGTCAGGTTCTCAAATACACAGAAACACTAATTCACCTGTAGGAACTACAATTGGAAGCGTTGGAGATTTTTATTTACAAATGATGGGAGTTTATGGTTTTCCAACATATTCTGTAATGTATTATGGGCCTAAAGATAATACTGGATGGTCAAATATTAAATCATTCAATATTGCAGGATCAAAAGGAGTAACGGGTGATATGATGCTTACCGGTACAGTTCCTATTAGTTTTACTAACCAACCAGGAAAAGATGATGATTTTTATTTATTTGCAAGTGGTACTGGTTCAACAGCTAGTGCAATATTACATGGGCCTAAAACAAATGGATTTTACTCAACCAATACTAATACATTGAATTTAGTAGGTCCAATTGGTAAACCTGGTATAAACGCATCAAATGGAATTAAATTAATTAGTACGGATCTTGTTCCAAATCCAGATCCAAAATTTACTAGTGTGGGCAATATTGGAGATTATTACTATCAAAAAGTAGGAATTGGAACAAGTACAACAGGTTTAGTTATTTTTGGTCCGAAAACGGGAATTAATAGTGCTACTGATTGGGGAAGTGGTGTTAGTTTAGTAGGTAAAAATAGTTCTATTATTTTTTCAGGACTTAATATTCCAGTTGATGCTATAAATGGGTCATCTGCTACATTAGGTGATTATTATATTAGATCTGTTGGTAATGCTCAAGTAGGTACTCATACGGTAACATATTATGGACCTGCAGATGTAAATGGAACATGGAATAGTGCAGCATTTCCTTTACAAGGTATGCATGGTGTTGACGGCTTTGCTTTAAAGGGTTCGCCTAATGATCCAGCTCCAGCAGAAGGATTGCTAGGAAGTTATTTTTTTAATAATAAAACGGGTGTTATGTGGGGGCCAAAGATTACTGCAAATACTTGGGTTGGTACACAAACACTTTTAGTTAAAGGTGCAGAAGGTCTTAAAGATGCTTGGAGTTTACAAGGTAACGCTGGAACAAATCCAATTTCAAATTATGTTGGAACTAAAGACTTAAATGACCTTGTTGTAAAAACAAATGCGATTCGTAGAATGCAAGTATCATCAAGCAGTGGTAATATTGCTTTTAATCGTTCAATTCCAGATTTATCTTCTGTAATTGACATGCAAGAAACTACAATAGGGTCTTTAAAAGGTGTTTTAATTCCACAAGTTTTTTTAACAGTTTCAACTAGTGCGTCTTTTTTAAATGGTTCTCCAAGCATAGGTTTGTTAGTTTATAATAAAGGAATGAGTACATCAACTATGAACGTTGGTTTTTATTATTGGAATGCTACAGAATGGACTCAATTGAGAATTGGAAATCAGCCTCCTGGTTTAGAATTGAAAGGTGAGAAAGGATTTAGAGGTATTTCTACTTTTAATAGTTCATCAAATAATATTAATGATTTGAATAGATATAATAATGGTGATTATTTTTTAGATCAAGTTAATAATGTACTATGGGGACCAATGGATTTACTTTCATGGACTGCTAATCCTGTAATAACAAAATCAGTTTCTATAGTTGGCCCTCAAGGACAATCTATATTAAGTGGTGCTGCAAATCCAACTAATACAACCGGAGGATTAACACCAGATTTTTATATTAATTCTACATCAAAAATCATGTTTGGTCCTAAATCGTCAAATAGTTGGTCTACAGCAAGTACTTTTACTTATAATTTAGACCCTCAAGGTACTTTACCTTTTGCCAAAGTTAATAATACTTTAACCCCTACAGGTTATATACCTACTATGACTGGCCCAGGTTTACCAGCTAACTTCGTTGCATCATCTAATTATAATAGTGTTCAGGCATATTTAGGATTTGCATCAGGAACTAGTACTTGGAATCCAAATACTACAGTATTACCACAATTTTTAACAATAAAACTTGATAAACCAATCGCTATATATAAATATGAACTTAATGGTGCTGGCCCTTTGAATTATCCAAACGCTTATCAAGTTCAAGCATCAAACGATTCTTTAAATTGGGACGTACTTGATAATCAATTAACTCCTTTATCTGCTAGTACACCTAGTGCCTTAGTTTCAAATTCTGTTACTTCGGGTATATTATATAAATTTTATAGATTGCATATAGCTCAAATTGTTGGTAATGGAGGTGTTAGTAAGTTTCAAATTTTTGAAAAAAACATGACTGCTAACGATATTTGGTATGTTGATAAAACAAATAAACAAATCGGTTTAAAAATTAAATCTACACAAGAGGTTAGATCTGACGCTATAGGTTTAATGATTGGTGATGGAAGTGCTGTTGGTATTGGAAATAGACCTTTTAATGGAGAGTTACAAATGAGTAATACAAATAAATTAAAAAAAGTTGTGTTAAAAGATAATAACTTAACACCTACAACTCAAAATTTTATTGGCTTTGGTAACGATAACGTTAATTTGAGATATCAGATTGCTTATCATTCAGCAAGTAGTATACAATCTCATAATTTTAACTCTGCCTTACAAACTGCAACAAATTCTACTGAACTTATGAGGATTCAAAAAAATGGGTTAGTGGCAGTTAATAGAAGTTATGCAGCAGAATCTACAGGTTCTTTTCAAGTAGCTGGTGATGCGTTTAATATTGATGCAAATAATAAAATAGGCATAGGAACACTCACTGTTATGCCTGATTACAAAGCTCAAGTAATTGGCAATATAGCTGCTGATATGTTTCAATCAACCTCAACCCAAATAAATGGATGGAGAAGTATCTATGATGGCGGATTATACATGAAAGATGAAAAATGGATGAGAGTTTTAAATGAAAAACCTATATTATCTAACAATACGATTATTTCTCCAACTTTTGCAGTTGGCTTACCTATAAGTGATAACCCTACAACTCCAAATGCTGCTGGTATAAAATTGCATATTGAGGGTTCAGCTTATTTAGGCGGTAATCCAGGTAATACTTCTGTTGAATCTGGTTTATTGGTAAATAAAATCACTCCATTTTCACATGTTGTAATTCCTGGTGAAGGTATATTTGATATTGAAGGAAGTACAAAAATTACAAAATTGGGAATTGGAAATGAAACCCCTGAACATAGAATTTTTTTAGACGAGCCTGGGCAAAATCATTTTTTAAGCGTTAATGGCTCTTCACGTTTTGACGGCCCTATTATAATTTCTCAAAATCTTGCAGATAAAGACTTAATACTTCCAACTGAGGTTAGACTGTATGTTGTTGGAAATATGCATAATAGACAGAATTTGACAGTTGGTAAAAATAATGATGTATTAGGGTATGTTGCAGTTGGAAAACCAACAACACAATATAAACTACACGTTGAAGGTACAGCAAGGTTTTTTGATGGAAATATTGGTATTGGAAATAACGCGCCACTGTATAAAATTGACGCTCGTGGTAGTGCAACATTTGCAATAAACTCAAAGACTATTTCTTTAAGATCGAAAAGTTGGTTTGTATTTAACAACTCTACCCAAGGGGGTTGGAAAGACTCAATATCTCAGGCTGGGTTTTTTTATCATTCTCAAGATCCTGATTATTTATGGTTTGGACATACTGATTTAGAAGGTTCTGTAGGTGTAAAAACTAAACAAGTTTGGGTAAATAATAAAATTTTAATTGGCACTAATGTAGGTGATGCTATGGTTCATGTTGGTAATGCTAGCAATAGAGGTACAATTAAATGTACTGAAATTCAAGGTAATTCAGATATTAGATATAAGAAAAATATATTGGATATAGTTGATGCAATTGAAAAAGTTAAACTAATGCAAGGCAGAACTTACAATTGGAGGGTTGAAGAATTTCCATTAGCTGGATATAGAACTGATAATCAGTATGGTTTTATTGCCCAAGAACTAGAGAAAATAATACCAGAATTAGTTATTACTGGCTCTGATGGTTACAAATCTATTAACTATATGAATTTATCTTCTGTTTTAGTTGAAGCTATAAAAGATTTAGCAAAAGAAAGAGCTGAATTAGAAAAAGAGTTAAATTCAAGCAACGAGCAAATTAATAAAGAAATTGAATTGTTTATGACTGAGTTAAATAGAATAACATTGCTAACTGCAAAAAAATAATTTAATATTATTATTTACACTTTTTCACATAAAAGAGGTTGTATTAATATTACAACCTCTTTTTTATGCTTTTAGTTTTACTAATATTATTTTGAATTTAATTACTTAACCGAGTTATAATTACTATGAAAAACACCCTAAAACATTTACAACTTTTTTGGATAACAGTAGCTTGTTTATCACTGTTTTTATGTTTCTATTTTTTAATTACGGCATCATTATATGATAGCCTTTACATGTTATTTGCTACTGTAATGGCAGTTATAATGTATTTAAGAAGGAAGGCACAGCAGCGTGGAAAATAAGGAGAGCTAAAACGTTTAATTGTTAAGCATTACAGGCATTACTAACATTAAAATATCCTCTGCTGGATTTGGTTTTGTGCTTGGGGTAATAATACCAGCTTTATTTGGCATACTCATTTCTAAATTAATTTCATCACAATCTAAATTTTGTAGCATGTCTATAATAAATTTTGAGTTAAATCCTATTTCCATATCTTCTCCAACAAATGAACAAGTTAATGTTTCTTTACCATCATTTGAATAATCTAAATCTTCAGCAGATACAACTAATTGGCTACCATTAATTGTTAAACGAATTTGATGCGTTGACTTATTTGCAAACACACTTACTCGTTTTATGGCACTTAAAAGTAGTTGTCTATCAATAGTGAGTTTGTTAGGGTTAACTTTTGGTATTACTGCTTCATAGTTAGGATATTTACCATCAATTAACTTACATATTAAATTAATATTTCCAAAACTGAAATACGCATTTGATTTATTAAATTCAATTTTTACTGCATCATCTATACCTGTTAATAGTGATTTTAAAGCTGCTAGTGGTTTTTTTGGCATAATAAAATTTACAGCCATACCTGCCTGAGCATCTTTTCTTACGTATCTAACTAGCTTATGAGCGTCTGTAGCTACAAAAATAGCACTTTCTTCTTCAAATTGAAAATAAACGCCACTCATAACTGGTCTTAGCTCATCATTACCTGTAGCAAAAATTGTTTTGTTAATTGATTGTGATAACACCTCGCTTTTTAATACAATTGTAGCAGCTTCATCTAATGATGGCAATTTTGGATATTCGTCACTATTATGACAAGAAAGGTTATAGTTTCCCGTTTCGGTTATTAATTTTGTTGAATTTTTTAAAACATCAATTTTAAATGTTATAGGCTGTTCTGGTAAATTACTTAATGCTTCTAATAATGTTTTAGCAGGAATAGCAATACTTCCATTATCTTTACTTTCTACAGCTACACTTGAATTAATGGTTGTTTCCATATCACTTGCTGTAACTTTTAAATGACCATCATTCAAATTAAATAAAAAACAATCGAGGATAGGGATGCTGCTATTATTATTTAATACACTACTAATTGATTTTAAGTGTTTTAGTAATAATGATGATGAAACTATAAAAGTCATAGGATATATATTTTAAGCCTCTAAAAATAGGTATTAGAAAATAATTTTTCAAAATCTATTTTCAATAGTTTTAAACATTTTGTATGAATAAGCAAATAACTTGGAAAAACAGATTAAAGCACACAATATTGGCGCTACTATTACAATTTATACAAAAATAAAATGCCAAGGTTGTTTTAAAATTTATACCATTTAAAATGCGTCTATTTTTTTAATTAATAATGTTAATGTGTTTTTTAATTCTACGATTAATACACTTCATGTTCATTTAATTTTTAAATTTTTTCAAATGCTTTATTAAATGCGTTAATTGTAAATTCTATATCTTCATTTGAATGTGCTTCGCTAACAAAGCCAACTTCATAGCCAGATGGACCAATGTATACGCCTTGTAGAAGAAGTTCTTGAAATAATAATTTAAAATATTGCATTGATTGAGGATCTATATCTTGAGCGTTTGTAATAGATAGCTTATTACTAAATGCTAACCAAAAAATTGAACCTATATGTGATACTTTAAAATGATGCCTGGTGTTTTGAGATAAACCCTCAACCAGTTTTTTTGTTTTTGTTTCTAGATTTAAATAAAAATCTGGCTTCAAACATTCTTTAAGTTGAGCGATACCAGCGCTCATAGCCATTGGATTGCCGCTTAATGTGCCTGCTTGATAAACGTTTCCGTCAGGCGAAATAGTTTTCATAATATCTGCACTAGATGCATAAGCACCCACTGGAAGCCCACCACCAATTATTTTTCCATATGTTATAATATCTGGTTTTATTTGATAATATCCTGCAGCTCCTGTAAATCCTATTCTAAAGCCAGAGATAACCTCATCAAAAATTAATAAAGCATTGTATTCAGTGCAAATATCCCTTAAAAATTGTAAAAATTCTTTAGGTTGAATTAATAAACCATTGTTGGCTGGTATTGGTTCTATAATAACGGCAGCTATTTGATTTGCATATTGTTTAAAAATATCTTTTATTTTTTCTTGGTCGTTTAATGGAACAACTATTGTATCCATTACTGTATTTGGTGTAACCCCAGCTGATGATGGGTTACTAAATGTAGCTAATCCAGATCCAGCTTCTACTAATAACGCATCGGAGTGACCATGATAACAACCGTTAAATTTAATTATTTTATGTTTTTCTGTATAACCGCGAGCCATTCTAACAGCACTCATTACAGCCTCAGTACCACTGCTTACAAACCGTATTTTTTCGATAAAAGAATTATGATTTAAAATTAATTCTGCCAATTCATTCTCTAAGCGAGTAGGGGTTCCAAAACTTGTACCGTTTTGCATAGATTGATTAATAGCTTTTAACACCTTATCATGAGCATGCCCTAGTATAAGTGGCCCCCAACTGCAGCAATAATCTGTATATTTATTACCATCAACATCCCAAATAGTTGAACCTTTACCTTTTTCCATAAATAAAGGTGTACCACCCACACTTTTAAAAGCTCGTACTGGAGAGTTAACGCCACCAGGAAAATATTGTTTAGCTTTTTGAAATAATTGTTCTGATGTTGTAAAATTCATTATTTGAAATATAAAATTGAGGTAAAATTAGGTAAATGTATTTCATATCAAAAATAGTTTAAAATAAAACCTAAAACGCTTAAATATAAGAGGATTAAAGGCAGCTGTATAAATTTTATATTATTTATAGCGGTTGAGGGTTAGCCAAAAAACTGTTGCAGGTGATACTTGAATCCGCAAGGTAAGTTTAACAAATAATGAGAAGTATTATCTTATAAAAGTATTTATATTTACAATCATTATATTTATTTATGAAATTTTTAAAATTCTATATTCTATATCGCTTACAAATCATTATTGCATTAATTATTTTAGGTATTGTTGCCCATTTGTATTTAGACCCAGTTACGCCTTGGCTTTGTTATTCATTTGCTTTTATTTCAATATTATTATACTTTATGATAGGTACTATGCGTTTGGTACAAGAGGCTGTTCAAGACGGTAATGTAGATGAAGCGATGCGTTATTTAAAAAAAATAAAATTTCCTCGTTTGCTTTTTAAACCAGTACGATCGGGTTATTATATGCTCCAAAGTAACTTACATATGGCTTCAAATGATTTAGATAGCGCCGAAGCTCATATTAAAAAAAGTTTACAAGTAAAATCTAAAATTGTAGGTGACATGCATGGTGCTAATTTAATGCAATTAGGATTTATAGAACTTAAAAAAGGTAATTCAAAACAAGCCCGTTTACATTTATTAGAAGCTGTAAAACATGGTATACCAGATAAAGATGCCTTAGCCACAGCTTACTTGCAGCTTAGTGCATTAGAAGCAGGGCGCATTCAATACAAAATGGCACGGTTGTATTTTAAAAAAGCAAAAGATTTAAAACCATCATCAGAAGAGATAAAATCTCAACTCAAAACCTTTGAAAAACAAATCAATCGCATGCCTGGATAATTATTAATTAAACCCAAAATCAACATGAAAAAAGTAGTTTATACCATTTTATCCATTTTAGGCGTTTACTTAGTATTATGCTTTTGTGGAAACTCCAAGTTTTATGTATCAAGAAATATAGATGTTCTTCAAGATGACTCTATTGTAAGCGCCAAATTACTTGATTTAGAATTTTTCAATAACAAATGGAGTCCTTGGAGAGATAAAGATCCGCAAACTAAAGTTTTGTTTACAGGAAAAAGTGGCATTGCTGGTTATGCTATGAAATGGGAGAGCAAACACAAAGAAGTAGGTAATGGTACTTTAACCTATAAATGCCGCAGAAATGATTCTATTATGATGGGGTTTGATTTTGATAATCAAGGCGAATCGCCAGTATGTTATGTGGTAAAAACAAATAGTAAAGCTAATGGCATGCAACCAAATTCTTGTAATGTAACTTGGACGATGTATGGCGATATTCCTTTTATCGCAAGAGGTTTTATGTTGTTTTTTAATTTTGATAAAATGATAGGTCCCGATTATGAAAAGGGGCTTCAAAACTTTAAAAAAGCAGTTGAGGATTTGCATATAACAAATTACAATTCTAACTTACAATTTTTAACCCAAGAAGGCTGCTAATACATGCAAGCACTTAGTGCTAATAAACAAATTCAATTAGAAAGGAATAAAGTTATTTTACAAAAATATATTCCAAGTTTTGCAATAGATATTATAATTGCTTGGATATTTGAATTAGACTTTAAACTGAAAATTAAAAAAGAACGAACCACTAAATTAGGAGATTATACCCCTCCACACAATGGTTTAAATCATACCATTACAATAAATTGTAATTTAAACCAATATCAATTTTTTGTAACCTTAATACATGAAATTGCACATTTAAAAACCTATATAAAATTTAAAAATTCAGTAGCACCGCATGGCATAGAATGGAAACAGGAATTTAAATTATTGATGAATCCATTTTTAAGCTCAGTTAATTTACCACTGGATGTGTTATACGCTATTCGTCAGTATATTCAAAACCCTTCAGCCTCTAGCTGTAGCGATTTAACACTAGCTCGTACTTTACAGCTTTATGATATAAAAACTCAAAATGAAATTTCGGTAGAATATTTACCAATAGGCTCTCAGTTTGAATACCAAAACAAAAGGATTTTTAAAATAATTGAAAAAGTAAAAAAACGAATTAAATGTCAAGAGGTTGCAACTGGCAGATTTTACTTATTTAGCCCCATAGCAGTAGTTAAAATGATAGAATAATATGAGTGAAGATATAATAGATATTGAAGAAAAGGAACTTTTTGAAAACCATATTATTACTGTAGATAAAGGTCAAGCGCTGTTGCGAATAGATAAATTTTTAATGCAAAGGGTTGCTAATACAACGCGTTCCAAAATTCAAAATGCTTGTGATGCCCAATCTGTATTGGTAAATGGCAAAGCTGTAAAATCTAATTATAAAGTAAAACCTTTTGATAATATTTCAGTGTTACTCCATTCTGAGCCACGAGAAATAGACATTATTGCTGAAAATATTCCTATAGAAATTGTTTTTGAAGATGATTACTTGTGTGTGATAAATAAAAAACCTGGCATGGTGGTGCATCCTGCTTATGGTAATTATACAGGCACTTTGGTAAATGCTTTAATGTATCATTTTAAAAACTTACCCACTTCAAAAACAAAATTAAGTAATAATAAATTATTAGATAGACCAGGTTTGGTTCATCGAATAGATAAAAACACATCTGGCATTATTATTGTGGCTAAAACAGAAGTAGCAATGATAAAATTAGCTAAATGTTTTTTTGATAGGACATTAAACAGACAATATATAGCCTTGGTTTGGGGAACTATAAAGGAAAATGAAGGTACAATAAATTGTAATGTAGGGAGAGATTTAAGAAATAGAAAAATAATGGCCCCCTTTCCAAATAGTGATATAGGTAAACATGCCATAACTCATTACAAAGTAATAGAACGCTTTGCCTTTGTAACCTTAGTAGAATGTAAACTAGAAACTGGACGTACACACCAAATACGCATACACATGAAACACTTGGGGCATCCCTTATTTAATGATGCAGAATATGGCGGCGATAAAATTTTAAAAGGACATAATACAGCTAAATACAAACAGTTTGTGCAAAACTGCTTTGATATACTACCCCGTCAGGCTTTACATGCAAAAAATTTACACATCCCACATCCTATTAAAGATACCTTGTGTCAATTTGAATCTCCATTACCTAACGATATGAGTGAGGTGATAGAAAAATGGAGGGCATACAGTTAAAGCAATTTTAAAAAGTTAATAACCTTTTTAATTATAAAAGTATTTTTTGGCCTCATCACTTATATTTGTTGCTTTATTTTTTAAATTTTAATGGAAAACAATCATCATAACGAGCTAGGTAAAGTAACGCATGTATCGGGCATGTTTAAAAATTGGTTTATAGATTATGCCTCTTATGTAATATTAGAAAGAGCCATACCAGCTTTAGAAGACGGCTTAAAGCCCGTTCAGCGACGTATATTACATAGCATGTGGGAGTTAGAAGATGGACGATACAACAAGGTGGCTAATTTAATTGGTAACACCATGAAGTATCACCCCCACGGAGATGCTAGTATTGGCGATGCCTTGGTGAGTATTGGCCAAAAAGATTTATTAATAGATTGCCAAGGTAATTGGGGAAATATACTAACGGGTGATAGTGCCGCAGCGCCAAGATATATTGAAGCAAGGCTTTCAAAATTTGGACAAGAAGTATTATTTAACCCCAAAACAACCAATTGGGGCGTAAGTTATGATGGCAGAAATAAAGAGCCCATTACGCTACCCGTTAAGTTTCCATTATTACTAGCGCAAGGCGTAGAGGGTATTGCCGTTGGATTAGCGACAAAAATATTGCCACATAATTTTAACGAACTGATAGATGCTTCCATTCAAATATTAAAAGGTAAAAACATTACCATTTACCCAGATTTTATAACTAAAGGCATAGCCGATTTTACAGACTATAAGGACGGTATGCGAGGCGGTAAAGTAAAAATTAGAGCCCGAATTAAAGAGCTTAATTTTAAAACACTTTGCGTAACAGAAATTCCATTTGGTACAACTACCGGAACCCTTATAGATTCTATACTTGCAGCCAATGACAAAGGAAAAATAAAAATTAAAAAAATAGAGGATAACACAGCTGAACAAGTTGAAATTTTAATTCATTTATTACCTGGTACATCACCCGATAAAACAATAGATGCCCTGTATGCCTTTACAAACTGCGAAATGAGCATATCGCCCAATGCTTGTATTATAGAAAATCAAAAGCCAAAATTTATTGGCGTTAGCGAAATATTAAAACTATCAACTCACCAAACAGTAGAATTATTAAAAAAAGAGTTAGAAATAGAACTTCATGAATTTGAAGAAAAATGGCACTTTGCATCGCTCGAAAAATTATTTATAAAGCATGAAATGTACATTGACTTTAAGAAATATAACACCAAAGAAAACTTATTTGAATACTTATACGAATGTTTTAGACCACATAAGAAAAAATTTATTAGAGCTATAGAAGATGCCGATTTAAATAAATTAATTCAAATACCAATGGTGCGCATTACCAGATTTGATAGCACTAAAGCCGATGAAACACTTAAAGATATTGAGCTTCAAATAGAATTAGTTAAAAATAATTTAAATAACTTGGTTAATTATGCCATAGAGTATTTTAAAAATTTAAAGAAAAAATACGGTCAAGGTAAAGAACGTAAAACAGAAACCAAACAATTAGAAACCATAATAGCTACTCAAGTTATAATGGCAAATGAAAAAATTTATGTGAACCGTGAAGAAGGCTTTATAGGAAAGAGTTTAAAGAAAGATGAATTTGTTGCAGATTGTTCAGACCTTGATGAAATTATTGCTTTTACAAAAAGCGGTACCATGAAGGTGTGCAAAGTAGCCGATAAAACATTTATAGGAAAAGATATTATTCATGTGGCCGTTTTTAAAAAAAATGACGACAAAACCACCTATAACATGATTTATACCGATGGACCAAAAGGTGTTACCTTTATTAAACGTTTTAATGTGGTTGGTATTACCAGAGATAAGGAGTATGATTTAACTAAAGGAACTGTCAGCTCTACAGTATATTGGTTTAGCGCTAATCAAAATACAGAAACAGAAATTTTAAATGTGATTTTAAAACCAGCCACCGGAATTAGAAAATTAGAAATAGAAGTTGATTTTAGTGAAGTGCCAGTAAAAAACCGAACCTCAATAGGTAACATAGTAACCAAATATGGGCTTAAAAAAGTAGTGTTAAAATTAAAAAATGAGGGGCAAATAAAATCAACTAAAATTTGGTATAACAATCAAACACAACGTTTAAATATTGATGGAGTAGGGAAGTACTTAGGAAAATTTATGCCCGAAGATAAAATTATGAGCGTTACACAATTAGGCTATTATAAAATTTCTTCCTTTGATTTAATAACTCATTTTGATGGCGATACTTGCTTTATAGAAAAATTTAACTCTAACATCACACTATCCTGCATTTATTTTGATGGCGAAAGTGAAAGTCATTTTACAAAAAGATTTTTAGTGGAGTTAATCAATAGCAAAACGCGAATTATTAGTGAGCACGAACATTCAAAAATTGAAATTATTAGCTCTCAGCCTGAAACTATAGTACACGCATCGCTTACTAAACAAAAAGATAATTTAGAAAAACCAGATTATAAAATTAATTTAGACACAGAAACGCCAGTTGTTTCAATAAAAGCAAAAGGAAAAAAATTATCTGTACAAAAAATTAAAGTATTTGATTTACAATTATCCGAAGAAATTAAAAATGCTCAAAAATTTCAAGCTCAGTATGGCGATAGTGATTTATCTCCAATGGATTTACACCAAAAAGCCCTTGAAAAATTAAATGTAAAAAACTTAAAAGACGAAAAAGGACAAATAGATTTTGGTTTTTAAATACAATTAAAATGATTTTATATACCATCGGAATTAAACTGCTATATGTATTTATTAAATGTCATTCTTTATTTAATTTAAAATCAAAACAATGGATAGATGGAAGAAAAAATTGGAAGCGAAATTTACAACAACTAGTTGCTCAACAAAATTTACAAAATGCTATTTGGTTTCATTGCGCATCATTAGGGGAGTTTGAGCAAGGGCGACCAGTTTTAGAACTTATTAAAAAGCAACATGCAAATAAAAAAATACTGCTTACATTTTTTTCTCCTTCGGGTTATTTACAATTAATAGATAAATATAAAACGGTAGACGCCATATTTTATATTCCTTTGGATACTAAGCACAATGCGCAGTTTTTTTTAAAAACTTTAAAACCAACTTGTGTTATAAATGTAAAGTATGAATTTTGGCTTCATTTTTTATTTGAAATTAAAAAGCAACAGATTCCATCTTATCTTATTTCATCAGTCTTTAAAACACATCAACCTTTTTTTAAATGGTATGGCTCTATTTTTAAAAATGGATTACAAACCTATACCCATATTTTTACTCAAGATGAAGCGTCTTTAAAACTTCTAAATTCTATAGATATTAAGAATGCAACCTTTACTGGAGATACAAGAATTGATAGGGTTTTTGAAATAAAGGAAAATAAAAAACCTGATTTACGCATTGAAAGTTTTTTAAGAAACAATTTTACCATTATTGCTGGAAGCACGTGGCCTAAAGATGAATTAAAACTAATTGCCACGTTTAAAAGTCTAAAAAACAGCCACCCTCAAATAAAACTAATTATTGCGCCACACGAGGTTAATACAGCGCATATAGCATATATTCAAAAATTAATTGAGCACAATCGTTTAACTTATCAGGTATATTCTAATAAAAACGATTTGCGATTAAGCAATGATATCATGATTATTGATTGTATTGGAATTTTATCTAATCTTTATCAATACGGCAGTATAACATATATCGGAGGTGGTTTTGATAATGGAATTCATAATATATTAGAGCCCAGTGTATTTGGTTTGTCTGTTATATTTGGCCCTAATTATAAAAAATTTAATGAGGCTGTACAATTAATTAGTCTTAAAACAGCATATTGCATCAATTCTGAAACAGAGCTTATGGCTATTATAAAAAAATATTTGAGTCATTCAGATGAATTAGAAAAAACATCAAACGCATTGATGTATTATATGCAAAAACAAGTAGGGGTTAGCTCTAAAGTACTTGATATAATTTCTTTTGGATTTAAGTTACAAGTTTAAAAAACAAAATAGTTTAATTGTGTTTTATATATAGAACAAGTTATTGGTTTTATTTTACTATTTTTATATAAATAAACTTTAAACCCTATGAAACTAAAGTTAAGAAATTATAAATTTTTATTGTTAATAAGTTATGTTTTTATTGGATTAACTTATAATACATTCTCTCAAGCGCCTGAAAAATTTAGTTATCAAACCATTGTTAGGGATATTGATCAAAAGTTATTAGCAAATAGATTATGTGCAGTTAACATCTCCATTTTAAAAGGATCAGAAAATGGTTTTGTTGTATATGCAGAAACGCATTTTTTAACAACCAATCAAAATGGATTGATTAGTTTAATTATTGGTAATGGAAATCAAAAATTAGGTGCAGTTTCAGCTATTTCATGGGAAAATGATTTATATTTTATTAAAGCTCAAATAGACCCTAATTATGTAACTGGAAATAATCCATTTTATACCATATCAGGAACCTCACAATTATTAAGTGTACCCTACGCGTTATATGCAAAAAAAACTGAATTTAATATAGTTTTAGCTTCTACTACAAACACAGGGGCCATTCAGTTAGGTGGTAATTTAAGTGGCAGTGGTATTTTACAAGTTGTAACAGGAATTCAAGGGTATTCAGTTGTAAGTACTCCTCCTACGATAAATCAAGTATTAACCTTTAATGGTGTTAATTGGATACCAGCTACTTTACCAAATGCACCATTAGCAACCACTACCAGTACTGGCGTTATACAATTAGCAGGAGATTTGAGCGGAACAGCAGCTAACCCAACTATTGCTGCAAATGCAGTTACCACAGTAAAAGTTGCAGA
>JAVKLI010000001.1:0-11300 GCA_031539425.1 Bacteroidia bacterium
ACTTACCGCTTTTGATGGTGTAGCCATTGGGCAAACCTAATTGTTTGCAAATATCAGATGGCAATACCATATCGGCATCCACTATAAAAAACTCAGCAGTAAAATGTTTTATAAATAACTTATCGGGTATGTTGCGCATGGGTAGCGTAATGCTAATGCCCTTATAGTTATTTTTAATGTTGCCCTCCACACAAGTTTCGCACTTGGTTTCAATAATCTGCTCTAGCGGTTCTATTTTACAAACACCATAGCCATCGCAATTAGGTTGGGAGCCTAAGGTTAAGAGGATGCGGATGAGTATATCTAAGTTCATGTTTTATTTAATGCTTTGTGTTTAAAGGAATTTCACAGCTTTTTTCATCACAATTTAATGGAATAATGTTGCGCCTTACTGCCAGTTCATTATACAGCAACTGCCCAAGTTTTGTTATTTGTAATATAAATACAATAGGAAATAAAAACTACATAAGCGGAATAGTTTTAACAACTCTGTAAATTGATGTAAAGCCATAAGCAACCTTACTACTTTGATTGATGCTAGCCATGTGCTTTTTAGCAACTAAAAGGTCTATATTATAATTGCTTTTATTCATTTGCCTAGCATCTTCAATCTTTATATGTTGCCAAATATCTATACGTTTAATAAGCTTTGCAAAACGTTTGCAGTTAGGGCACCAGCCGTCTATAAATATGGTAAGTTTAGTTTGTTTCATTGATTTAGTTTATCAATTAATGCTTGCGTTTTACCATTTCTATCAACTAATTGAAGAGAAAATTTATGAAGTGCACTTTGAAATAATATATTATCAAGAATTTCAAGGTTTTTTAAAAAACATACAAATTCAATTTTATCTCCATTCAAATTTTGATTAAACCATGACATGGTTAACATTTCAGCTGTTGATCCTCCCTTGATACCTAATCGTTTTATCCATTCTGAGTTTTTAGGATTTTCAAAAATAAAATGAAACACCTTATCTAATTCGTTATGAAAAACTGAATCTCCTATTGTTTTACGACTTAATTTATGCATTAAAATACCATAATCTTTAGCTGTAGACCTTGTCATCAATTCACTACATAAATGGTCTTTTGTTTCGTTATATATATATGGTTTTAGTTTTATAATACCTGATTTTACTTTTTGATGTATAAAATCTATTTTGTTAGCTAATTCTAATTGAGTTATTTTTTTTACATAAGTAGTATCAGAATTTAAAATATAATGGACGTATGAGGCTAAATAAAACAACTTATCGTGTTGCGTATCTAAGTCTTCAATATTTTTATTAATGGAATCTAAACTTAAATAATCCATCATAAATTCGGTATTAGCATTAGAACTGTGTTTAATCATACCTACCACTATTTAACGTAATGTAACAGTGTTTTCTTTAATTTTTTTATTTTCACCCATTTCTTTAAGCCAGTTTGGGTGGGCTTCACCATCTGAATGTGGTAAATAATATTTATATAATTCGTTTAAAGAGATTTGTGTGTTAGGTGATATAACTTTTTCTTCAATTTGTTTGCAATATTCTACAAGTACCATCCATTTTAACGTACTTGCCAAAGGCATCATACTGTTGCTATTTAAATCTACTTTAACAGAGTCATTAACTACGTAGTAAAGTGCTGCTTTTTCCGGGTTTTCTTTAATAAAATCAGCCAATGCATTTGCCGTTGAGTTTATTTTATAAAGTATATATATTGCAAGTGTTAATAATAAAATTAAGGTGATTATACCAGCAAGTATATACAAGGTTATTTTTATTGGTTTGGGGAGTTTCATACAATTATGATTTAAAAGATTTGAAATATTTTAAAGCTAAATCTTTTTTTGTTCTAACCCAATTAATTATTTTTTCCCATTCGCTGTTGGTTAAGAAGAACCCGTACGTCATGATAAACAATATTTCAAAATCATATATCAGCATAAAAAAGTAAATACCAAGATGTAATAAAATACCAGATATTAAAAACGTATTTCGCCATAATTTAAACCATACTAAAAAAGGAAATAGCAATTCAAAGAATAAAGTAAAATAAGTACTTGTAGCAATAAAAAAGGTGTTTTTAGAAAAATATATGTTTAGAGGGCTGCAAAACCGTTCTAAGTTTAAAATATAATAATTTGCCACGCCATTAAACCAAACATCTGAATGTATTTTATGCATAGCACTTACAAAATAGATCAAACAAAGATGAATTATAATGTTATAAGTAGCAAGGCAAGGTTAGAAATAAAGTTCCAAGTTTTATTTTCTTTATATTTTGAAGTAGATAAGAAATAAAAAGAGTTGGTAAAAATCATATAAATTAAAATAAAGTACAATAAATTATCTCCTCCATTCGCAAATGATGAAAACAATTCAGCTACACGTCTATGTAGTATAAATAGGAGTATTGAAAAACTAAATACGCAACTTCCAAAAGCACAAAGAAAAGCACAAATAATTGTTAAATAAATAAAAATTTAATTGATTCAAATATTTTAATTTCTTCTATTTTTTATTAAATGTTGGTGTTTTATTATCCATCAATTTGTTGTAAAAAAAACTTATAAAAAACAAGTCCAATTATAGTTCCATAAATTCCCCCAACAGTAACATCACTTGGAAAATGCACTCCTAAATATACTCTACTGAATGCAATAAAAAAAGCAACTATAAAAAATTGAGATAAAAATAAAAACTTTTTTTGTTTCAACTTAAAACATAATATTAAAATAGTAGCCACACAAAATGCATTGGAAGCGTGTGCAGAAAAAAAACCATAAGCCCCACCTCTATATTCGTTTACTATATGTAATTTTGATTTAACTTCTGTTTGATGGGATGGTCTTAATCTTTTAACACCTTTTTTAATTTGATTGGTGGAAATATCATTAAATGCAATGGCGAGGATAATGCAAATGATTATAATAGTTGTTTTTAATTTAAAATGTTTAAATAATAAATATACCCAAGTTAAATATAATGGGAGTAAAATTAAACTGTTGCTTATAAACCAAAAAAAATAATCTAAAAATGGAGTATTTAAATGGTTAATAAAAACTAATACTGTTTCATCTAAATACTTAAGTTGCTCCATTAAAAAGTAATAATATCTCAAAATTTGTAGCCAATCATTAAATTTATAAAATGATTGTTAATGTTTAAGTCGATTGGCATGTATTGTTCTGTAAGGTTTATCCCAGAAAGTGCATATCTAAAACCAACATCTATAAAAAAGGCTTTACTTTCTTTTTGAGTGTTTTTTTGAAAACCAAAACCGATACTTAAAAAGCTGCTCATAAAATTTATAAAAGCTGGGTTTGAAAAAGTAGGAGTTATAGTATTGTCAACTAATTTTTTTCCAGTATTGTCTAATATTGAAATTTGACTTAATAACAAAAATCGATGTATATAGCCTCCATAAATAAACAATGAGTGTAATTTATTAGACTCATTATGAAAAGAATGTTTAAATAAAATAGGAATATCAATTTCATGAAACATTACACTATAATTATTGGTCTTTCTATTTTCGGTATAATATCTTGTGCTATCTTGATAAAAATAAAATGAAGTAAAATTAATTCCATGCATAAAATATTCTACGCCAACTAATAAAAAATCTTTATGCGAAGCGTTTAAGCTAATTTCGTTTGTAATAGATAAACCAACTCCTATTTTTTGACTTATGTTTTTAGTAACATACATGTTTGGTGTATAGATACAATATGGGGTATAAACACCAATTCTAAATTGGTGTTGATTTCCTTTATAGTTTATGCTTAAAGGATCTGACTTAGCAAATAAAGTGATATTCAGTAATACACAGATAACAATTGTGAAAGATATTTTTATTGTTTTCATTCTTTTCGTTCTTTTCGTTTATAAATTGGAACTGTACTGCAAGGCTCGCCATACATAATAGAATTTGCTATAGGTTTTAATTTAGTTATTAATTCTATATAGGCTTGTGTTGGTACTTTTTTATGACTACAACCTTTTATCACAATCTTTTTATTTTCAAATTCTTTTAAATCTAGTAATTCTAATTTTTCTTTATATAATATAGATTCTAAATATTCTAAACTTCCAAAAATAGTTTTTTTCACAAAAGGCTCTAGCGCTACGCTTATTGAAAAATAAACCCACATTGGCACAATTGCATTATTACTGTTTGTTATATAAACAAAAGCATTTTGATACCTTGTCCAGTCATGATCTTTTATAAATTGTCTAAATTCTTTTTCTTTTAAAAAAAATTCATCTTGTAACAATAATTTAATATCAAATTCTATACGAATGCCAGGCGTGTAGTATTGCTCTAAATCTATTGTAATTAAATTACTTTGAGCTACCTTATTTTTTATTTTACTTTCAGATGTTATCATGTTTATGACATTTTAATTACATAAAACCTAATTCGAGCTGAGCTACATCTGTCATCAAACTTTTTTCCCAGGCTGGTTCAAAAGTTAAGGTTAGTGATGTGCCTGTAACAAATGGGAGTAATTTTAGTTTTTGTTCAACTTCTGCTGGTAACGATTCAGCAACTGGGCAATTTGGAGAGGTTAAGGTCATTACTATTTTTAAAAAATTAGTTTCAGATAAATCTAATTCATAAATTAAACCAAGCTCCCAAATATCAATAGGTATTTCAGGGTCGTAACACGTTTTAATTTCGTCTATTACCCGCTGCATATTTTCAGTATGATGTGTTTTAATTATTGCCGCCATATATGTAATTACTTAATTGAAGGGTTAATTCAATAATCACAAATATAAATAAAACTGTTAAAGCATCCAAAAGCAAATTACTTTATGCACTAAAAATAAATTAGTACATTATTATTGGCATCCAATATTTATTTTATAAATAGCAGTTAAAGGCAAAATTTTAATAAAATATTAAAAATTATTATCGTTATTTGTGCCTTATTTAGTTATATAATTAAAATTCACTTGAAAAAAACAAAGCAAATAAATTTAACAGGCTTATTTTTTCTGTTGCTATATATTTTTAGCATTAAGCCGTTTGCTTTATTACACCATCATAGCGAAAGTGTTGCAAAAATTGCTTTTAAAACCAAATGCGAAAAAGCAATTTATTACAATACCCATGATTGTGAACATAAAGAACATTTTTCTAAATCTTTAGATCATTGTTTTTTATGCTACCATCTTAGCATTTCTTGTCATACTTTTTTTTCTCAATCCAATTATTTAACAACTATAATACATACGGTTGAACCTGTAATTTTTCAAGAAAGTAATATTTTAAATTGTTTTTTTACAAAAATTTCTGATCGAGGCCCTCCTACTGTTTGATTTTAAAGCCCTTTGCTGATTTTAATTAATCGGCTTATTTTCTATTTCTAATTATTAAAAAAATCAAACTATGAATTATAAATTTTCCATTTCAATGGTTGTATTCGTTTTTGCAACCACTAAAATATTTGCTCAGTATAAAATTACTGGCAATATAAAAGACGACACAAATAAAGAAAATATTATTGGCGCTTCTATAACCCTTTCTAATCAAAAGGAAGGGCAGTTAACGAACGCTCAAGGTAATTTTTATTTTACAAATATTAACCCTGGCATCTATTTTTTAGAAATACGGATGCTTGGGTATACATCCAAATCAATACAGATGAACATCAGTAATGATACGGTAGTTGATATAACTTTGGATGGATCAATACACACTTTAAACGAAGTGGTTGTTTCTGGATCATTAAAAGAAACGCATCGCTTAAAAAGCATAACGCCCATAGAAGTATATCAAGCCAATTATTTAAACAAATTTGCTGCTAATAATTTGTTTGAAGCTACACAAAATATGACGGGTATTAATGCTCAGTCAGATTGTAACGTGTTTAATACAGGTTCTATAAGAATAAATGGCATGGAAGGCCCGTACACCATGTTTTTAATTGATGGTATACCAATATTAAGTAGTATGGCTTCTGTGTTTGGATTTGCCGGAATACCAAAACAATTTATTGAACGTATAGAGGTAGTAAGAGGCCCATCATCAACTTTATTTGGCAGTGAAGCCGTTGGAGGGGTTATCAATATTATTACTAAAAATAAATATCAAGCCCCCACATTAAGCGCCGAGATTATGAGTAATAGCTGGTTAGAACATAATGTTGAGCTAGGTTATAAATATAATATTACACCCAATATTGCTGTGCTTACAGGGGTAAATTATTTTTTAAATAATACCGTTTTTGATAACAACAAAGATAATTTTACCGATATACCTCTACAAAACAGACTAGCTGTATTTCAAAAATGGAATATTACGCAAAACAATAAACTGTTAACTTTTTCGGGCAGATATTTAAAAGATGAAAGGTGGGGAGGGCAAGTAAATTGGAAACCAGCATTACTTGGTAGTGATAGCGTTTATGCAGAAAGTATGGAAACAAATAGATTAGAGCTAATTTCTTTATATCAATTACCTACTAAAGAAAATATGAATATTACGGCCAACTATAATTACCTCTCGCAAAATGGTCAGTTTGGAAGTACAGGCCATGAAATAACCCAACATATAGCTTTTGCTCAATATACCTGGAATAAACAAATTAATAAACATGATATTTTAACTGGTGCTACTTTTCGACTTTTGTTAAATGGGCATAGCCATAACCATGGCAGTCAACCTAGTAATATTGAAGCCTATCAAAATTTATATTTGCCAGGTATTTTTATTCAAGATGAGATAGCCTTAAACGAAAACAATAAAATTTTAATTGGTTCAAGGTTAGATTATCATAGTGTGCACAAAGAAATTATTTCACCTCGCCTAGGGTACAAATGGAACTCTACAAATAATTTTGTGTTTAGAATAAATGCTGGCACTGGCTATAGGGTAGTAAATGTAATGGCAGATGACCACAGTGCTATGACAGGTGATAGGCAAATAGAAATAAAAAACAATTTGAAACCAGAAAATAGTTATAACGTAAATATCAATATTCAAAAAGATTTTCACCCTACTTTTGTTAACCATTTAAATGTGGAACTCTCCTCATGGTACACCTATTTTACAAATAAAGTGAATGCCGATTTTGATACCCATCCTAATAAAATTATTTATGATAACGTACATGGTTATGCCGAAAGCAAAGGTATTAGCGCAAACATAAACTGCGCAATTACCTCTCAATTATCATTAAATGCAGGGCTTACAGTTATGGAAACAACTATAACAGAAAACAAAATTACCAAACAACAAGCTTTATCAGAAACTACATCAGCTAATTTTGGACTTAGTTATTATAACACGTTTTTAAAATTAAAATTTGATTATACATCTAATTTAATTGGTCCTATGCGTTTACCACTGTTAGGTAATCTTGACCCAAGAAGCGAATATTCACCATGGTACAGTATTCAAAATGTACAAGTAACTTATGATGGATTGAAAAATTGTGAATTTTTTGCTGGCGTAAAAAACTTACTTAATTTTTTGCCAACTCAAAATATTCCATTTTTAATTTCACGTTCTAATGATCCGTTTGATAAAAGTGTGGTGTTTGATGCTAACAATAACCCTATTGCCACGCCCTCAAATCCTTATGCTCTTAACTTTGATACTAAATATGCCTACACGCTCAATCAAGGAATTAGAATGTTTGTTGGGTTTAGATATAGCTTTTAATCATATATGTATTGGTATTTTAAAATTTAAATAAACTTTTAGTTTTATAGAGGTCTCAATTTTATTATTTTTAAAAAATATAAATCAAAACCATGGATACCAACTCTTACCAATCGAAACATAAAATTAGAATAGTAACTGCAGCGGCCTTATTTGATGGACACGATGCCGCTATTAATATTATGCGCCGCATCATTCAAGCTACTGGCGCAGAGGTTATTCATTTAGGACATGATAGATCGGCTGCCGAAATAGTTAACTGCGCTATTCAAGAAGACGCCAATGCTATTGCTATTACTAGCTACCAAGGCGGACATGTGGAGTTTTTTAAATACATAGTAGATTTATTAAAAGAACAAAACTGTAGTCATATTAAAATATTTGGCGGCGGCGGCGGTGTTATTTTACCTACCGAAATTGAAGAATTACATCGGTATGGCGTTACTAGAATTTATTCGCCAGATGATGGACGAGGATTGGGATTACAAGGTATGATTAATGATTTAATGCAACAGTGTGATTACGAAACTGGAATTATAACCGCTAAACAATTTGAGGAAGTTCAAAAATTAAACTTTAAATATATTGCTCAATTTATTTCGGCAGCCGAAAATAATAATACCCAATATCAAAAGCTACATCAAGATATTGAAAATCACTGTCAACAATCATCAACCATGGTATTAGGTATTACTGGCACCGGAGGGGCAGGAAAATCAAGCTTAGTAGATGAATTAGTAAGACGTTTTTTACTTGAATTTAAAGACTATAAATTAGCCATTATTTCGGTTGATCCATCTAAACGCAAAACAGGCGGCGCATTGTTAGGCGACAGAATTAGAATGAATGCTATAAACAATACTCGTGTATATATGCGTTCTTTAGCTACTCGACAAAGCAATTTAGCCTTGAGTAAACATGTGCAAGATGCTATAAACATTTGTAAGTGCGCTCAATTTGACCTAATCATTTTAGAAACATCTGGCATAGGGCAAAGCGACACGGAAATTATTGAACACTCTAACATTAGCTTGTATGTAATGACTCCCGAATACGGTGCCGCCAGTCAATTAGAAAAAATAGATATGCTTGATTTTGCAGATATTATTGCGCTTAACAAGTTTGATAAACGAGGTGCTGCTGATGCCTTGCGTGATGTAAAAAAACAATATGTGCGCAACCATAAAGTATTTGATGCTAAAGATGAAGACATTCCAGTATTTGGCACCATAGCTGCTCAATTTAACGACCCAGGCATGAACCAACTGTATAAAGCCGTTTTTAATGCGTTTGCCAGCAAAACCCAACAGCCAAAATTTCAATCAAACATTGAAATATCTAAAGCGATGAGCAAAAAAATACACATTATTCCGCCTTCTAAAAATAGATACCTAGCCGAAATAGCTGAAAATAATAGAACTTATGATAAAAAAGTCATTCAACAAGCATTGATTGCTCAAAAATTATATAGCATTTATAATACGATTCAGATTTTTAAAGAGGCAAAACAAAATGATGAACACATAAAGGAACTTGAAAAACTATATACTAAAATTCAATTAGATTTAGACCCTCATAACTTACTAATTATTCAAAAGTGGCCGTCAACAAAGGATTTGTATGCAAAGCCAATTTATGAATTTAAAGTAAGAGACAAAATAATTAAAATAAATACCACTTACGAATCCTTATCACACTTGCAAATTCCAAAAATTGCCTCACCGCAGTTTAATGATTGGGGCGATATTTTAAAATGGAATTTACAAGAAAATTATCCTGGTTTTTTTCCATACACTTCCGGAATTTATCCATTTAAAAGGGAGGGCGAAGACCCAACCCGAATGTTTGCAGGAGAAGGCGCGCCAGAGCGTACCAACAAACGATTTCATTATTTAAGCAATGGTCAGCCCGCTGCCCGCTTAAGTACCGCCTTTGATAGCGTTACACTTTACGGAAATGACCCAGCATACAGGCCTGATATATATGGTAAAATAGGCAATAGCGGCGTAAGCATTTGCTGCCTTGATGATGCAAAGAAACTTTATAGTGGCTTTAATTTATGTAATCCTTCCACATCAGTATCTATGACCATAAACGGCCCAGCACCTGTACTAGCAGCTTTTTTTATGAATGCAGCCATAGATCAACAATGTGAACTCTATATTAAAGAACATGGCTTAGAAAAAGAAGTTAATAAAAAAATATCGGAAATTTATAAGCACTCCAAACCGCCAGCCTACCAAGGTAAATTGCCAGATAATAACACAGGCTTAGGAACCATGTTGCTGGGCATTTCGGGTGATAAAGTGTTACCAAAGGAAGTATACCAACAAATAAAAACTAAAACTTTATCTCAAGTGCGTGGTACTGTACAAGCCGATATTTTAAAAGAAGACCAAGCTCAAAACACCTGCATTTTTAGCACCGAATTTAGCATCAGATTGATGGGCGATGTGCAGCAATACTTTATCAATAACAATGTTCGCAATTTTTATTCGGTAAGTATCAGCGGCTATCATATTGCTGAAGCTGGTGCCAATCCTATATCTCAGCTGGCTTTTACCTTAGCCAATGGATTTACATATGTAGAATATTATTTAAGCAGAGACATGCACATAGATGAATTTGCCCCTAATTTATCGTTCTTTTTTAGTAATGGCATAGATCCTGAATATAGTGTGATAGGCCGTGTAGCTCGTAGAATATGGGCTAAAGCCATTAAAATAAAATATGGTGGCAACGAAAGAAGTCAAATGTTAAAGTACCATATCCAAACATCTGGCCGCTCATTACACGCACAAGAAATTGATTTTAATGACATCCGTACAACTTTACAAGCCCTATATGCTATTTATGATAATTGCAATTCGTTACACACCAATGCTTATGATGAGGCTATTACAACCCCTACAGAAGATTCGGTAAGAAGAGCAGTAGCCATACAGCTAATTATAAACAGAGAATTAGGCTTAGCAAAAAACGAAAACCCACTGCAAGGATCTTTTGTAATTGAGGAACTAACCAACCTTGTAGAAGAATCTGTTTTAAAAGAATTTGATAAAATATCAGAACGAGGTGGCGTATTGGGCGCTATGGAAACCATGTACCAACGTGGACAAATACAAGAAGAAAGCCTGTATTATGAACATTTAAAGCATTCGGGCGAATACCCCATTATTGGTGTAAATACATTTTTATCTGATAAGGGGAGCCCAACCATTATACCTCAAGAAATTATCCGATCTACCAAAGAAGAAAAAGAGTACCAAATACAAATGTTGACAGAACTTCATAAAACACATGAAAGCGAACAAACGGTATGGATTAAAAAACTACATGAAGCAGCTATACAAAACAAAAATGTGTTTGAAGTATTGATGGAAGCTGTAAAAGTGATGTCATTAGGACAAATAACCAAAGCCTTATTTGATGTAGGTGGCCAGTACAGAAGGAATATGTAAAAAAATAATGTAAAAGCAATTTATTTTACGCCTTAACCAGCTTACCGCTTTGTAGTATAAAGCCACTTGGGCTGCTAAACCTATAAAAATAAACTACTAAACAGCTTAGTTATGAAAAATATCTTACAGCTCCATAAATAAAGCCACTGCAAAGTAAAATAAAAATAATTG
>JAVKLI010000080.1:0-20220 GCA_031539425.1 Bacteroidia bacterium
AATGCAAATTTTGGTCGAGGGGCAAGTACGATAATTTTACCTTTCAGGAAAGAGGAAAAGAAACTGTTTTATTTTCTTTTTTTTGAAAAAATAATCTAAGTTACTCCTATCAAAAGGAGCATTTATTAGTTGAATCTAAGGTTTTAAAATCATTTCGGGAATTTCTCCATCAATTACTAATTTTCCCTGTGTGGCATTTTTAATTTGATCTACACTTATATTTGGAGCTCTTTCTAATAGTTTAAATCCGCCTTCTGGTAGCACATCCAATACGGCTAATTCGGTTACAATTTTTTTTACGCATTTAATACCTGTTAAAGGCAATGAACATTTTGATAGTAGTTTTGATTCACCGGCTTTGTTTACATGTTGCATAGCAATGATGATATTTTTAGCCGATGCTACTAAATCCATAGCGCCGCCCATACCTTTTACCATTTTGCCAGGTATTTTCCAATTGGCAATATCGCCTAGTTCACTCACTTCCATAGCGCCTAATATGGTTAAATTTACTTTTTGTGAGCGTATCATTCCAAAACTCATCGCCGAATCAAATATAGATGAGCCTTTAAGTAAGGTAACTGTTTGTTTACCTGCATTTATTAAATCAGCATCTTCTTCTCCTTCGTAAGGAAATGGACCCATTCCTAAAATGCCGTTTTCGGATTGTAATACAACATTTAAGTTAGATGGAATAAAATTTGCAACCAAAGTTGGTATACCTATACCTAAGTTCACATACATGCCATCTTTTATTTCTTTGGCAATCCGTTTGGCTATATCTACTTTATCTAGCATTTTATTTAGAAAATTTGTATTCAATTTTCATATCATCAACATCTAAATTATCAGGTCCATCTCCTTTAAATCCAAATACTACAATATCTGTTGGTTGGTCTCGATAGCTAAAAAATGAAATAAAAATACTATCCTTTATAAATAGCCATTTATTTGCTTGAAAGTTATTTCCTTTTAATTGAAATTCATTCCAAGTAACTTGTCCATCCTGTGATTTTAATTGAATGGCAATTTTACCTTCATTTGGATGTTCACTTTCTCTTAACCATGCAGATACAATAACTGTTACATCATAATCTCTCAAACTATCCGGAATAGAAAAAACACGGGTAGAGGCATATTTAGTAGTTTCATTTACTCTATAAAAATGTTTGCCACTATGAGCTGGACTTTTTAATGCTGTATCAGAAAACTGTTCTCCCAGTTTTTCCATATCGTCATTAAATGTAATTACGATAGGTGGGGTTTCAGAACAAGATATTAGTACTGCTATAAATGTTAATATAATTAAGACACTTAAGGGTTTCATCTTTTATTTTCTTTTTTGGGTTGTTATTTGTTCTATTCTTTTTTCATATTTTTCTCCTTGAAAAACACGATGTATAAATATTCCAGGTGTATGAATACTATCTGGGTTTAATTGACCTATTTCTACTAATTCTTCTACTTCTGCAATGGTTATTTTTCCGGCCATACTCATGGATTGGTTAAAGTTTCGAGCCGTGCTTCTAAATATTAAATTACCTGCTGTATCACCCTTCCAAGCTTTTACTATTGAGAAATCGGCTTCAAATGCTTTTTCTATTAAGTAGGTTTTTGTTTCTCCAAAAAAAGTACAGTCTTTAGTTTCTTTGCCTATAGCTACTTCTGTGCCCACACCTGCTGGAGTAGGAAAAAATGGGATGCCATAGCCTGCTATCATGCACCTTGTAGCAAGCGTACCTTGTGGCACTAGTTCTACCTCTAATTCTCCTGAAAGCATTTGTCTTTCAAACTCTGCATTTTCGCCTACATAGGAGGCTATCATTTTTTTAATTTGTTTTGTTTTAAGTAAAAGTCCCAAACCAAAGTCATCTACCCCTGCATTGTTGCTTATACAGGTTAACTTTTTGGTACCTTTTTTCACCAATTCACTAATACAATTTTCGGGTATACCACATAAGCCAAAACCACCAAACATTACTGTCATGTTATCTTCTAGTCCTTGTAAAGCTTCGTATGCGTTTTTAACCGTTTTGTTTATCATATTTATTCTTCGTCTTCTTCAATTTGTTTTTTAGATGGCGCTGATTGTTCTAGCTTACTGTCGTATTTACTGCAATCTAATTCAATGTTTGCCATGTTTTTTGGGCGCTCAAATTTAGCCTTTTTAAGATTTAATGAAGCATCGGCATATATTTTTTGAAAAAACAATCCCCATACCGGTAAAGCCATGGCAGCACCTTGCCCTTCGGCCATGTTATCAAAATGTATACTTCTATCATCTCCCCCTGACCAGCATCCAGCTGCTAATTCGGGGGTTAAGCCAATAAACCAAGCATCGGCATTGTGTTGGGTTGTACCTGTTTTGCCAGCTATTTCGTTATCTAATTTATATTTTAATCTTAGTCTTATGCCTGTTCCTCTATCTACCACGCCACGCATTAATTGAATCATAGTATACGCCTTACTTTCATTCATTACTTCATCTGTTTTTGGATAAAACAATTCGAGTACTTTTCCATTTTTATCTTCTATTTTACTTATAAATGTAGGTTCTATATAAGTTCCTTTATTAGCAAATGCAGCGTTGGCGCCAACCATTTCTATAAGGGTTACTTCGGCTGTGCCTAAGGCTATAGATGGAACTTCATCTATATGAGAGGTTATGCCAAGTCTACGCACCAAATCTATAACAGCTTTAGCGCCAAATTGTTTTATTAACCAAGCAGATACATAATTAATAGACCCTGCTAAAGCATATCGTAATGTTACCATTTTACCTGTACCCACATCTCCATCTGAGTTTTCGGGGCACCATGTTTCTTGATCTGGAATTTCGACACAGGTTTTAACATTGGCTACCTGGTAGCAAGGTGAGTATCCTTCTTGTATGGCAATAGCGTAAACAAATGGCTTAAAGGTAGAGCCTACTTGTCGTTTACTTACTTTAACGTGGTCAAATTTAAAATGTTTGTGATTAATACCTCCTACCCATGCTTTAACAAAGCCAGTTGATGGTTCTATAGCTACAAAGCCAGTTTGTAAAAAACGTTTGTAGTAGCGTATGCTATCCCATGGGGTCATTATGGTATCTATTTCACCTTTTGGTGAATATACTGTCATTGCTATTTTTGTGTTAAAGTCTTTATTAATTTCCCTTTCCGATAAACCATTTCTTTTTGAATTGATATATCTATCACTTCTTTTTTTTGCTGAGTTTAAAATAGATTGTATTTGATCTTTAGTAATATTCCACGCAAATGGTGCTTGTTTTTTTTGTTTTAATTCAAACTCAAATTGACCTTGTACATACTTCATATGCTCGTATACAGCTTCCTCGGCATATTTTTGCATTTTATAATTTAAGGTTGTATAAATTTTTAACCCGTCTTTATATAAATTATAGGGTTTGTTGGTTTCTGGATTTATATGTTGTTCGCACCATTTTTTCAAAACCTTATCTCTTAAATACTCTCTAAAATAAGGGGCTAAACCTTCGTTGTTATTTTCGGCCATATAGTTAAGTATAAGTGGTAATTTTTTTAAACTATCATATTCTATTTTGGTAATATTTTCATTTACTAACATTTGGTTTAATACCACGTTTCGTCTTTGCTTAACTAATTCTGGTTTTCTTAATGGATTATAAACAGCAGGGTTTTTTGCCATACCAACTAACATGGCTGCTTGCTCAATGCTTAAACTATCTTGTAACTTATTAAAATATATTTGCGCAGCAGATTTTATACCTACAGCTTGATTTAAAAAATCAAACTTATTTAAATACATGGTGATGATTTCTTCTTTGGTGTAGTTTTTTTCTAATCGAACGGCAATGACCCATTCTTTAATTTTTTGAATGACCATTTGAATTGGATTTAATTTTTGACGTGGAAACATCATTTTTGCTAGCTGTTGGGAGAGTGTGCTACCCCCACCACTGCTTGATTTTCCAATAATTATACCAAATACAGCTCTACCTAAGGCGATAACGTCTATACCACTGTGTTGTAAAAATCTGGCATCTTCTGTGGCTATTAATGCATTTATGACATCTTTGTCTATTTCAGAATATTTAACCGTTACTCTGTTTTCTGTATAGTATTTACCAAGTATGGTTAAATCGCTTGAGTAGATTACAGTAGATAAGTTGTTTTTTGGGTTTTGAAGCTCTTGAACGCTTGGTAAATTAACAAATACTTCTGTTGAAATAAAAATAACTAATGTTATTAAAAGTAAAAAAGGAACTAAAGTAACAAGCCAAATATATTTTATAATTTTATTTGAAGTCACTATACTTATATTTTATGTTAAGTATTACTTAATTAAATGCGTTAATGCCTGTAATATCCATTCCTGTAATTAATAAATGAATATCGTGTGTACCTTCATAAGTAATTACAGATTCTAGGTTCATCATATGTCTCATAATTGGGTATTCACCTGTAATGCCCATTCCGCCATGTATTTGACGGGCTTCACGAGCTATGGTAAGGGCCATGTTTACATTATTCCGTTTTGCCATGCTTATTTGAGCAGGCGTGGCTCTGTATTCGTTTTTAAGACAGCCCAACCGCCATGTAAGTAATTGTGCTTTGGTTATTTCGGTAATCATTTCGGCTAATTTTTTTTGAGTGAGTTGAAATCCAGCAATAGGTTTACCAAATTGCTGGCGTTCTTTACTGTATCTTAATGCGCTATCATAGCAATCCATTGCTGCGCCTATTACACCCCAAGCTATACCATAGCGAGCGCTATTAAGGCAACTTAGGGGACCTTTTAATCCCTTTATGTTTGGAAAAATATTTTCTTTAGGTACTTTTACGTTATCAAATACTAATTCACCAGTAGCAGATGCTCTCAAGCTCCATTTACCATGGGTTTCGGGTGTATGAAATCCTGACATTCCTCGTTCTACTATTAAGCCACGTATTTCATCCGCTTCGTCTTTAGCCCATACTACGGCAATATCTGCAAAGGGTGAGTTACTAATCCACATTTTAGCGCCATTTAAAATAACATGTTTACCATCGCCGGCATCTTTAAATTTGGTAACCATTCCGGAAGGGTTGCTGCCATGGTCTGGCTCTGTTAAGCCAAAGCAACCCATCAAATCTCCAGAAGCTAATTTTGGTAAATATTTTTTCTTTTGCTCTTCGCTTCCAAAAGTATAAATAGGAAACATAACTAAAGAGCTTTGTACCGAAGCTGTAGAGCGCAAACCGCTGTCGCCTCTTTCTAGTTCTTGCATAATAAGCCCGTACGAAATTTGATCTAAGCCTGGTCCACCATATTCTACAGGTATATAAGGGCCAAAGGCACCAATATTTGCTAAACCTTTAATCCATTGTTTAGGGAATTTGGTTGTTTGGCAAGCCTCTTCAACAATTGGTGTAACTTCTTTTTTAACCCAATTACGGGCCATTTCTCTTATTAATTTATGTTCATCAGTTAATAGTTCATCCATTAAATAATAATCGTGTGCTTCAAATTTGTCAGTTGCCATTGTTTTTATTTTTATTTTAATAGTATTAAGTTAACTTTTATAATTAAAAAATAACTTTTTCCTTTTAACTGCTTGCAAATATACCTTAATTGAGAATTATTTTGTAAATCTTTTTATTGTTGAATTAAGGTGTTTAAAGTTGTCAATTGATTGTGGTTTAAAATTAAAAAAGTCTACAATAATTGTAGACTTTTTAGTAATGAAAATCACAGATCAATAAAAAATCAAATCTGTGTAATTATTTTACAATTTCAATAAATTCTTGATTTTTTCTTAGGTTTAAAAACTCAGCATCATCAGTAGCCATTAGTTTAAATTTAGCATCTTTTGCTATGGCAGACTTTAAGTTGCTGTATGTAGACTCTGTACTTCCGATTCTATTAGCTATTATTGCTTTTAAATATAAGCCTAATGCGGTGTCTTTATCAGTTGAATTATTTAATACAGATTCAGCGTTTGTAGGATTAGCTTTAAGTAGTTCAACTAAAGCTTTATTAAATTTTGTATAAGAGGCAAATGCAGCACTTGCAGCATCATAATTCCCTTCTTGTAATTTGATAATACCTAAGTTGTAATTTACTTCATTTCCAGCAGATTTAGCTTTATTGTAATATTCAACAGCTTGTTTTCTGTTTGACATTTTAGAAGCAATTACACCTAAGTTATTTAGTACTGATAACTGGTTTTTTTGAATCTTGTCAGCCATTAAAAATGCCTCACTTGCTTCAGTTATTTTGTTAGCATCTACTAAAGCTACTCCTAAGTTGTTATGCGTTCTCCAATCATTAGAATATTTTGTTGAGGCATGTTTTAAAGCATTAATTTTTAAATTATTATCAGAAAGTAATTTTACACCATACAATATCTCTTCTTTAGAAAGAGTGTCTAGGTTTGAATTTAAAAGTGCAATAATTTGTTCATCAGTAAGAGCTGTTTTTGTATAATTAATTGTAATAACTGATCTACGTAGTTTTGGTAAAATTTTGTCAGCTATTTCAGTATAAGTAGCAGCTAAGTTTTTAATCTCTTTCTCTCTTTGTTCTCCATCAGGGTACATTGTTAATACACGTAATATTAAATCTTTATCCGCAATGCTTGATGTTTCCATTAATGATTTAAACCCATCCCAATCTTCAGATATAGTTAAAACTTTGTAGTTAGAATCTAGTTTACCAAATGTTTTAGTTTTATCTTTATTAAAATTAAAAATTGTTTGTAAATTTTTAGTTGACACTTTAGCACGATCTTTGGCTAAATTTTCATTTTTTCTTAATTCTCCATCAGGCGATGCGTAGGCAGATACTGAAATGTTATTAAAAATTAATTCTGAAGAGTTTGTTTTTGTTTTAATAAAGTTTTCTATTGTTTTATATTCTTTTTTTTTAGTTTCTGAAGAACGAATTACGGATTGATTTATTTCAAAATATGTGTTTAAAACAACAGAACTAGGTTGTGATTTTGCGAATGAATCTTTAGCTGCTATTGTTTTTTCGTCATGAATAAATAACAAAGAAGTGGCTATAACCCCATCAGCTATTTTCATTGGAGTAAATTGCTTAGCTTTTGTTTTTACTTTTCCTACAGCTCTTAATTCTAATTCGGAGTTACGCATCGCATCTTTAAAAGGAACGGTTGCCACATAATTTAAAGAACCTCCTTGATTAAAAGAAATTTTTTGTCCACTTTCTGTACTTGCTTCACCTACCAAAACAACTTTTGGTAATTCTTCTTCACCCCCAGTATATTTTAATACTGGTGTAATTTCTACATGAGCTTTTTTAAAGAAAAACTTAGCTGGATAATTTGCAGTAATGGTAACTTTTACTGAATCACCTTTCATTTCTAACGGATTAGGCGTAACATTATATGTAACCGCTTTTTCTCCTTTTACCATCTTTCCTAAGCCATCACAACTGATGATAACTAAAGAAAAAGCGATAATGAATAGATAAATTATTTTTTTCATTTTATTAAATGTTTAGTTAAGATTTGGAAAAAATTTAGTTTTTGCTTATTGCGTTTATTTTTTTAGCCAATTTTGATTTTAAATTAGCCGCTTTGTTTTTATGTATAACTTTTTTCTTAGCTAATTTATCAATCATAGAAGAAACAGATGGAAGTGATGTTTTAGCTTCTGCTATATCACTTGTGGATTTTAAGCGTTTTACAGCATTTCGAGTGGTTTTAGCAAAATATTTATTTTCGATGCGTTTTGCATCATTAGATCTGATTCTTTTAATTGCTGACTTATGGTTTGCCATTATAAATTATGTTAATTTTGAAGCGCAAATATACTATTTAATGAATAGAATGTATATACAAATTAAAAATATTTTAATATTCAAGTTTTTTCTTAAAATTCATTTTTTAGGCTTTAATTCAAATTCGGGCAAGTATTTTTATAATTTTTAGCTGAATGGCGTTTTATGAATAATAAAAACAGATATTTAATTATATTACATTTGCCTATTATTTATATCATCCTATATGTCTGTTTACAATAATTATAAAGCTGTTATTGGATTAGAGTGCCACGTGCAGCTGCTCACTCAATCTAAAATGTATAGTAATGATGAGGCAGAATATGGTGGAATGCCTAATGGTTTGGTTAGCGCCATTACACTAGGTCACCCAGGAACCTTGCCCGTTGTAAACACAAAGGCTATTGAATTTGCAGTAAAATTAGGTATTGCAACGCATTCTCAAATAGATAAAAACATTGTTTTCGCTCGTAAAAATTATTTTTATGCCGATTTACCTAAAGGCTATCAAATAACGCAAGATGCCTACCCTATATGCACCAAAGGTTTTGTAGATATTAAATTAAAAAACGGCACAGAAAAAACCATTCACCTTACACGCATTCACCTTGAGGAAGATTCTGGCAAAAGCATTCATGATATTGACCCATTTCATTCTTTAATAAACCTAAACCGTGCTGGAACACCATTATTAGAAATTGTAACAGAGCCTGATTTTACGACTGGAGAAGAGGCTTATGCGTACTTAACGGAAATAAAAAAAATTATTAAATACCTTGATGTTTGTAACGGAAACATGGAAGAGGGCTCATTGCGCTGCGATGCCAATATATCGGTAATGAAAAAAGATGCCACTGTGTATGGCAAAAAAGTGGAAGTGAAAAACATGAATTCGTTTAGAAACGTAGAACGTGCTATTGACTTTGAAATTAAAAGACAAATAGATTTATTAGAATTAGGTAAAAATATAGATGGTGAAACCAGAAGTTTTGATGCCGTAGCGGGTAATACATTTTCATTAAGAAGTAAAGAAAATGCCAATGATTACCGATATTTTCCTGAGCCAGATTTATCCCCTATTCAAATAACGCAACAATATATTGATTGTATTAAACAACAAATGCCAACATTGCCAAATGAATTAATAAAACAATATAAAACTCAATATCATCTTTCAGATTATGATGCGCACGTATTAACAGAATTAAAAGAAGTATCTAATTATTATAACGAAGTATTAAAGTTTACAAGCAATTACAAATCGGCAGCTAATTGGGTAATGGGGCCTGTTAAATCTTTTATAAATGAAAGAGCATTAACAATGGATCAATTTGAGGTATCTCCACAAACTATTGCTAACATTATAGAACTAATAGACACAGGTAAAATTAATAATGCCATAGCCACACAAAAACTGTTTCCCGCCATTATAAATGAACCAAGCGCTAAAGCTATTGATTTAGCTACAAAATTAGATATACTGCAACAAAATAATACCAATGAAATTGAACAACATATAACAGAGGTATTACAAAAATATAGTGATAAAGTTACAGAATATAAAAACGGCAAGGTATCGTTACTAGGTTTATTTGTGGGCGAAGTAATAAAACTCAGCAAAGGTAAGGCCGACCCTAAATTAATTAACGCTGAACTTAAAAAACATTTAGAAAAATAATAGGTAACACTACATGAAGGGTTTGGTTGTAAAATCTACTGGTAAATTATACCAAGTAAAAACAGAGCAAAACCAAATTATTGCCTGTACCTTAAAAGGTATTATTAGGCTCGAACAAAGAAAATCAACTAACCCCATTGCTGTTGGAGATACTATAGAATATGATGCTGAACATTGCATTACTAACATCTATCCGCGTAAAAATTACATTATTCGTAAATCTATAAACTTATCCAAACAAACACATATTTTAGCTTCTAATCTTGACCAAGTATTATTAATAGCTTCGTTGCACTCTCCAAAAACATCATTAGGATTTATAGATCGATTTTTAATAACCGCCGAAGCTTACCAAATTCCTATACAAATTATATTTAATAAAAAAGATTTATTGTCTCCAGAAGAAGAAGAGATGTGCCAACAAATTCAAAAAATGTATGAAACTATAGGTTACCCGTGTTTTATAATTTCTACTTTAAATGCTCAAGATATTAATCAAATTAAAAATGAATTAACTAATAAAATTACTTTAATAGCAGGGCATAGTGGGGTAGGTAAATCAACATTAATTAACGCTATTGAACCAACATTAAATTTAAAAACTAATGTTATTTCAAACACACATTTAAAAGGGATGCATACAACTACATTTGTAGAGTTACATGCTTTATCATTTGGAGGTTCTATTATAGATTCGCCTGGCATACAAGAGTTAGGCCTGGTAAAAATAGCTAAAGAAGAATTAAAAAATTATTTTAAAGAATTTAAAACAATTTCAAACCAATGCAAATTTAATAACTGTATGCATATAAATGAGCCGCATTGTGGCGTTATAAAAGCAGTTAGCATAAATCAAATTTCTAAAATTAGATACCAAAGTTATTTAGGTATATTAAATGGCGATGAAACCAACTGGAATGAATGGGAGTTGAAATAATTTTATGTAAACTTGTACATTACAAAAATTAATAAACTTATGTACACAAAAACAACGCTTTTATTATTATTTAGTTTAATGACAAATGTTTTTTTTGCTCAAACTAAAAAACCTGCTCTTTCTGAAAAAGAAAAAATAGAGCAATTGATTGTATCTATTGAGCAACTTAAAAACGCTAAATTTTTGAGAAACGGTTCATTGTATGACGCAACAACAGCTGCAAAACATTTAAGGATGAAATGGAATAAAGCAGGTAGTAAAATTAAATCTGCACAAGAGTTTATTGATCAAATTGCCTCTAAATCTTCGATAACTGGCAATGAGTATAAAATTGTATTTGCAGATGGTAAAGAAATATTAGCAGGTACTTTTTTAAATGAAAAATTAAAAACCTTATCTACAATTAGATAATTTTTAATTTACTCAATTATTACTAGCTATTCAAGAGTAATAATATAAAGCGAATTATGATAAATTTAACATAGATTACCCTATTCTGATGCCCAAAAATATGACAAAAAACATCAAATTAGATATTTTAGCCATTGGGATTCATCCCGATGATGTTGAGCTTTCAGCCGCAGGAACTATTTTAAAACATATTAAATTAGGAAAAAAAGCGGGTATTTTAGATTTATCTAAAGGCGAAATGGGTACACGAGGAAATGCTAAAACAAGAAACCAAGAAGCGCTTGAAGCCTCAAAAATACTTGGTATTAATGTAAGACAACAATTAGATATTGAAGATTGTTTTTTTGAAAACAATAAATCAAATCAACTTAAAATTATTGAAGTAATTAGATACTACCAGCCCGACATTGTATTATGTAATGCCATATCTGACAGGCACCCTGATCATTCTAGAGCTGCAAAGCTTGTAGCTGATGCTTGCTTTTATGCAGGTTTATCAAAAATAAAAACAACTGCTAATGTGCCATGGAAAATTAAAGCATTATACCATTATATTCAAGATCAGTATCTTCAGCCAGATTTTGTGATAGACATTACGCCACATTTTAATAAAAAAATGGAATCAATTTTGGCTTACAAATCTCAATTTTATAATCCAAATTCTAAAGAACCCAATACACCTATTTCATCAAAAGAATTTTTAGATTATATAAAGGCAAAGGCCATACTGTTTGGAAGACCTATTAATTGTGCCTACGCCGAAGGCTTTACAAAAAGTAGAATTTTTGGCGTACAAAATTTATTTAATTTACAATAATAAGCTATGAAAAAAATATTAATTACAGGCTGTAACGGATTACTTGGACAAAAATTGGTATATCAATTAATAAATAATTCCGAATATAAATGCCTTGCCACTGCAAGAGGTGAGAATAGGCTATTAACAAAAGTAGGCTATAAATTTTATAGTTTAGATATTACAAAAACAGATGAGCTAGAAAAAGTATTTACCACCACCATGCCTGATATTATTATTAATACTGCTGCACAAACCAATGTAGATTTATGTGAAACTGAACAAGAAGAGTGCTGGAGCATGAATGTATCCAGTGTTCAAAATCAAATAACCGTATTAGAAATTTTAAAAAAAATACACCCTTTGTATAACCCTCATTTTATTCATCTTTCAACCGATTTTATTTTTGATGGTACCCATGGTCCACTTGATGAAGAAGAAAAGCCAAACCCACTAAGTTATTATGCCAAAAGTAAATTGGCTGCCGAAGCGCTATTATTTAAAGCAAACGTAAACTGGTCTATAGCCCGTACCGTACTGGTTTACGGCATTACGGATAACATGAGTAGAAGCAACATTGTATTGTGGGTAAAAAATAATTTAGAACAGGGTAAATCAATTAATGTAGTAGATGATCAATATAGAACCCCAACCTTAGCAGAAGACTTAGCTATAGGATGCTTATTAATAGCCAAAAAACAAGCTTTTGGAATTTATAATATTTCGGGTAAAGATTTTTTAAATATTTATGAAATGGCACACTTAGTGGCCGATTATTACAAATTAGATAAAGCTCTTATTAAGCCATCAAAATCAGAAGATATTAAACAGCCGGCCAAGCGCCCACCAATTACAGGGTTTATAATAGATAAGGCAATTAAAAATTTAGGATATAACCCTCGTACTTTTAAAGAGGGTATTGAGTTTATGGATACCCATTTTTTAAATAAGTAAACCCAATATTGTAATGCAACCTATTGAAATTATACTAGATAATATTGGAAAGCAATACAACCAAACCTGGTTATTTAAAAACCTCTCAAAGCAATTTTCAGTACAAGCAAAAACGGCTATATTAGGCTTTAATGGATCAGGAAAATCAACACTGCTGCAAATTATTGCTGGTTTTATTACGCCAAATAAAGGCTCTGTAAAATATCTATTAAACAATAAACAAATTTTAAATGAAAATATGTTTGAGCATATAGCTTTAACTGCCCCATATTATGAGCTCATTGAAGAGTTTACAGTTTTAGAACTGATTAATCATTCAGCAACATTTAAACCCTTTTTAACAACCTTAAATGTTAATCAAGTTCTTGAATTATCAGAGCTGCAAGTTCACCAAAACAAAGAAGTTAAAAATTTATCAAGTGGTTTAAAACAAAGGCTTAAACTCTCATTAGCCATATTGAGTCGTGCCTCCGTTTTGTTACTAGATGAGCCTACATCTAATTTAGATGTCAATGCCATCAATTGGTATCAGAAACTATTAAAGCAATATGCAAAAAACAAAACGGTATTTATTTGCTCAAATTCTGTACCCGCAGATTATTTTGATTTTTGTAATGAAGAGTTGTTAATTTAGAATTTTTGTTGAAAGTGTTGAATTAAATTAAAACAAAGATTTGTATAACAAAACCTTTAAAAATAACTCGATACACCAAACAATATCATACCAGTGTATTTTGGTAGATTACCTACTAAATCAACCTCTTGCTGTAGGGTGTAGTTTAACCTTATTACTGTTGACCCTGTTGGCCTAAATGCAATGCTTGGCGTAATTAAAAAAGTGTCATCATACTTTTTAGCATTTGTGTCTCTAAATGTATCCATGTTAAAATCAACATATTCAAATCGGCAGCCAATATTTAGTTTGGCTTTTTCCCAACCTAATATATTACCCTTATACACGGTGCCAACCACATCTATAAATGTACCCATTTGCTGCGAGGCATACACTTCACTAAATTTGGCAGGTAGTTGAATATACGCAGTTGCCAGTTCTGCATTAATCATTAATTTATTATTAAAAAGATCGGTGTTAAAATCTACAGCCAATATACTAGCCGTTCTTTGCTCGTCAAATACTAAACCGTTCTTTTTCCATTTGTTATAAACGCCTGTTAAATAAGATATACCAAGCTCTCCAATTTTTCTATTTTTAATAGCTAATTTGCCTGTAAACATAGGTAAGCCGCTATTGCTTGTAACAAACTTTTCTTTATCTTCTTTTGCTTCTTGAAAAGAGCTTCTGTTTTTTTCATTGCCAATTAGCTTATCGTTAAATCCATTGGTTAAATAGGCTTCATAGCCAAATGCCCATGATTGATAAAAATATTTCCCATATAATCCAAAGCCTGTGTTTGATAAGGTAGCTGGAATAATTTGAGTGGCAGATAGAGGTCTATTAATAAAATCCCAGCGAGGCCCATCATGATTTTGATTAAAGGCGCCAATAGGATTTAGGACAATTCCACCTCTTAGTACAACTAATGGATGCAACTCCATATCTAAAATAGCATTTTCTATGTTAATTTCTTTAGTTCCTTCTTCAAATTCAAGCTCCGACATAAATTTTATTTTTTTAGAAATGGTGCTCGAAAAAAATAAAGTAACTCTTTGCATTTGAAAATTAAAACCATCATTAATCCCATTTTTATTTACATAAGAGGTATTGGCTTCTAAATAGCCGCCAATAGCAATGGGAGCTTTGTTGGTTATTAAAAATGGTCGATTATATACAGCATCCATATTTAATTTTTTATTAGTAGTATCAGATGCTATAGGTGTTTTTAGCATAGTACTATCTTGAGCTTGAGTATTTAAAAAGGTTACTATCATACATAGTAAAATATAAAAGTACTTATAAATAGATGTAAATATTTTCATTATCTGTTGTTGTTAAATAGGTTTTTAGGTTTTGATCGGCAGGTGGGTTTTGTACAACTCCGTGCGATGAAAATTCGCTGCCATGGCATGGGCAAATTAAAAAGTCGCCATTGTTTTGTAATTCGCAGCTATTGTGTGAACATTCCATTAATACTGCTGAATATAGATTATTGGGTAGTTTAAATATGCATATTGGAAAATTAATTTGATTGGATTTTACAATTATAAATTTTCTTTCAGTGGTTTTATTTTTAGCTTGGTTTATAAATTCGAGCTTTGAAATAGTAATTTTATTATTATTTATTTGATGTTGAGCATAGTAGTTTGTGCTAGAACAACCATTGAGTAAGCCTACCATTACACTTGAGCCTAAGCATAAAAAGCCACATTGTTTAAAAAATGTTTTTCGATTCATCACTAAGGCTACAAAGATTTTAAAAACGATATTAGTTTTTGTTTATCATTAGATGATAATTGCACAAATTTGTTTTTACTATTTGTAGCTTCTCCACCATGGATCATGATAGCCTCTTCTATACTTTTTGCCCTACCATCATGCATTAAAAAATAATTACCGCCTTGTGCATTTTGCGATAATCCAAGCCCCCATAATGGTGCAGTTCTCCACTCTGCAGGTAAGGCTGTTCCTTCGGTGTATCCATCATTTAATTCGGGGCCCATATCATGTAACAATAAATCTGTGTATGGGTAAAACTCTTTTAAACTTAAAGTATTAATGTATGAAAAGCCAGTTTTTAATTTTTCTACATGGCAATCGTTACAATTTAGTTGAGTAAATAATTTAGAACCTTGTATTACATCTGCATTATTTTCACCCCGTCTTAATGGCTCTTTTAGGGTTTGAATATAAAATACAGTGGCGTTTAGTTCAGAGTCCTTAATATCAGGGTCTGTTGTGTTATTACTTTGTGTACCGCTTAAATAATTATATGGATTTTGCGACATAAATGTGGTTGTAACTCCTATATCTTGATTAAAAGCTTGCACACATTGTTGGTGCAAGTTGTAAGTGCTAGCTTTTTTACCAAACCTGCAAATGTATCTGTTGGTGTTTGTTTTGATGGCATTATTAAATGGGGTAACCCAACTAGGTATAGTGTTCCATGATACTCTGCCAGAAATACCATCATTATTTTTATCTGTAGGGTCTGACAGGGCAATTAAATCCGACTCAGGTACCAGTTCTATATAACCATTACCAGCTACAATAGGTGCTATTAATTTGGTTGATGCAGCACCAGTAGGAATTTCCTCTCCAGTATATCCTACAACATAATTATGCTGTAATTGTGGCCCGCCTTTAGCCATAAAAGTATTACCGCTAGTTGTATCAGATTGACCAAATCGTGTTAAGGTAGTAAATGGATGCCCCCTATTATCACCTGAATGACAACTAGAGCAAGATGATGCTACAAATATAGGACCTAAGCCTGTTTCTTTAGTGTATACTTCATCAAATTCTTCACTACCTTCCATAAATTTTACAAGTTGTTCATTGGTTAATCCATCTAATGGTGGATCTAAAACAGTGTTTGGATTTGGCTCCAAAGGCATAATTGTATTACAGGATATTTGAAATACTATAATTACAACAATGATAATTGATATTTTAAAAAATTTAGGTCTATTTAATTTCATATTTTTTTTTGACAAAGATAAATAAAATTAACAATATTTAGAACTATTCTAAATAATAAAAACGTTAATTTTTATTATGAATAAAAAAACAAAAAATGCCTGTAGCAAATAAAAACAAACCGCCCGTTTGGTGAAGAACGCCTAATAATAATGGAACATGATAACATAAGGTAAGCACACCTAATATAAATTGAATAGTAACACCAAATATTAATAATGTAATTCCTAAAGTTTGATGTTTTGTAAGTGTTAATTTATTTGATTGAACCCACAAATAACTTACGCCTAAAGCTAATATTATTGCCAAATATCGGTGCACAAATTGGATACCTGGGGCATTTTCGAATAAGGATATAAATATATTTTGTTTATCAAATACCTGGGAGTTAATCCAATGTTCTCCCATTTTTGGCCATGTGTTTAATATTTGCCCTGGACGTATATGCCCTCCAAATTCTGGAATTACAAAGCCAGCTGTAAACGCTCCAAAAATAATTTGCAAAATTAAAATGCAAAATAAAACCCATATTAGTTTACGTAATTTATTTCCTTGGTTAGGCATTGTATCAAATTGCTGCTGATTACTTTTTAATAATATGTAAAATGTAAATCCAAACAAAGTAAAGGCACTTAATAAGTGTATTGCCAAGCGATAATGGCTAACATATGGATTTTTTTGCAGGCCACTATATACCATCCACCATCCAATGAGCGCTTGCATAATGCCTAAGGCAAACAAACCAACAATTCCTGGCAATTGTAATTTGCGAATTTTTTTTGTGAACCATAAATATAAAAAGCCAATTAAAAAAATATACATCATTAATCTACCTACAAATCGATGTAGGTATTCCCAAAAATAAATGTGTTTAAACTCATCTAATGTCATTGAAAAATTGATATTGATAAACTCAGGAGAAGCTTGATATTTTAAAAATAAATTAGTCCATGCCGCATCTGTAAAAGGTGGTATGCTGCCCATAAAACTCCAATCTGTAATTGATAAGCCAGAATGTGTAAGCCTTGTAATACAGCCTATTACAAGCATTATATAAATAAGTATACACCCAGTAATAAGCCAAACATTAAAATGTTTGTGAGCTTTAACATGTTCCATACTATTATATTTATTCAAGTTTTGATGAGCTTTAATATGTTCCATACCATTATATTTATTCAAGTTTTGATAGGTCTAATTTTTTTAAATCAGGGTTCCATTTATTAACACCAAGTACAACTAAAATGGTCATCACACCACCAAATATAATTGAAGGTACTAGCCCTAAAAGTTTTGCCGCTACTCCAGATTCAAAAGCACCGAGTTCATTACTACTGCCAATAAATATACTATTTACTGCCGCTACCCGTCCTCGCATTTCATCGGGAGTACATAGTTGCAATATGCTATGCCTTACCACTACACTTACATTATCAACAATTCCAAGCCATATTAAAATAACAAATGCCAACCAATAATTTGTACTCAAAGCAAATAATATAGTTAGTATACCAAAAGCAGTAACAGCTAATAATAATTTTTTTCCTGCTTGGTGTTTTAACGGAAAAAAGGTTAAATATAACGCCATGAGTACCGCACCTATTGCAGGGGCTGTACGTAGCATTCCATAAGCCTCGGGGCCTAAATGTAATACCTTGTCGGTAAAGGCTGGTATTAAAACAACGGCGCCTCCAAACAATACGGCAAACAAATCTATCGTTAATGCGCTTAGCATAAGTTTATGTTTAAAAACAAATTGAAATCCATTTTTTACATTTTTAAAAAAATTATTTTCTGTAATTACAATGTCTCTTGGTTTTGATTTTATCATCATAAAACATAAACCTGATGCTAAAAAACAAATACAAGTTAAAATATAATTCCAAGTTGCGTGATGTGTTTGCCCATAAATAATGCCAGCTACTACAGGCCCTAATATAGAGCCTAAATGCCATGCCGCACTATTCCATGTGGCAGATTGAGTATATAACGACCGTGGTACAATTTGGCTCATAAAAGGAGCCGTTGTAGAAGCTCCAAATGACCGAAGCACTCCAAATATAAATACAATACAATATAGTAGTAATAAAGTGATGTTTTGAGTTAAATGAAATACACCCGTTTCGTTAAAAAATAAAATTAATGACTCTGCAAACAAACCTAATAAAGTGGCTATTAATAATTTCCTTCGATCTAAAATATCTGATAAATATCCCGAAACAAAAGAAGTTAAAATAAAAGGGATTACTTCTGCAAGCCCAACTACACCTAAAGCCAACTCATCTTTGGTATGCTCATAATAAATTTGCAAAATGATAGAACTCATTTGTAATTGTATGGCTATAGTTAATAAAAATCTAGCTAGTACAAAGTATCTAAATTCTTTGTGTTGAAGTATTTCTAAGGCTTTTTTTAAATTCATTTTAAAAAATTAGAGTTGTATTTTTATTTTATAAATTTCAAACATATCAGTTCTACTTTGCCAATTATTGATGTTAAAATGTTTAATCCAATTAGGGTAAAAGCTATATTCTGTAGTGGTTTTATAACCTTTATATTTAAGCTTTAATGGCGAATTTAAATAGGTAGACATCACATAAACTGAATCAAATTTGTTAGTATTTATAATGTTTAACACGTCTTCATCAGAATTGGCAACATAATTGCGTACATTATTTGATTTTAAAAAATATACTGGTGATCCCAATATGTTGTTAAAATTATTTCTATCGCCAATTAAATTGATTTTATTTTTTTGAGCTATATCATATATGTAGTTATAATACAACACCTGTTCTTGTGCTGGCACAAAACAACGGTATAATAGCATAAATAAATTGACAAGTAAAATTGTTTTAAAAAGGAGTTTCAAAAGCTTTGGTTTGATGCTTTTTTGTGTGATATAATCAACACCTAACGCAGCTAAATAATTAGCTATTATAATGATAGGGTACATAAAGCGCATTTCTTTATGTCCTATTATGCTATGACCTATAATAAACACCAAAAAAGCAATACTAAAAAAATGCGTTTTGTTTTGTAATATCCCAACAATGATAAAAAGCAATAAAGCTAAACTTAACGGCGGAGCTGCTTGTTGTAAAAAACCTGTAATATAAAACCAACATGGTGTTACGCCCCAATTGGACGCTTTGTTATCAATAATATTTGAAGCAAAATAACGCCATGGTGTTATTACAAATTCGTTATAAAACCAGGTATCTATACATGTATTGGCAATGCAAATAATTAAAAATGCAATAGTTAGTGCGGTTATTTTTTTTAGAGATATTTTATAAAAAAAAACTAACCAAATACCTACTCCTAAAATGGCAAAAGCCATTTGAAATCGGAAATAAAACGAACATCCAAACATTACACCAATTAAAAACCATGGTAATAAAATATTTTGATTAGAATTTGTTTGCTTTAGTAAAATATAAATTCCTAATAAAAAAAATAGCGCACTATAATTTTCTGACGAAAAGCGCACAAATGTATAAGGTACATACCATAAAAAAAAACATGAAAAAACAAACACAGTCTGAGCAATAGTTGTTTTAAATTGATTTAAAAGTAAATGCGAAATTTTTGAAATAACTAACCACGCTAAAAGAGCAGTAATTAAACGAAGTATCAAACTTATAGTAAATGGATTTATTAAACCTATGGTATTAAATAATTTAAGTGCTAAAAATGCAATAGTTGGTTGTAAAGTTGGTCTTATTCTATCCGCAAATTCCCAAGCTAAACTATTTGAAGGTGTGTTACCTAATTTATAACTTGCAAATTCTAATATTTGAAAATATTCATCAGGATGATGAAACCCTACGCTAAAAATGGCTGTTGTAATAAATACAAATAAACCAAGCAAATAATAATATTTAAATTGACTATTGAAAATGTTGCGCATAAACATCAAAAGTCGTATTTTTTTTTATTTAAGGTGGGTTCTAAAAATTAGTTTTTAGAGGTTTGAATAAAAATCGTAGAACCCATTAAAACGATTTTTATAATCTGTACCATCAAAAGTACAATATTTTTCCTTTACAACATCATAATCTATCTATCTATCTATCAGT
>JAVKLI010000081.1:0-5575 GCA_031539425.1 Bacteroidia bacterium
TCCCTTTAGATTTATAGTAACCTGTCTTCATTTTATTGATGTATTTATAGTGCAAATATAAAATTAACTACCTGACATTCATATAATTAAATTAATATATGATTGCCGAATTTATCAACATTTAATTTATAGAACTCCCCTGTAATTTAATTGTAATATTCAAATACAATTTTAGCTTTAGCTTTACCTATTAAATCTGTAAGGTTGTTTAATGAAGCTGCTTTTATTCTGTCAATTGATTGAAAATTACTTAATAATTTAATTATGGTTTTTTCACTGATACCATTTATTAGATTTAATTCAGATTTAAAAGTTTCTTTACTACGCTTATTTCTATGGTGGGTAATGCCAAAACGATGTGCTTCATCTCTAATATGTTGAATTATTTTGAGTGTAGGCGATCGTTTGTCTAAATATAGAGGAATGGCGTCATCAGGAAAAAAAATCTCTTCTAACTTTTTTGCTATTCCTATAACTGTAATTTGATTATGTAGGTTTAATTTAATTAAGCTATCCATGGCTGCACTTAATTGGCCTTTTCCTCCATCTATTACTATTAAATTAGGTAATGGCAGTTGCTCTTCTATAACTCGAGAATATCGTCTAAAAACAACTTCTTTCATTGTTGCAAAATCATCTGGCCCTTCAACAGTTTTAACATTAAAGTGTCTGTATTCTTTTTTAACTGGCTTTCCATCAATAAATACGGGCATTGCGCTTACTGCATAAGCACCTTGAATATTCGAATTATCAAAACATTCAATTCGCTTTGGCAAACTGTTCATTTTTAAATCTTTTTGAATTTGTAATAGTAATTGTTCTGTATGTTTGTCTGGGTTTAACAAGGCTAATTGTTTTTCTCTTTCAGTTTTAAACGCATTTAAGTTTTTAAAACATAAGTCTAAAAGACGCATTTTATCGCCTTGTTTTGGCACAATATATTTTGTGTTATCAAATTGAAATGTAGGCTCAAAAGGCACAATAATTTCTTTACTCCTTGTGTTAAATCTTATTCTAATATCATTTATTGCAAAAACCAACATGTCACCATCTGTCTCTTCAAGTTTCTTTTTATACTCTAAAGTTTGTGCTTGAATAATGATGCCATTATTAATTTTAAAAAATGTTACATAAAAAACTTGTTCGTCGCTTAATGTGGCATAAACTTCTGTATTAGTAATAGACGGGTGTACTATTACAGATTTATATTGGTACTTATTAAGTAATTCTATTTTTTTCTTAATTTCTTGGGCTTCTTCAAATTTTAATTGATCGGCACATAGTTGCATGTCATTCGCTAAATCTTGTAGTACTATTTGTAAGTCTCCTTTAATGATAGATTTAATTTTAAAAATATTTTTATCATAATCTGCTTGTGTTTGCAAGTTAATACAAGGCGCCTTGCAGTTCCCAATACTGTATTCTAAACAAGATTTAAATTTTTGGTTCATAATATTTTGCTCTGATAAAGTGTAATTACAATTTCTAATTGGAAAAATTTTTTTAATCAAATCAAGTAACACAAACATAGTGCTTACAGAGGGGTAAGGGCCAAACACTTCCGCATTTTCATTTTGAATTTGACGTGCATGAAATACTCTAGGAAAACGCTCTTTTTTAATTAATATCCAAGGGTATGTTTTATCATCTCGTAATAAAATATTATACTTAGGACTACGGTTTTTAATTAATGAATTTTCTAAAATTAAAGCATCTTCTTCGGTATTTACTTTTGTTGTTTCAATTTTAAAAATTTTACTTATCATCAAAGTAATTCTGTGAGATTGATTTTTATTAGTAAAATAAGAGTTTACGCGTTTAAATAAATTTTTTGCTTTACCAACATATATTAACTCATTTTCTTTATTATAAAAGCAATATACACCTGGTAAATGCGGCAAAGATTTTATAATACTTAATATGTGTGGCAATATGTTATTAGAAGACATATTACATTTTTAAACCATTAAAATGCGTTAACAATTGAACAAAAATCTGAAGCAACCAAACTAGCCCCACCTACTAAGCCCCCGTCTATGTCGGGGCATAAAAATAATTCTTTAGCGTTTTTAGCATTACATGAGCCTCCGTATAGTATCGGAATTTGATTGGCAATTTTTTCTGATACATTTGTTTTAATCCAATTCCTTATATGTAAATGCATGGCTTGAGCGTCATCAGGGGTAGCAGTTTTTCCTTTTCCTATAGCCCAAATAGGCTCGTATCCTATAATTATTTTTGAAAGATCTTCTTCTGTTAATAAATTTAAAACGGCAAAAAGTTGTTCAGACACTGTAGTAAAATGTGTATTATTTTGACGCTCTTCTATTGTTTCACCAACACAAAATATGGGTTGCATGTTGTTAGCAATAGTTTGTTTAATTTTTAAAGTTAAACAAGCATTAGCTTCATTAAAACATTGTCTTCTTTCGCTATGCCCAATAATAACATATTTACAGTTAATAGAAGCCAACATCATCGCACTAATTTCACCTGTGTAAGGCCCTGATTTATATTCAGAACAATTTTGAGCCCCTAAATAAAAAATTGGGCTATTTTTTATCATTTCTGAAAGTGGTTGAAGGTAAATAAAAGGAGGGCAAATTATTTTAACAACATCAGTATTAGTAATTTTGGCTTCTAAAAGTTCATTTATAAGCGTTATTGTTGAATAAAAATCTAAATTCATTTTCCAATTTGCTACAACTATTTTTCGTCTATTCATTACATTCATTTAAGTATTTGGGACAAAATACAATAAAATAAATCAAATAATTACTATAAAAAATAAATAAAAAAATCACTCAACTAAAGCAAATTTTGATGTTTTTTTTTTAATAAAAATGAGAGATAATAAACAAATTTGACGATTAAACCTTCCTATAGCATTTTTTGTTTATTTTTTTTAATCAAATAATATAATTTTATATATATTTGCAACCTTAATAAAATAGGTAAGGATTTAAGTTTTTTAATACAATGTACGCAATAGTAGAAATAGCAGGTCAGCAATTTAAAGTTGAAAAAGGTAATAAAGTGTATGTACACAGCCTAAACGTAGCTGAAGGATCAAAAATAGAATTTAAAAAAGTAATGATGATTGATGATGCTGGTAAGCACAGCATAGGAACTCCTTACTTATTAGGTGCTAAAGTAGAGGCTCAAGTTGAAAAACATTTAAAAGGAGATAAGGTCATTGTGTTTAAGAAAAAACGTAGAAATGGTACACAAAAGTGGAATAACCATAGACAACATTTAACGCAAGTTTCAATTCAAAATATAGTAGCAAAATAGATTTTTAAAAAAATAGTATGGCACACAAAAAAGGGGCAGGGTCCACAAACAACGGCAGAGAATCACATAGTAAACGTTTAGGCGTTAAAATATTTGGTGGTCAATTATGCGTAGCAGGAAATATTATTGTTCGTCAAAGAGGAACTAAGCATAACCCAAGTGATAATGTAGGTATTGGAAGAGATCATACCCTATATGCTTTAACAGATGGTAAAGTACTGTTTACTAAAAAGCGTAACGATAGGTCTTATGTATCTGTAGTTCCTCAATAATTTCCATTTTAAATATATTAATTTATGAAAATTAAAGCGCAAATTTTAAAATTAATTGTAAGTTATATATTTTTATTTTTATCTATTTCTATTACATACTGGTATTTTGTTTACGAAACAAACGCATTAACACCCTCTGATTTTAATGTTAGATATGTAGTTGCTTTTGTTGCTTCATCTGCCTTTATTATTGATGTATGGAGGTATCTTACAGCAAAAAAAAGAAAAAATAACTTGCGCTAGAAATCGATCTTATAGATTTCAAATGTTTTAAAACTTAGCTTTTGGCATTCAAACATTTCAATTTCAATTCTGATTTAATTCAAGGAATTAGTTCTATGGGTTACAAAAGCCCAACTCCCATTCAAGAGAAATCTATTCCAATTATTTTACAAGGTAAGGATATTATAGCTTGTGCTCAAACTGGAACTGGCAAAACAGCTTCTTTTGTTTTACCACTTATACAGCTTATTATATCTAATAAAAAAGAAGGCGTTAGAGCCTTGATAATTTCACCTACTCGAGAATTAGCTTTACAAATAGACCAACAGATTGAAGCTTTGGCTTATTTTTGCAATATTAGTTCTATTGCCATTTATGGTGGTAATGATGGTATTGTGTGGGAGCGACAAGCTAAGGCGTTGAGAGAGTCTGTAGAAATTGTAACTGCCACACCTGGAAGGCTGTTAGCCTTGCTGCAATCGGATAGTATGAATTTAAAAACAATCGATTATTTAGTATTAGACGAGGCAGATAGAATGTTGGATATGGGGTTTTCAGAAAGTTTAAAATCTATTTTTAAATATTTACCCGAGCAAAGGCAAACCATTATGTTTTCAGCTACCATGGCACCTAATATTAGAATATTAGCCGCTAAAATATTAAAAAACCATGAAACCGTAAATATTGCCATTTCTAAACCTCCAGCCTCAGTATTACAAAGAGCCTATGTGCTTTTTGAAACTCAAAAAATAAAAATACTACTAGACATATTAAAAAATCTAGACTATACCTCTATAATCATTTTTGCATCACGCAAAGATACTGTAAAAGAACTATCAAACACCTTGCATACCGCAAAGCTTTCCGTTTCTATGTTTTCTTCCGAACTAGAGCAAGCAGAGCGTGAAGAAATAATGCGAAACTTTAAAAATAAAAAAATTAGAATTTTAGTTGGTACAGATATTATATCCCGTGGAATTGATGTGGATGGCATTAGCCTAGTTATTAATTATGATGTACCACAAGACCCTGAAGATTACGTTCATCGAGTAGGACGAACCGCTAGAGCTGAAAAAAATGGTGAGGCTATTACCTTTGTTAATGAAAGGGATCAATATATGTTTAGCCAAATAGAAGCTTTAATTGGAATTGATATTACAAAAAGCCCTATTCCTGAATTTATAGGAAGTGGCCCAGCTTATAACCCTCAAAAGCCAGTTAAAACAAATACTACAAACAAACTCCAAGCAAAGTTTAAACATACAAGAAATATTTAGAGTCCACTTCAAAAATTTAAAGTAGTATTCTTATATCTTTTTTATTTTAGCAACAAACTTAGAGTCGTAAGCACTTTCGTGTTCTTTAGTTGTTTCAAATGTAACTTTAAGAGCCTTAAAAAAAGCTTTAACAACAGTAAACCTCTTTCATAATTGATAGTTATATAGCCCTGCAATTAAGCTAAGTTTGAGGGTAAAGCGTTTTCTTCTATTTCTATATTTTTCAGCCATTATTCTATAAATTTTAATTGACCTAATAATATTTTCAATACTAACCCTGCTTTTTGATATTTTCTGGTTTCGTTGCTTATCTGTTTATGTTAGTGGATTTTTCTTGCTTCGTTTTTTTGGTATTTCTGTATTAGTGTGTTTTTTTGAAGTCCCATGTAGCCTGTATCTGCTTAAATTTTTGTAGCATGATCCACATACACTTTCTTTAAACACTCTATAATCGTGTTTTCTATCTTCAGATTTAAATGTATCGAGCGAAACACCTGTTAGTCTTTTAAA
>JAVKLI010000011.1:0-16512 GCA_031539425.1 Bacteroidia bacterium
ATTTAGGTACGAACAAACCATAAGATTAGACATTAAATACACTGATAGATATATAGATTATGATGTTGTAAAGGAAAAATATTGTACTTTTGATGGTACAGATTATAAAAATCGTTTTAATGGGTTCTACGATTTTTATTTAAACCTCTAAAAACTAATTTTTAGAACCCACCTATAACATTAATAGTAGCTGCCTTAATTTTATTAATAACAGGGCTTATGTTACTGTCAACTCCAAATTTGCCTGGGTTTACAAGTTAATTTAACAATATAATTTGATGATACAAACTAAGATGGATTTAAATAGCTAAATTATCTCTACATTTGACATCATACAAAAACAGAATAACTTGATCAATCAAAAACCAACTTATAAATCAGGATTTGTCAACATTATAGGTTGCCCAAATGTTGGTAAATCAACATTAATGAATGCTATAATTGGCGAAAAACTATCAATTGTAACACCAAAAGCACAAACCACTAGACATAGAGTGATGGGTATTTTAAATACCGATGATTATCAAATTGTCTTTTCGGATACACCAGGAGTGATAAAACCAGTGTATAAACTACAAGAAAAAATGATGCAATTTGTAGTAAATGCAATAAGCGATGCAGATATTTTTTTATTAATGATAGATGTTACAAGCAATATATTACTTGAAGAAACTTTTATTTCAAATCTTATTAAAGCACAAAAACCTATTATAATTTTATTAAATAAAATAGATTTAATTACTCAAGAAGCTTTAGAAATAAAGGCTATTGAATGGAATGAGAAAATACCAAATTCTAATATTTTTCCCATATCAGCCTTACAAAATTTTAATTTAAACACCGTTTTAAATAAAATACTTGAGTACTTGCCAATAGGTGAAGCCTTTTATGAAAAAGATGCCTTAACCGATAAGTCAGAACGTTTTTTTGTATCAGAAATAATACGTGAAAAAATATTAATACAATACAAAAAAGAAATTCCGTATAGTGTAGAAATTAAAGTAATTAGCTTTAAAAATGAAGCTAATATTTTAAAAATTCAAGCCGAAATATTAGTAGAGCGAGAAAGTCAAAAAGCCATCCTATTGGGTCATCAGGGGCAATCATTAAAACGTATGGCCACAAGAGCGCGAATAGACGCAGAAAAGTTTTTTGATAAAAAAATATTTTTAGAGTTATATATCAAAGTAGTAAAAGATTGGAGAAGTAACGAAAATGCATTAAAAGAATTTGGCTACTAAACCTTATAGCTTAGTTCATTTTAAACATCTACTGTTTTGCAAGATGGAGCACATAAATACAAAACAACATTAAAGCGTCGTTATAAAGTCTTCTAAAGAGCTTCATAAACTTAAAAAAAAACTCTCAAAAACCCTTGCTAGGGTTTATTTTATCTAAATTCTTGTTAATTTTTTATACATTATGTAAAGAAGTTAACATAACCATAAATTCAAATAAAAATGTGTGAATTTTGTCTATTTTAGCCAAATTCTTAATTAAAAAATCAATATGAAGAACTATATAAAATGGAATAACTTAGTAGGATGGGGTACCTTTGTAATAGCCTTTATTACATACACTTTTACTATAGAGCCAACCGCTAGCTTTTGGGATTGTGGCGAATATATTGCCTGCGCTTATAAGCTAGAAGTAGGACATCCTCCCGGAGCCCCATTTTTCTTAATTATTGGTAGAATATTTTCATTACTTGGGTTTGGCAATCCTGCACATGCGGCTATGATGATAAACATTATGTCTGCCACATGCAGTGCCCTTACTATTTTATTTTTATTTTGGAGTATTACACGTATTGCCAATAAAATATTATCCAACCAATCTAAATCTTCCCTTACGCAATACCAACAACTTTCAATATTAGCAGCAGGTACTATTGGAGCTTTAGCTTATACTTTTTCTGATTCATTTTGGTTTTCTGCTGTAGAAGGCGAAGTATATGCTATGTCGTCATTTTTTACCGCCATAGTATTTTGGGTAATTTTAAAATGGGACGAAGAAGATTCACAAAATCCTATCAGTGCCATGCGATGGTTGGTGCTAATTGCATACCTTATGGGGCTTTCTATTGGAGTGCATTTACTTAATTTACTGGTTATTCCAGCTATTTGTTTTGTATATTATTTTAAAAAATACACCTTTACTTGGAAATCGTTTATTATAACAGGCCTATTATCATTGGCATTACTAGGAGGTATACAAAACATGATAATACCTAAACTTGTAAAATTTGCTGCTGATTATGAAATATTTTTTGTAAACAAACTCAGCATGAGCTTTAATGTAGGCACATTAATGTATTTTTTATTATTGCTAAGTGCTATAACTTTATTAATTATATACTCTGTAAATAAAATTGAAAAATATTACAAAATTGGTTTTTATATTTCAATAGTATTTGTGTTTTTTGCCGTTATATCTGCTAATGGCAGCACCGGTATGTTTATGAGAGCTGTTATTTTAACAGGCATAATTTATGCTATACATAAATTAAAAACTACCAATGTTAATTTACTAAACGTAGTGCTAGTTTCTTTTACTACACTCATTATCGGGTACTCTACATTTTTTGTTCTTGTTATTCGATCACAAGCTAATACCCCTATGGATGAAAACGATCCAGAAAATGCCATTACACTATTATCTTATTTAAATAGAGAGCAGTACGGCGATTGGCCATTAATTTATGGACCAAACTATAATGCGCCTCCCGATCAAGAACATTTTAAAGATGGCGAGCCTGTGTACGCTAAAGATGAAAAAAATAAAAAGTATAAAATAATTGATAGCAGAAAAAAATCGATCCCCGTTTATGACAAAAAATATTGCACTTATTTTCCTCGAATGTGGAGTCAACAAGGTATACACGAGGGGCCGTATAAATATTGGGGTGATGTAAAACAGCATCACCAAAATAAATCCATCATAAATGAACAGACAGGGGAAGCAGAAATTGCTGAAATTCCAACCCTTTTGGCAAATATTACTTTTTTTATAAACTACCAAATAAAATACATGTACCTGCGTTATTTTGCTTGGAATTTTATTGGTCGTCAAAATGATATACAAGGTCTTACCAATAATCCACTTGAAGGTAACTGGAAAACAGGCATTGCAGCCTTTGACAATTGGAGGTTAGATACAGATACCACACAACAATTACATGTAGCCAAAAACAATAAAGCAGATAATTCATTTTATGGTTTACCATTTATACTTGGCATATTAGGTTTTATATTTATGTATAAAAACAGTAAGCAAAGTTTATGGGTTGTATCTCTTTTATTTTTACTTACCGGTTTGGCTATTGTTATATATCTTAATCAAACACCTTACCAGCCAAGAGAAAGAGATTATGCCTACGCTGCCTCTTTTTATGCATTTGCTATTTGGATTGGTTTTGGAGTACTATTTTTATTTGAATTTTTATTTAATAAAACCACAGCTAAAAACGCTTTAGTTCTTTCTACAATTATTGGTTTGACAATACCCACTATTATGGCAGCTCAAGGTTGGGATGACCATAACCGCTCCAAACGCCGCATGAGTAGAGATTTTGCAACCAATTACTTAAACTCATGCGCCCCTAATGCTATTTTATTTACTAATGGCGACAACGATACGTTTCCACTTTGGTATGCACAAGAAGTAGAAGGTGTGCGCACAGATATTAAAGTAGTTAATTTAAGTTTATTACAAACTGATTGGTACATCAAACAAAACTTAAGAGCCACTTATGAAGCCCCTCCAGTGCCTTTTTCTATACCCGCAGAAAAACTTGTGCAAGGTACACGTGAGGTTATTTATATAGTAGATAAAGGTGTTGGCCCTATGAACTTAAAAGATGCTATTAAAATGGTAGCCTCAGATGATACGCAAGATAAACTACCATACGGTAATAACTATTTTGACTACCTACCCACTAAAAAGTTTTATTTAGATATTGATACCGCACAGGTAATTAACCAAAAAATAGTAAGCACTAAAGATGCCGCATTAATTACCAAACGTATTGAATTTGAACTAAACAGAAGCCATATAACCAAAAACGATTTAATGGTGCTAGATTTAATAGCCAATAATAATTGGACAAGACCCATCTACTTTGCTACAACAACAGGTTCTGAAGCCTACATAGGTTTAGAAGATTATTTTCAATTGGAAGGTTTAGCATACAGATTTGTACCAATAAAAAAACAAGTTGACAGTAATTTATTTGGCGAACGGGTTAACGAAACAGCTATGTATGATAACCTAATGAATAAATTTATGTGGGGTGGATTAGATAAAAAAGGTGTATACCTTGACGAAACCTGCGTTAGAATGGCTGCCAATATGCGCATACAATTTGCAACTTTAGCAAATGCCTTAATTAAAAAAGGTAAAAAAGCAGAGGCAGAAGCTTTAGTAAATTTATGTATGGATAAACTACCCGATGAAAACGTGAGATATGACGGCTCTATGTATGGCATTATACTAGCATATTACGAGTTAGGTAAATTTTCAAAAGCAAATAATTTAACCAATAAAATGTGTGATATATTTTTAAACGATTTAATGGTTTACACATCACAAACCCCAAGCAACCAAACACAATTTAGAAGAGATACAGAGCACATTAAAAATCTTTTAAAACAATTGCTATTTACTACCGAAAAATTTGGGCAAAAGAAAGTTTACGAATCATTAGTGGCAAAAATAACCTCTAAAGTTTCGGTAGATGATTTGATGGGGCCAGAGGATGTAAAAGAACAAAATAAATAGGTAAAATATTAAAACTAATTAAACCTCATTATGAATTTCAAATTAATTGTTTTTTTGTTTTTGTTACATTTTACAGTAATCGAAAAAATTAATGCACAATGCGCCATGTGTAAAGCTACCGTTGAAAGCAGTAAAACTCAAAAAAACTCAATGGCTAAAGGCTTAAATAAAGGAATTATTTACTTAATGCTTATCCCTTACATATTTTTACTTTTTATATTTAAAAAACAAGTTATACAATTATTAAAAGTGTTAAAATTAAAATTGATGAATATTACTGCATCAAATCCAAAGGCTAGTTATAAATAAAAGGGTATACATCAGAAACTAAAAATGGATTTAAAAAATAAAAAAGATTTAGTATTTTTAATACTTGCTTGTTTTTTCATTACTAATGTTATAGTTGCAGAGCTTATAGGTGGAAAACTCATTATGTTTTTTGGGTTATTTACACAAAGCATAGGTATTATATTATGGCCAATTGTATTTATACTAACAGATGTGATTAACGAACACTTTGGAAAAGATGGCGTAAAAAAACTCACTTATATTACTGCCGTTATTGTAAGTGTTATTTTTTTAATATTAGCAATTGCTATGCAAATTCCAGCTACCTCATTTTCACCAGTTTCTGATAAAAATTTTAATGCCGTGTTTGGTCAATCCAATTGGATTATAGTTGGTAGCATTATAGCCTTTATACTAGCTCAACTAATAGATGTATATGTCTTTGCTATTCTTAAAAAAACTACAGGCAATAAACATATTTGGATGCGAGCCACAGTAAGTACGTTAATTAGTCAGCTTATAGATACCTTTGTAGTTCAGTACGTAGCCTTTGTATTACCTGAAGTATGGAGTATGAATGAATTATTGATTAATGCCAGCTATGGTTATTTATTTAAATTAATAATAGCAATATGTATGATTCCGTTTTTATATTTAGTACATTTTATTGTATCTAAAGTATATTTAAAACAACTAACTTGAAAAAAAATACCTCTATAGGCGTTTTTGATTCTGGCTACGGTGGCTTAACTATTCTTAAACAATTAATCAAAGAGCTTCCAGATTATGATTTTGTGTATTTAGGTGATAATGCCCGATCACCTTATGGCACTAAGTCTTTTGAAGAAGTTTACCAATGCACCTTACAAAGTGTTAAATACTTATTTAATTATGGCTGTAATTTAATTATACTTGCTTGTAATACCGCTTCAGCAAAAGCCTTACGAACAATACAACAAAAAGATTTGCCACTAATTAACCCATCCAAACGAGTATTAGGAGTTATTCGGCCAACTGCAGAAATTATTCAAGCGTATACAAAAAGTAATTACATAGGAATATTGGCTACACAAGGCACAGTAAGTTCACAATCTTATCTATTAGAAATTCAAAAAACATTTCCCAATATTCAAGTATTTCAGCAAGCATGCCCCATGCTGGTACCTTTAATTGAACAAGGACAAATAAATTCTAATGAAACATTAGCATTTATAAATCAATATTTGAATGAATTATTAATTCAAAATAGTCAAATTGATGCTGTAGTTTTAGCTTGCACCCATTACCCACTGCTTATGGAACACTTTCAAAAAGCAGCACCAAACCATATTAAACTAATAACTCAAGGTGAAATTGTAGCTAAAAGCTTAAAAAAATATTTAATAAGGCACCCTGAAATAAATGCTACTATTGGTAAAAATAGTTTTGTTGAATTTTTAACTACAGAAAGAACGGAAAAATTTTCAGACTTAAGCTCCCTGTTTTTTGAAAAATTAATTGTTGCTAAAACAATAACATTTTAACCAACTAGAATTTGCTTTTAAAACGATCCATTAGTAAATGTGACAAAAAACGTGGAAACATATAAAGGGTATTAGAGAAATTATTCTATTTTTTTTGACTTCCATTTTTAAAGTGCATCAAAAAAATTAAATCATTTGATAAGTGAAACAACCCGCTTAAATATGTTCAGCATTTTTAAAGACGCAGCTTTAATTTAAATATATTTGCACACGTTTTTTAAACCTCGAAATGTCAATAAAAAATTATAAAAATCAGTTTTCATATCAAACGCTTTGCCTTTTTTTCTTTTTAATACAAACTATCCCTAACTTTGCTCAAGGTTATGAATGTATTAATTTTTCATTAGCACAAGCAATAGAATATGCTACAGAAAACAGCCCAACATACCAAAATGCAAAATTAGATGTGACGAGCACTAAGGCTAAAAAGAAAGAAATAATGGGCATGGGATTACCACAAGTTAATGCCAGCGCAGATTTAAAAACCTTTTTAACTATTCCAACATCTTTATTTCCTGGTTCATTTTTTAATCAACCCGGTTATATAAAAGCTCAAATGGGCTTACAATACAATTCTACTGCAGGCTTTGAGTTTTCTCAATTATTATATAGCAGCGATTTTTTAATTGGGAATATAGCCGCAAAGCAAATGATTCTTTTAGCTAATATCAACCTTAATAAAAATACAGAAGAACTTTTTAGCACAGTTTCTAAAGCTTATTTTACTACGCTCGTAAACAATGCCCGATTAAGCGTTATCGAAGCCAATTTAGAACGGGTTAAAAAACTTCATAACGATTTAAAAGTAATGAATCAACAAGGTTTGGTAGAATTAATAGATGTAGAAAGAATTGAAGTTCAACTCAATAATTTGTATGTAGAAAAAAATAAAATGACTCAATTCTTAGCTTTATCTGAAAAATTACTAAAATTTCACATGGGAATTGATTTTAGACAACCTATTAAATTAACCGATCAATTAAATAGTAACATTAATAGTATGTTAAACCTCAAAAAAAATGAAGATTATGATATTACTCAAAGAACTGATTTTCAAGCCATTTCTTCACAACAAAAATTACTGCAACTTGATGCCAAAAGGCACAATTTAAACTATATACCCACATTAGTGGCTTATGGCGCCTATCAAGCCAATGGCTTTGGTGCCGATTTTGGCATGATAGTGGATACCAAAAATTGGTTTAATACCACATTAGTTGGTGTTAAAATGAGTGTTAATTTATTTGATGGATTTCAAAAACAATATAAAATAAAACAATCAAAAATTGAGTTATTAAAAACTGAAAACAACATTAAAATACTAGAAAAAGCAGCCGATATGGAAGTAGAAACTGTAAAAATTAATTACAATTCGGCTGTAGAATCTATTAGAGTCCATAAAAAAAACTTAGCTTTAGCAGAAAGTGTAGTTAATATGAGTAGGAAAAAATTTAATGAAGGCATAGGAAGTAACTTAGAATTAATTAACGCCGAAAGCGCTTTAAAAGAAACCCAAACAAACTACTTAAACGCTATTTATGAACTACTCATTGCCGACATAGATTATAAAAAAGCAACAGGAGTCTTATTAAAATAATTAACAACCACAGTATCAAAATAAAATCAAAATGAAAAATCTATCCAATTTTATTTATTTAATTTTTGTCACTTCATTAATCGCATGTAGTTCATCGCCTGACAAAAAAACAGAATTAGAAAAATTACGACAAGATCAAACAAAAATAGAAGAACAAATTTCAACATTAGAAAAAGAAATTGCTTTAACAGACACCTCCAAATCAATAACCAAAAAAATTGAAGTTGTTGTGGAGCCTTTAGTAGGCAAAACTTTTAAATCATACATTGATATTCAAGGTAAAGTAGATGCTGAAGAAAGTATCTATTTATCGAGCCAAATACCCGGCACTGTATCAAAAATTAATGTAAAAGTTGGAGATATGGTTGCCAAAGAAACTATACTTGCCGAAACAAATACCAGATTAATAGACCAACAAATAGGCGATTTAGAAACAAACCTAGAGCTTGCCTCACAATACTATAACAAACAAAAAAACCTTTGGGAACAAAAAATTGGTACAGAAATGCAGTATTTACAAAGCAAAACCAATAAAGAAAGCTTAGAAAAAAAATTAGCTACCATGCAAGAGCAAATTCGTATGAGTAAAATTGTAACTCCTATTGATGGCACAGTAGATGATATTAATATTAAAATAGGACAAATAATAGCGCCAGGTATGCCAGCTATATCAGTAGTTAATTTACGAAAATTAAAAACTAAAGCTGATGTAGCCGAAGCGTACGCCGGTAGAATTAAAAGGGGAGATCAAGTGATGATGTACTTTCCTGACATTAACGATTCTATTAAAGCCGTTGTAAACTATGCGGCCAGAAACATTAACCCTCTAAGTAGAACATTTAACGTTGAAGTAATATTACCACAAAACAACAAATTTCAACCAAACATGGTGGTTAAATTACAAATAAACGATTACACATCTGCTAAATCTAAATTAGTTGTACCTGTAAAATATATTCAAAAAGACAATGATTTGAAATTTGTATTTATTGCACAAAAAAACAAAGTAGTAAAAAAACTAGTGACCATTGGCAGAGAATACAAAGGGCTTACCGAAATAGAAACTGGGGTATCTGAAGGTGATTTATTAATTATAAATGGCTATGATTTAATAAATGAAGGTGATATAATTAATTACTAAAATGTAAAATAAATATCAATTTAAAATTTAATTATGAACCTAGAAAAATTTAAAGAATTTAAACCTTCCAGTTGGGCTATTGATAATAAACTCACCATTTATTTAATTACCCTCATCATTACTTTTTCAGGCATCATAGCCTATAACAAGCTTCCAAAAGAACAATTTCCAGACATTACCGTTCCTACAATTTATATTAACACAATTAATGGTGGCAACTCCCCAACAAATATTGAAAATACAATAACAAAACCTATAGAGAAACGAATTAAAGGCATATCTGGCATTAAAAAATTTACAAGCACATCATTACAAGATGTATCTGTTATTATAGTTGAATTTCACACAGATGTTAAAACTGACATTGCAAAACAAAAAGTAAAAGATGCTGTAGATGAAGCTAGAGGCGATTTACCAACTACACTCACTAGAGAGCCCATGATAAAAGAAATATCTTTTTCAGAATTCCCTATTATGTACATCAATATTGCAGGTAATTATGATTTAAAAAAACTAAAAAAATATGCTACAGATTTAAAAGATAAAATAGAATCATTAAAGGAAATTAATAAAGCAGAACTAGTTGGCGCATTAGATAGAGAAATTCAAGTAAACGTAGATATGTACAAACTACAAGCTGCCCAGCTAACGCTTAATGACATCAAACATGCTATTGCTCAAGAAAATTTAACAATGTCGGGAGGTAATATTTCATTAGATGGAATGAGACCATCTTTAAGTATCAAAAGTGAATTTAAAAAAGTAGAAGAAATTGAAAATATCATCGTATCCTCAGCATCAGGTGCTGTGTTATTTTTAAAAGACATTGCCTCCATTGTTGATTCTTACAAAGAAAAAGAAAGTTTTTCCTCATCAATGGGTAAAAATGTAATTACACTAAATATCATCAAACGCTCTGGCGAAAACTTAATAGCAGCCGCTGATAAAATTTCAAATATTATTTCTGAAATGAAAAAAACAGAGCTTCCTCAAGGGTTAGACGTAACTATTAGTGGCGACCAAAGTCAAAAAACAAAATCATCACTCACAGATTTAATAAACACAATCATCATCGGATTTATTCTTGTTACCGTTGTTCTATTATTTTTTATGGGTGTTACTAATGCGTTATTTGTAGCTCTATCTGTACCATTATCAATGTTTATTGCATTTTTAACCATGCCAAGCATTGATTTTTCATTTAATATGATTGTACTGTTTTCATTTATTTTAGCCTTAGGTATAGTGGTAGACGATGCCATTGTGGTAATTGAAAACACACATCGCTTATTTGATAATGGTAACCGAGATATTAAAACAGCGGCAAAAATGGCTGTTGGAGAAGTATTTTGGCCCGTACTTACTGGTACTATAACTACTTTAGCGCCTTTTATTCCTTTAGTATTTTGGCAAGGTATTATAGGTAAGTTTATGTACTTTTTACCTGTAACGCTTATCATTTCTTTATTAGCCTCCTTATTTGTAGCATATATTATTAACCCTGTTTTTGCTGTAGATTTTATGAAAACGCATGAAGAGGAGCATTTAAACTATGGAAAAATAAATAAAAAAGGAAAATTGCAATTGATGTTATATGGGTTTATTGCCTTAATATCCTATGTTAGTAGCCATTTTGCAGTAGCTAATTTTACCGTTTTTATAGGCTTATTTTTAATATTTAATAGATTATATTTATATAAAGTAATTTATACTTGGCAAACAAAAGTATGGCCATCATTTGTAAATAAATATGTAAAAGTATTAGAATATTTTTTACAAAAACCGTGGAAAACATTAGGCTACCTTTTGGTTATATTTATTTTTTCATTAGTATTTTTTGCCGTAAGATCGCCTCAAGTAGTATTTTTTCCAAACTCCGACCCTAACAATGTTTTTATTTACGTTAAACTACCAGAAGGCACCGACCCAAAAATTACAAATAATATAATGCGAAAAGTAGAAGCAAAAATACTTACTGTTATTGGTGCTGATAATAAAATAGTAGAATCTATTATTTCAAATGTTACTATTGGCATTACAGACCCCCAATCTGGCGATAATAATGCCTACCCTAATAGAGGTAAGGTTGCTGTTACCTTTGTAGAGTTTGAAAAAAGGCATGGCGAATCTACAACCAAGTATCTCAAAATATTACAAGATTTAAATTGGGACTTACCAGGCGTTGATATATCCGTAAATAAAGAACAAAGCGGCCCACCAACACCCAAACCTATTAGTGTTGAATTTGCAGGAGAAGATTTTAATGAGCTCAATACAAACGCAACCAATTTTATCAACTTTATTAAAGCAGTAAACATTCCTGGAGTTGTGGGTTTAAAGTCAGATTTTGTAAGTAATAAACCAGAAATTGTTTTTGATATAGACAGAGAAAGAACATTGAGAGAAGGTATCTCATCAGCACAAGTAGCAATGGAAATAAGAGGTGCTGTATACGGAATAGAAGCCACTAAATTTAGAGATTCAGATGATGAATATCCTGTACAAATTAGATATGCGTATGATCAACGTATGGATATTGAAACTATTCGCAATCTCAAATTAACTTATAGAGACATGAATAAAGGTGGGATGGTTCGAAACGTTCCAATATCAGCTGTTTGTAATATTAGATACGATTACACTTATGCAGGCATAAATCGTAAAAACAATAAACGAATGATAACCTTATCATCCGATGTAAAAGCAGGATTTAATCCTAATGAAGTAGTTGCAAAAGTAGAAAAAGCCATGGCTCAATTTAAACCAAGTAGCAGTGTTACTATGAAATTTGGTGGGGATAAAGAAGAACAACAAGCAACCATGTCTTTTTTAGGAAATTCAATGCTTATATCTATAGGGTTAATGCTTATGGTATTAGTAGGCTTATTTAATTCCTTAGGAAAATCAATCTTAATATTATCAGAAATTGTATTCAGTATCATAGGTGTACTTATAGGTTTAGCTTTATTTAAAATGGAAATAAGCATCGTAATGACTGGAATAGGAATTATTGCACTTGGCGGAATAGTAGTAAGAAACGGCATATTACTTGTAGAATTTGCAGACTATGCAAGACTTAATGGTCTCAACTTATATGAGGCCACCATGGAAGCTGGACGAACAAGAATTACCCCAGTGGTACTAACCGCTGTTGCTGCTATATTAGGGCTAATTCCTTTAGCCGTAGGGTTAAACATAAACTTTGAAAGTTTATTAGCCACGGGTAATCCAAAAATATTTTTTGGTGGTGATAACGTTGCATTTTTTGGGCCGCTTAGCTGGACAATGATTTTTGGACTTTCTTTTGCAACCATTATCACCCTCATTGTAATACCTGCTATGTATTTAATTAGCGAACGATTAAAGCAAAAATCAATTGAATTATTAAATAAACATGAACTACCAACTATTTTAATGTATGTACCATTTTTTATTTTATTACTTCAATTAATAAATTTTATATTTAAAAAAGAATATAATCCATTAACTGACTCGTCAAACGAATAAACATCGTGGTTAAAAGTTCTGTAAAAGCACATTTTTACCTATTCTTAGCTCAAGTTATATATGGCATTAGCTTTGTTTATGCCAAAGAAATTACCAACTATAATATTTCCCCCTTATGTTTAGTAACGTTTAGAGTTACTGGAGCCTGTGTATTATTTTGGGTTACATCCTTATTTGTACCTACCCATAAAATTGAAAAATCAGATTTAAAAAAATTGGCATTTTTAAGCTTGTTTGGTGTATTTATCAACCAATTGCTGTTTATCAACGGCATTTCTCTATCTACCCCTATCAATTCCGCTATTATGATGATAAGTAACCCTATTGTAGTGTTTTTAATTTTAATGATAACAGCCAAAGAAAAAATGTCTAAATATAATTTTGTTGGCATTTTGCTAGGCATTACAGGCGCCATATTTTTAATATTATATAGAGGTAGCGTTAAAATGACTTCAACATCTGCATTTGGTGATTTGCTTACACTTTTAAACTCCATATCGTGGGGTGTTTTTGTGGTATTTTCAAAATCATTTATACAAAAATATAACGCCGTATCGGTTATGCGATGGGTGTTTTTATTTGGAAGCATTTATTTAATTCCATTTGGATTACCTAACATAGCAGCTATTAATTGGGTATCTATACCCTACTCTATAATTGGGTTAGTTATATTTATTGTATTTGGCGCTACTTATTTAGCTTATTTACTTAATATGTATGCGTTAAAAACCCTAAGTAGCTCAGTAATTAGCAGTTATATATACTTACAACCTTTAATTACCGCTGTATTTGCAATATACTTAGGTAAAGATTACCTTAGTGTAGATAAAATAATAGCAGCAATAATCATTATTTTTGGTGTTATGCTTGTAAATAAAAAATAAGCTACAATTATGAAAATTGAATGTTATAAATACCAAGCAACAGGCAACGATTTTATTTTAATTGATAATAGAGATAAATCCGTTAAGTTAAAACAATCTCAAATTGCCTTCTTATGTCATAGAAAATTTGGCATAGGCGCCGATGGTTTAATGTTATTAGAGAAATCATCTAAAAGCGATTTTAAAATGGTGTATTTTAATTGTGATGGCAAACAAAGCACTATGTGTGGCAATGGCGGACGTAGTATTGTTGCATTTGCCAAACATTTAGGAATAATTCAAACTACAACTCAATTTGAAGCTTCAGACGGACCACACAAAGCGGAGATAAGAAACAATCTTGTAAATTTAAGCATGATAGATGTTAATACCATTAAACCTTTAATAAATGCTTTAGTACTTAACACTGGATCACCCCACTATGTTTGTTTTGTAAAAAATATAGACGAATTAAATATCAACAAACAAGGAGCTAAAATTAGAAACAGTAAAGCATTTATTAAAGAAGGTATCAACGTTAATTTTTGTGAAGTAAAAAATAATAGGCTTTATGTTAGAACATATGAACGGGGTGTTGAAGCTGAAACTTTATCATGTGGTACAGGGGTTGTAGCTTCTGCCATTTCAGCTTTTGAATTAAAAAAAATAAATTCAAATAAAATTCAAGTTAATACGCAAGGTGGTAAGCTAAAAGTAACTTTAAATAAAATTAACAATAACAACTATAAAAAAATTGTATTAAGCGGAGAAGCCAAACAAGTGTTTAAAACAAGTATAGAAATTTAGTGCGTTAAAAAGAAGTACATAAAAATAGCTATACCATTTATGTACATAATTGCCCAAAGCAATCGTTTTGTATAACTATCTAATCCATCATTAAAAAGCATAGATATAAGGGTTAAAAATAATATCACAATATAGGCTATGTAATAATTAATAGGGATTTGATATACAAAACCTGTACTCTTTTTAACCATTTGAATTGGTTTATTAAATAAATTACGTGTTACCAAAACCGAATCTTCTTTAAACATTTCTGGCATTGGCTTTGCTAAGCTAATGCTATACTTTTGCACATTAGTAGTAAAATGTAAACGATCACTAATTTGTTTGGTTGAACCATCTGGCATAATTTTAGTGCTGTCAATAGTTACAGATGAAAACAAGATTTTTTCCACCTCATTACTTACAGAAAAGTTTTGAAAAATAGCCACAGTCACAAACAATAATAAATAAATACCCCTAACTAACCAAGATGAAATATACAATGGGCTTTTTTTAAACTTTCTGTTGTACAATCTTGACTTACGTTCTTGTAGTGCCAAAGTAACTGCAAATTGTTTTACAATTGCAAACCTCTGTGATTTAGTATGAACATATTTACGCCTCATAGTTAAGATTTACAAATCTATAAAAATATATTGAAAATTACCAATTTTTTAATAAAATTTCAGCTTCTATTTTTTGAGCCTCCTTTAAAGGCAATTGATAAAAAAAATCAATTCCGGTAATTTTCTCAACACTATCAATACTTACAGCGTAATTTTCTATACCTTCAAAGTAATTTGAGTTAGGAATAATAAACCCAATTCCTTGCACTTTTGGTAATTTGTAGTCCAATATTACTTTATAAAAATAAGCCGGAACAGGTATTTTATTACCAATTGTATCTATAATTTTACTTAAAACAGGTCCGGTAGCCACATAAAGCGTTTCTGCTGTTTGTACCCAAACTCTAATCAACTCTTCTAAGTTTTTCCAAATACCTCTATTTAGTTGAGGTAATTGCGGCGAAATATTTGAAAAATAAAAAGATTCATTCATACTTTGTTCACTCCAAGCCATATCTGCAGCTGGGGCCAAATGCCCTTTATCATACCCCGATTTTTTGTAATCACCATTGGTTGCCATTGTAATTGATAGTAAAGGGTCTTTTTTAAACTTATTAGTTCTTTTAGTTTTCTTAATAGTTTTCTCTTTAGTTAATTCGTAGGCAACACATTTAGATTGCTTGTAATAACTAGAAAATATAAGAAAAAATCCTTCATGTTTAGTAATTACTTCATTAGGTGCTGTTAACGGTAATTCCAAATTTTTAATGTAATTTTGAGTAAGCTCACTTTGGCACTTATAACCCTTAAAAAATGCAGAAAGACTAATAAAGAGTGCTACTGCAAAAATTAAAAAGATATATTTTATTTTAAACAAAAAGGGCATTAATTTTCTGGTGCTCCTTTGTTAACCCAAGCTTGTATTAAAATTCTTTCTGACTGAGGCAAGGGGCTACCTTGAGGCATAGATTCTTTTTGAATTTCTTCATTAAAATGGCTGATTTTTTTAATTAAATCAGCATATGTACCATCATAACTAACCCCACCAGAACCGCCATGGCAACCAGTGCATTGACTTAAAACATTTGTTTTAATGTAATTATTAAAAGAGATATTTTCTGCCGTTACTTTATCTTTTGAGACTGTTTGATTGCCTGAGCTTGAATTTGTGGGCAATTTAGTATAACATGAAATAAATAACAAAGTTGAAGTTATAAAAATAGAAAAAAAATATTTCATTATCGCTTAAATTTTAAGATGAAGTAACAAATTAAAACATTTTCACTTAATAACATTTAATAATAAAAAAAATTCAGTTTAAAAATTATTAGTGTCCGATAAAACAATTTAAAAGGGAGCGGTATTTCTACCATCTCCCTTTTTTTATTACTTTAATTTTTACGACAAAAGTTAAGTAATGAGTAAAAGTAAAAATTTTAGCGGACAGCCCATAATAAGTCAA
>JAVKLI010000012.1:0-16171 GCA_031539425.1 Bacteroidia bacterium
TCTATCTTTTTACGCTGTTTGCAAAAGAGGGTGGTTTTGTTTCAACCCTCCTCCAAAGGAGGAGCTAGGGGTGGTTGCCTTTAATTCCCCTCCTTTGGAGGAGGGGTTAGGGGTGGTTTCCTTTAATTCCAATCCTTTGGATGGACTAGTAGAAACGGAGGCTCATCAACTTTTTATTAAAAAACAATTTTAATACTATGCTGTTACTCTTTAGGTATAGTTTTATCAATCCAAATTTAAAAACAACTTGTGAGGATTGACTAAATACACTAAAAAAATATAACTGATAGAAGTACTCACGCTTAATATGGCGTAAGCAATAAAAACTTTTTTAAAATTAAAGGGGATTCAAAATGTATTTAAAAAGGTGTTAAACTATTAAAAAAAATCTAAAAATTGCACTTTTCTATTTGTGGATTATACTAGGTTAATAAAATTATTTTACTTGAGTAGAAAATAATTCCCAGTTTTTCATTTCAGTTTCTAACTGTGATTTTAATTGATTATATTTTTCAAAAAACGCTTTATTATTTATTAATTTTTGATACTCATTAGCATCGGCTAATTTTTCATCAAGTTGTTTAATTTCTAATTCTAACGTTTCTATTTTTTGTTCTAACTTTTTAAGTTCTTTTACTTCATTTATATTTTTGGTAGCTTTTAAACCTGGTTCTTTTTCAATAGTTTTGGATTCTTTAGTAGGCGCTGTTGTTTTTGGTTTTTCAACAATGTTTAACTCATGAAGGCGTTCTACCTTACGTATTTCCATAAATTCTGTAATGTCGCATAAATGTTCTTTAACGTGCCCATCTCTAAACTCAAACAACCTATTACACATACCAGTCATAAAATCTCTATCATGGCTTACCATTACTACAGTGCCAGTATAATTTATTAAAGCCTGTTTTAATACTTCTTTTGATCTGATGTCTAAGTGATTGGTAGGCTCATCGAGCAGTAATAAATTGTAAGGTTCTAGTAATAGTTTACATAGTGCCAATCTACCTCGTTCGCCGCCACTTAGTACTTTTACTTTTTTATCTATATCATCACCGCCAAATAAAAATGAACCTAACAATGTGCGAACTTGCTTGCGGATATCACCAGTGGCTAATTCATCTATTACTTCAAATACGGTTTTATTTACATCTAACTTCTCTTCTTGATCTTGCTCAAAGTAACCCATCATTACATTATGCCCAAGCGTTACAGTGCCTTCATATTTAATTTTGTTGGCTATCATTTTCATCATGGTAGATTTTCCTTCGCCATTTCTACCCACTAAGCCTATTTTTTCTCCTTTTGTAATAATTAAATTAGCATCCTTAAAAATGCGTTTTTGATCGTACATTTTACCTGCATGCTCAGCGGTAATAATGATTTTGCCGCTATGTGCAGGGTCAGGAAATCGAAATCTAACGGTTGAAAAGTCGGTATCATCCACTTCAATTTTATCTATTCTATCTAGTTTTTTTATTAAAGATTGGGCAAAAGCGGCTTTACTGGCTTTAGCTCTGTATTTATCAATCAAGATTTCTGTTTGGTCAATCATTTTTTGTTGATTTTTAGCCGCGTTTTCTTGCTGTTGCTTGCGCTCTTCTCTAAGCACCAAGTATTTTGAATAATTGGTTTTATAGTCGTAAATTTTTTGATTTACAATTTCAAGAGTTCTTTTGGTAACGTTATCTAAAAAAGTTTTATCATGACTTATTAATATTACTGCTCCTGAAAACGTATCCATAAACTCTTCCAACCATTGGATGGCCTCTATATCTAGGTGATTGGTCGGTTCGTCTAACATTAATACATCGGGTTTTTGAAGCAATAGTTTAGCAAGTTCTATGCGCATACGCCATCCACCGCTAAAATCGGAGGTTGGTCTTTCAAATTCATGCCTTTGAAAACCTAAGCCTAATAATATTTTTTCAATATCTTCTTCTATTTTAGACGCATCTAATATATTGAGCCGTTCAGTAATATCTGTTAGGTTTTGAATTAACTCCATGTACGAATCACTTTCGTAATCAGTTCGGGTTTCTAATTCTTTATTTATAAATTCAAGTTTGTGCTGCATTTCCAACACTTCCTCAAATGCTGTTTCAGTTTCTTGATACACCGTACGCCCATGTTGGTGGGTCATATCTTGAGGTAAATAGCCTACTTTACATAACTTAGGGCGAGAGACTTCGCCTGTAGTAGATGGTTGCAAGCCATATAATAATTTAAGCATGGTACTTTTACCTGCTCCGTTTTTTCCAGCTAAACCTATTCTATCTTTAGGGTTTATTAAAAAAGAAATATTTTCAAACAGATTGTAACCGCCAAACGCTACTGTTACATTATTTACAGAAATCATAATTTACAGCATTACATGCTTTTTAAATAATTTAATTGCAATGGCTAATAACACTACTCCAAATACTTTTTTAAGGATGGCAATACCGCCTATACCTAATAAAGATTCTAATTTTTTAATGTTTTTTAATACAAAATATACAATAATTACATTTAATACAATAGCTATTAATATGGCGTTAATTGAATACTCAGCTCGTAATGATAGCAAGGTAGTTAATGTTCCGGTACCAGCAATTAATGGAAAAGCTAATGGTATAATGGAAGCGGTAGAAGGCATCATGTCTTTATAAATTTGTATACCTAATATCATTTCCATTGCAACAATAAAAATAAGGATTGATCCGGCTACAGCAAAATCATCAATAGAGATTCCTATTATATTTAAAATATAATTACCAATAAACATAAACACAAGCATTATAAATAAAGAAGCTAGTGAGGCTTTTAATGGATAAATTTGCCCAACTTGATGTTTTAAACTAATGATAGCTGGTATGGCACCAATAATATCTATTACTGCAAATAATATGATAGTAACTTTTAAAGTTTCTATTAAACTAAATGAATACATTGAAGCGTATTTAGTTTTAAAAACTAGTAGCGATACATGTCTGATTTAAACGGTCCTTCAACTTTTACACCAATGTATTCAGCTTGTGATTTGTTTAATATATCTAATTCAACACCTATTTTAGCTAAATGTAAGCGAGCTACTTTTTCATCTAATATTTTAGGTAATACGTACACTTTGTTTTCGTAGTTTTTAGAGTTAGACCATAATTCTAATTGTGCCAACACTTGGTTGGTAAATGAATTACTCATTACAAAGCTTGGGTGGCCAGTGGCACAGCCTAAGTTAACTAATCTACCTTCTGCTAAAACAATAATATTTTTTCCATTTATCGTATATTGATCTACTTGGGGTTTAATGGTATTTTTTGTTTTACCATGCATTTTATTTAACCACGCCATATCTATTTCTGTGTCAAAATGCCCTATATTACAAACAATAGCACCATGTTTCATGGTTTCAAAATGTCTATCAACTACAATATCTTTATTTCCAGTAGTAGTTACAATAATATCAGAAATTTTTACCGCATTGTCCATTTTCATAACTTGATATCCATCCATAGCTGCTTGTAGTGCACAGATAGGGTCAATTTCAGTAACAATAACTCTAACTCCTTGTGATGATAATGATTGCGCCGAACCTTTACCAACATCTCCATAACCTGCTACTACTGCTACTTTTCCAGCCAACATAATATCTGTTGCTCTTCTTATTGAATCTACTAACGATTCGCGACAGCCATATTTATTATCAAATTTTGATTTAGTTACCGAATCATTTACATTTATTGCTGGTAAGTATAAGGTACCTTTTGTGATTCTTTCGTATAAGCGGTGCACGCCAGTTGTAGTTTCTTCTGATAAACCTTTTATTGCTTTAGTAAGCTCAGGATATTTATCAAATACCATATTGGTTAAATCACCGCCATCATCTAAAATCATATTTAGTGCTTCACGTTTTTCACCAAACCAAAGGGTTTGTTCTATACACCAGTTAAATTCTTCTTCAGTTTGACCTTTCCAGGCATACACTTGAACTCCTGTAGCAGCAATGGCAGCAGCTGCATGATCTTGTGTAGAAAAAACATTACATGAGCTCCAAGTTACCTCTGCTCCTAATTCAATTAATGTTTCAATTAACACGGCTGTTTGAATAGTCATGTGTAAGCAACCTGCAATACGAGCACCTTTTAAGGGCTTTGAAGGACCATATTCTTCACGAAGACTCATGAGTCCTGGCATTTCCTCTTCGGCTAATTTAATTTCTTTTCTACCCCATTCAGCAAGTGATAAATCTTTTACTTTATGTTTTAAAAAGTGAGTCATTGTTGCCATTGTTGTGTTTTTTTAATAATTTCATGCAAATTTAATTATTTATTTTTAACTAAACTGATTAAAAAAAAGTTAAATTAAAAACATTGAATAGAGAAGTAAAAAACAATCTTTAAGGCTAAAAAAAACGATTATAACTCTATAAATTTAATAAGTTTTTATTTTTTTAGGCAAAATGATACTTTATAATTAGTATAATTGTTTTTAAATTGATATGGTATTTAAACCAATACAATGATAAGTAAACCCTAGGTTTTTCATTTCTTCAGCATCTAAAATGTTGCGACCATCAAAAATAATTTTATCTATTAATTTATTAGAAAGGATAGAGAAATCGGGTGACCTAAACTCAGGCCATTCTGTAATGATTAAAAGCGCATCAGCTTGGTCTAAGCAATTGTACATGTCTGTAGCATAGGTAATTTTATTTCCCAATATTTTTTCTGCTTCATGTTTTGCTACTGGATCATAAGCTATTACCGAGCCTCCAGCTTTTAAAACACTTTCAATTATTGCTAAAGATGGCGCTTCGCGCATATCATCTGTTTTTGGCTTAAATGATAAGCCCCACATGGCAATTTTTTTTCCTTTCAAATTATGCTTAAAATGCTTCAGTAATTTGTTACTTAACACTTTCTTTTGTTCTTCATTAACATCTTCTACGGCATTTAATATGCGCATATTGTATTTATTTTCTTTTGCTGTTCGTATTAAAGCTTTTACATCTTTAGGAAAACAACTGCCGCCGTAACCCACGCCAGGGTATATAAATTTGGTACCTATTCTTGTATCGCTTCCTATACCTTTACGTACATGATTTACGTTTGCGCCCATAATTTCGCATAAGTTAGCTATATCGTTCATAAAACTAATTTTTGTTGCTAACATAGCATTAGCTGCATACTTGGTCATTTCGGCAGATGGAATATCCATAAAATATATTGGGTGGCCGTTTAATAAAAATGGCTTATATAATTTATTCATTAACTCTTTTGCTTCTTCTCTATCAATTCCTACTACTATTCTATCGGGCTTCATAAAATCATCAATAGCGGCACCTTCTTTTAAAAACTCAGGGTTTGAGGCAATATAAAATTCCAAATTTGATTGTCTTTTATTTAATTCCATTTGAATAGTATTTCTAATTCTTTCAGATGTTCCAACTGGAACAGTGCTTTTGGTAACTACAAGTATTGGAGTAGACATTAATTCTCCAATTTCTTTTGCAACGGCTAACACATATTTTAAATCGGCCGATCCATCTTCGCCAGGAGGTGTACCAACTGCAATAAATATAACCTTTACATCTGCTATGGTTTCTTTTAATGAAGTGGAAAAATGCAATCTGTTTTTTTTTACATTTTGGTTAACCATTTCATCTAAACCTGGTTCGTAAATAGGTAAAATACCTTTTATTAAATTGTCAATTTTATTTTTGTCTACATCTATGCAGGTTACATCAATTCCAACCTCGCTAAAGCAGGTACCTGTTACCAATCCTACATATCCTGTGCCTACTATTATTGTTTTCATAAATGTGGAAATTTAAATAATGTTTAAAAGTGTACTTGTAATATGTTGTAAAATAGTCTCTGTCATTTCGGTATGGATGGGTAGTGAAAGTACCGTTTGACATAAATTTTCAGAGATCGTAAAATCTATCCCTTCATTTCTATTATTTTTAAATGCCTTTTGTTTGTGCAATGGCACTGGGTAGTACACCATCGAAGCTATACCTTGTTGCTGAAGTTTTTCTTTTACTATATCTCTAGTAACCCCATTCAATTTTAAGGTATATTGATGAAAAACATGGGTTGAATTGATAACACGCTCTGGTATTTGTATATGAGGGTGATTACCTAATGCAGCATCATAAAATGCAGCAACTGATTGACGGGCGTTGGTATAAGTATTTAAGTATTGTAATTTAACGTTTAATATAGCGGCTTGCATTGCATCTAAGCGTGAGTTAATACCGACTACTTCGTGCTTATATTGTATGCTTTGTCCGTGATTGGCAATCATTTTTATTTTAACAGCTAGTTCATCATCATTTGTAAATAAAGCACCTCCATCACCATAACAGCCTAAATTTTTACTAGGAAAAAATGAGGTACAGCCTATATTGCCCATGGTGCCAGCTTTGTAATTTACATTGTTTAAGGTGTAATGGGCTCCAATTGCTTGTGCAGTATCTTCTACTACAAATAATTGATGTTGTTTGGCTATGTCTAAAATGGCATCCATTGGAGCACACTGACCAAATAAATGAACAGGAATAATAGCTTTGGTGCGAGGTGTTATGGCTTTTTCAACTTCTACTGGGTTTATTTGAAATGTATTTGGATTTACTTCTACTAAAATGGGCGTTAGCCCCAACAAACAAATAACTTCGGCGGTAGCAGCATAGGTAAAATTGGCGGTTATTACTTCATCGCCAGGCTTTAAGTCTAAAGCCATTAAGGCTATTTGCAAGGCATCCGTACCATTAGCGCAGGGTATTACGTGTTTTACATTAAGGTAGTTTTGTAAATTGTGCTGAAATTCTTTAACTACTGGGCCATTTATAAAAACGCTTGAATTAATCACATCTTGAATAGCAGCATCTATTTTTGGTTTCAGTTTAAGATACTGGGTTTTTAAATCTACCATTGGAATATTTTGATGCACTTGTAACATTGAATAAAATGCCAAAGATAACAAATTGAAGGCAATACAAAAATGTTTACAGGCTTCGTTCAATTTGATAGGTTAAAATGGCAATTTTAGTAAGCTCATTGCGCTTTGTAACGCTGCCCAATAACAAAATAATTTGAAGTTATAATTTGTATATATGCCAAAAAAAACCTATATATGTTATAAACTAAAGTAGCCGACTAAGATTATAGCGCAGAAATAACAACAGTATGGATTTTAAACAAGTTATCTAGACTCACCGTAAATATAGCCAAAATAGCATTGACTGCTTAACTCTATGTATTTATTGACAGTTAGTGTGTTTCAATAAAGTATTATTTTAATAATTATAAAAATTAAAATAAGGTGTTTTATACCCTTGTTATTTAATAAGTAAGCCTTACAAAATTTAACAAACCTTGATTTTGGTTTTACGTATAATTAAAAGTAAATAAAGAATCTAAAAAAATAATATATCAATTTTTTTACCTAAGATAAATTACCATTTAACATTACTTAAATTGTGTTAATTACATAATAAATATTTTTTTATTATAAATATGTACATTTACAAAAAATCGAAATTTATGATGCAAAATGATCTCAAATTCACCTCTGTGATAATTATCTTTTTACTAATATTTTTTTAACTTTCCTTAAACTTGCCGGTAATCAATTAGAATAGATAGATTTAAAAGCGTTACTACAAGAGTTATATTTTTTAAAGCTCAATAGCAATAACTATAGCATAATTAAAACATTACAAAAATTATAATATTTAATCTACTTACCATATGATGATTTCCTTTTCAAGCTTAATAAAATTTAACGCTAAAAAATTAAAAGAACCAACCTTACTGCAATTATATAAAAATTTAATTACCCCCCGTATCATTGAAGAGAAAATGCTTATTTTATTACGCCAAGGTAAAATTAGCAAATGGTTTAGTGGTATAGGGCAAGAGGCCATTTCTGTAGGTGTAACATCGGCATTAGAAAGCGACGAATACATTTTGCCAATGCACCGTAATTTAGGTGTATTTACCACTAGGCAAATTCCATTTAATCGTTTATTTGCGCAGTTTCAAGGCAAGCCAAGTGGCTTTACCAATGGTCGAGATAGGTCGTTTCACTTTGGTACTAATGAATACCATATTGTAGGTATGATTTCACATTTGGGCCCGCAAATGGGTGTAGCAGATGGCATAGCACTGGCACAAAAACTAACCCATCAAAACAAAGTTACAGTTGTATTTAGCGGAGATGGCGGTGCTAGCGAAGGCGATTTTCATGAAAGCATAAACACTGCGGCCGTTTGGAATTTGCCTGTTATTTTTATCATCGAAAACAATGGCTATGGCCTATCAACCCCTAGTAATGAGCAATTCAAATGCAAATCGTTTGCAGATAAAGCTATAGGGTATGGTATAGAGGGTGTTTCAATAGACGGTAATAATGTGTTGGAGGTATATCACACCATTAGTAACTTAGCTAAATCTATTAGAGAAACCCCTCGACCAGTAATAGTAGAATGTGTAACCTTTAGAATGCGTGGACACGAAGAGGCATCGGGCACAAAATATGTTCCTAAGGATTTATTTGACCTTTGGGGAAGAAAAGATCCCATTTACAATTACGAAAAATTTTTATTAAACGAAGGTGTTTTAACAGAAGCTATCATTGATGATTGCAAAGCGAGTATTAAACAAAAAATTGAAGAAGGTTTAGAATTAGCATTTAACGAAACACTTCCAAAACCTAACACACAAGCCGAACTTAACGCCCTATTTAAACCTTGCCATATAGAAGATACAAGTGGTCAAAACGGCAAAAGCTCCTCAAAACGATTAATTGACGCGGTATCTGACGGTATGCGATTAGCCATGCGCAAGCATTCTAATTTAGTTTTAATGGGTCAAGATATTGCAGAGTACGGCGGCGTATTTAAAGTAACCGAAGGGTTTGTTGAAGAGTTTGGAAAAAATAGAGTACGAAACACACCACTATGCGAATCAGCCATACTAGGCACGGCTTTTGGGCTTTCTATTAAGCAGCATAAGGCGATGGTAGAAATGCAATTTGCTGATTTTGTATCTGAAGGGATGACGCAAATTGTAAACAACTTAGCAAAATCACACTACCGATGGGGTCAAAACGCCGATGTGGTAGTTAGAATGCCTACAGGTGCAGGTGTTGCGGCAGGTCCATTTCATAGTCAAAGTAACGAAGCTTGGTTTTTTAAAACACCCGGCTTAAAAATTGCTTACCCAGCCTTTCCTAAAGATGCAAAAGGCTTACTATTAGCCGCATTTGAAGATCCCAACCCTGTAATGTTTTTTGAACACAAGGGTTTGTACAGAAGCATTACAGAAGACATACCTGATGATTATTACACCATACCATTTGGAAAAGCTAACTTAGTAAGGCAAGGAAACGATGTATCAATTATTACCTATGGCTTAGGCGTACATTGGGCTTTAGAAGCCTTAAACGAAAACACGACAATATCTGCCGATTTGTTAGACCTTAGAAGCCTTGCCCCACTTGATATTGAAGCTATTTACAATACCGTAAAAAAAACAGGTAAAGTAATTGTATTACATGAAGATACCTTAACTGGTGGTATAGGTGGAGAAATTTGTGCTTTGATAAACGAACATTGCTTTAACTATTTAGATGCTCCAGTAATGCGTGAGGGCAGCCTAGATACGCCAGTACCAATGAATGCCGATTTGGAACAAAATTTTTTAGCAAAAGACAGATTTAAACAAAAATTAAATGCGCTATTAAAATATTAATATGAATTTAAACCTTAAAAACAAAACAGCCCTTGTATGCGGTAGCACACAAGGCATAGGTAAAGCAGTGGCTATGCAATTAGCGCAACAACAAGCCAACATTATACTTTTAGCCAGAAATCAAGTAGAATTAGAAAAAGTAAAAAGTCAATTAGACACGTCTCAAAATCAAAAACACCAAGTGTTATGTGTTGATTTTTCTCAACCAACTGAGTTGAAAAACATTTTAGAAATTTTTATAAAATCTGGTAATCAAATAGACATATTGATAAATAATACTGGAGGGCCACCATCAGGGCCTATTACTAACGCTACAACAGAAGCCTTTTTAAGTGCCTTTAACAACCATTTAATTTGCAATCATATTTTAGTGCAAGCAGTTGTAAACGGCATGAAAGCTGCTCAATTTGGCAGAATCATTAATATTATTTCAACCTCGGTAAAAGTCCCCTTACCTAACTTAGGTGTATCTAATACCATACGTGCTGCCGTGGCTAATTGGAGCAAAACTTTAGCAAACGAGTTGGGTCCGTTTAATATTACAGTTAACAATGTTTTGCCTGGCGCTACAGAAACAGAGCGTTTAAAAACAATTATTAAAAATAAAGCCACAGTAAGCAATATGTTAGAAGACCTCATTACAAAAGAAATGTTAGCAGAAATTCCTTTAAAACGATTTGCCCAACCAAACGAAATAGCTAATGCTGTTGGCTTTTTAGCGTCGCCTGCGGCATCATACATTAATGGGATTAATGTGCCAGTAGATGGGGGTAGAACGCCTAATTTATAACACTGTTAAAAACTGTTTGAACGATACGTGTTAGGTATTTAAAATACAAAACATTGTTTATTATTCTTATGAAGCAATTTTATATTAACTGGATGAAAAACAAATAATCGCAAATAATTAATTAAATGGATACCATCAATATATCCACTTCAACAAAAAAAGGATATTTTAATACAAATTATTTATTTTATTCTTTTATAAAACATTAATTTTGTAAAAACAGTTTCATTAATGTCTCTTTTTGATAAACTTTATCAAAGTTTTTTATTGACTTTACTTATCCTTTTTAGTAATATAAAAGGATATGCGCAAACCTTACAGTTAACATACTTACCTGCCCCAACAGCAACGCTTTGCATTAATTATCCAATACAATTAATAATGTCTCCTAATTTGGCTTCAAATTATACGGTAACAATTATACCAACACTTCCTATTGGTATATCACTGGATCATACTAATGGTAAAATTTTTGGCACCCCTACAATATCTACAGTTCATAAAAACTATACAGTAACGGCAACAAACGGGATAGAAACACAAACTGTTACCTTAACATTTGGTGTATATAATTATACCAATCCAAATCCAGATTTTACTGAAACTTTAATATGTGCTAATGAGCTACAAACAACTAATACGAGCACGGTTTTAAATTTACCAGCTACTTATATATGGAGTTTTGGAGAAACTGTTTTAACGCAAACTAATGCAAATGCAAGTTATTTATTTTTAAGTTCAGGAATCAAAACAATTAGTTTATCAGTAACTAGCTCATTAGGTTGCACTGCTTTAAAAACAAAAACAATTAATGTAGTAAATGTAAACACATTGGCCATTTCAGCTAGCAGCCCTTCAATATGTTTGGGAGATGCTGTAATTTTAACCCCTACCACTAATTTTATAGGTGGAACTTATACGTGGCAACCAATCAATCAAATTACAAGTAGCATTTCTGTTAGCCCAACAGTTGAAACTACTTACACTTTATTATACAATAATAGTGGCTGTAAACGAACAGCCACCTACAATGTAAGTGTAAATCAAATGACCATAGCCGTAGCGCAAAGTCCTTCAACCTGCTTAGGAATCTCATCAGATTTGGGTGTTCTTACAAATAGCCTTGGCGGTATCTTTACGTTTTACCCTTTAGGTTATTCAACTAATATTATAAGCGTTAATCCAACTGAAGAAACATCCTCTTACAATTTTGATTATGAATATTTAGGGTGTTTTAAACGAGGCTTAACAAGCACTTTAACTGTTAATAAAACAACATTATCCGCTGCTGCAATAACCTCAATATGCTTGGGTGAAAGTACAAATTTAGGTATACACACTAGTAGTGTGGGGGGTACGTTTACTATTTTACCAATTAATACAATTACATTAAATGCTATTGTTAGCCCTTTAAGTAACACTAATTATACCATTCAATATAATTATTTAGGTTGTGTTAAATCTGCAATGGCTGCTGTAATAATTAATCAAACAACGATAGACATTATTTCATCTGCAGTAAATAATACTATTTGTATGGGTAATCCAGTTGCTTTAACTGCTAATACTAATAGCACCGGAGGAACTTATGCGTGGCTAGCCATTCCTAATTCCACAATGAGTATTGGTACAGCATCAACAACTGTTGTAAGCCCAACTGTGAGTTTAACCAACTATACCTTAACATACACTAACGAGGGTTGTAACGTGGTAGCTACCAAATCGCTTACAGTTAATCAAACTACTTTAGCTATTAATGCGTCAAATTCAGTTATATGTATTAATAGTAAAACTATTACTTTATCAGCTATAACAAACAGTGCTGGAGGAATGTATACTTGGATGCCTTTAGGTATCAATATTCATTCAATAGCGGTGAACCCAACAGCACCAATTACTTATAGTTTAAGTTATGAGTATTTAGGCTGCCAACAAAGTAAAAGTTACAGTGTTGCAATTAGTCAAGTTTCATTAGGCATAACCTCTTCAAACTCTATTATTTGCAGCAATTCACAAACTGCAATATTAACTGCACTAACCAATAGTATGGGTGGATTATATAATTGGTTGCCATATGGTTTAAATACAAACAGTATTGCAGTAACCTCTAGCGTTAATTTAACTTATAGTTTAAACTATACGCATTTAGGGTGTTTTTTAACAAGCACTTATAATTTAAGTGTTAACCAAATGACACTAGGAGCAATGAGTAACTCTATTTGTATTGGCAATTCGTCCTCGTTAGGTTTAATAACAAATTCTGTAGGGGGTACTTACACCATTTTACCAATAGGTATGGTTACTAATAATGTTCTTATTAGCCCAACTGTAAGTACAACGTATACTGTTCAGTATGAGCGTTTAGGGTGTATAAGATCTGTTACAAGTGCTGTTTATGTTAATCAAACTACATTAACGATTAATCCTCCTTTTATTTGTGTAAATGGTCCTGTTTTATTAAGCGCTGTTACAAATTCTTTAGGGGGCACTTATGATTGGGGGCCATTAAATGTATCATCATCTACAGTTATTGTTAATCCAACAAATGCTACAAATTACATACTTAATTATGTTTATTTAGGATGTGCAACATCATTTACTGCTTCTGCAATTATAAATCAACTAACTGTAAACATTACCCCCTTAACACAAACTATTTGTAACAACGAATCAAAAAACTTAATTAGTACCGTTAATACACCTGGAGGCGATTATTATTGGGAGTCAAGTACTGTTTCTAATCCTAGTTTAACAGCAACAGATAATGTAATTGTTAGTCCTACAATCAACACTACTTATACACTTACATACAAGTATTTGGGTTGCATTCAAACTGCTACTTCTGAATTATTAGTTTCATTTACCCCTACAGTTATTGTAAATTCTGGATTAACTGTTTGTGCCAATGAAATTCCATTTTTAACAACAACTGTTGTTCCTGCAGGAGGCACATATTCATGGGAGCCGTTTAATGTAAACACACCAACAGTAAATATGCTATCAACTTTAAATACATATACTGTAACTTATACTTATTTAGGGTGCCAAGCTAAAGCTACTGGCTCATTAACTATTAAACAAGCACCTTCTTTAAAAATAAATTCTGAGACGGTTTGCGCCAATAATTTAACAACTATTATTGCTTCAGTTTCTCCTCAAAATGGGCAAATTATGTGGTTACCTCCTCTACAATCTACAGCATTAAGTTTTACGGTGAGGCCATTACAAACAAATACTTACGCTGCTTCATATACATTTGATGGCTGTAAAGTAACTGAAACAACTACTGTATTAGTTCACCCTTTACCTACAATAAATTGCATTGCCGATGAATTATTTATTTTTGAAGAATGGGCAGTTAATATTAAAGTTGAAGGTTCTATTTTATCTTATACCTGGAATACAGGGCAGGTAGGGGGCACTATAACATTTACTAACATGCAAGCTACAGATATTTGTGTTACTGGTAAAGATGCAAATAATTGTACAAACTCCACTTGTCAAACCATTCAGGTATTTGAACCACAATTATTTATTCCTAATACAATTACACCAAACGGAAATGGACTTAATGAAATCTTTGAAGTTAAAAGTACTAGCAACATTATTAAGTATCAAATTCAAATTTATGATAGGTATGGTATAGAAGTTTTTTCTGCTTATTCTATTGATAAATTTTGGGATGGGAAGTATAAAAGTGAAAAGGTGTGCCAAGGAAGCTATTTATATAACATTACTGTTCAATTTTCCAATTATAGATACAAACAATATAGTGGCACTTTTTTAGTACAGTATTAATTATTTTTTAAGGCACCTCAGTGCCAGAAATGCATTGACCTTTATCTACAAAAACAAGCACCCATAAAAAATCCCCTTTTATGAAGGCCAAAACCACGCCAGTGGCTTGGTTTTGTTAGGTTTAAGGCGGAGTAGTTTAATAATAAAACCAAAACCACCCCTTGCCACTCCTCCAAATGATTTGAATTAAAGGCAACCACCCTCTTTTGCAAACAGCGTAAAAGATAGAATTTGCTTATGCTTGCAATGGTAGAGTGGTTTACAACTTTCTATTTGCGGATTATATGGGTTCTTTTTGAAATAAAGGAATAGGTGTTAAATCAACAGGATAAGTAGTTACTCCATGCACCCTAAAGCCATCAGCGTAAAAATCATGCGAGCCATTGATGCCAAAGTTGTATACCGTAGTTTCTAAAAGTTTGGAATCTAAAGCTTTAAGACGCATGGTTTTTCCGTTAGCCATAATAAGTGTATCACCTATTTGTAGTTTTGATACTTGCAATTTTGGCGTTTCTTTATTTGTAGCTTGGGGGTTTATAGATTTCCAGCCTTGAGTGGTCATAAATGGGTGAGCTTCTGATACAAAATAGTTTTTAGTACCATTAAAAGCATAGTAGTTAGCCTTTGTTTTTATGTGATACACAATCATGGCTCTTTCTAAACCTTTTGAAGATAGAATTGTATCTCCAGGGTTTACATCTTCTATATTTTTAGTTTTACCCAAACTATTTATTAACACTTTGGTGCCAGCAATAAAACAACCCGTGTTTATTCTGTCATATCCACACTCTCCATCCGCTATTATCTGATATAAACCAGGCTCGTTGTGAAGTACTGTACCGTATAGAGGGCATACGACATAGTAACCACACCTTCCGTTATGATAATAACGTCTTGATGAATACGAACCAGAAGAATACGCATACTGACCGTAAGGTGGGCAGCAATTAACATCCGCTTGAGAGGTGTTAAAATCAATTCTTGAGGCTGAGTTTGCAAATGTGGCACGGCCTGAAGATGATAAATTAATACGCTGAGAGCCGCCTATATAGTTGATAGGCAGGGTTACGTTATTATTTAAATTATGAATTGTAGTAATTGCATTACTGATGCTACCAGGGTTACCCCAAGTAGCACAATCATTCCAATTTCCTGCACTAGTTGAGTTATGTTGGCTAATTAATGTAGCAACATTAAAAAGCAATATATATGTTAATAATAATCTTTTATAAAAAAGTATAGAGCAACAAACTATTTTCATCATTAATAATTTAGATTAAATATTTATTTATATTGCTTGTTTTCAAGAGCTTTTAGGCGTTGTTCGAGAGTTTGTTTTATTAAATTAATAGCCTCTACTTCTTGCTTTTGAGCCTCTATAATACGTTGTTGCTCTTGTATAGCAGCTGTAAGCACAGATACCATATTGGCATAATTGATACTTTTGGTGTTGAGGCTATCTTTAGCTGTTTTTACAAATTCTGGAAACAAAGCCTCTACCTCTTGCGCTATAAAACCTAATGTTTTTACATTGTTTTCATTTTTGCTTGTATCTTTCCATAAATATGAAACTGGACGTAACTTAAGCACAGTAGCAAGCGTACGCGCTGTAGCCAAGGTTTCAACATCTTTTTTTAAGCGCCCATCCGAACGCCCCTGCACGGCATCACAACCTATAACACCAGCCACCTCCAACTTCGCAGTTGGGTTCGTGGTACCAATCCCTACGTTGCCGGAGGTGTTTTCTGATAGCACTTTCCGATTAATACCAAACCCTCCCCCTTCTGATCCTCTAATATACATATCAGCGTTTGAACCAAAGGGTAATATAATTTGAGAATTATAA
>JAVKLI010000082.1:0-13189 GCA_031539425.1 Bacteroidia bacterium
GGGTTATTCAAAAATTTTGTACACAGAAAAGATATTCCACAACGCACAGACATTAAAATAGAACACATTACAAGAAGTACAAAAGAACGTTTATTCATTCAACAAAAAGGCGATTGCAACGCTTGTGGAACAGCTTTTGCCATTCATCATTTTGAAGTTGATCATATTATTCCCAAATCAAAAGGCGGTGGTGATTATTACGAAAACTATCAATTGCTTTGTAGCTCTTGCAATAGAATTAAAGGTGATCGACCGATGGAATATTTGCGTACGAAAATTAGTACACGAGAAAAATGGCTCAAAAATAAACTCACTTTTGGGGAGTAAAATTATTTTAACACTTTCAATTCATTGCTACATAAATAACTAACGCTTAACAATGAATTTATGTTAAAACAAATTATCGCCAATCATTTTTGAAGGATCAACCCATTCGTTAAATTGCTCATTAGTTAAATAGCCTAGTTGTAACGCAGCTTCACGTAAGGTTAAATTTTCTTTGTGAGCTGTTTTAGCAATTTTAGCCGCTTTTTCGTAACCAATGTGCGTATTTAAAACTGTTACAAGCATTAATGAGTTTTCTAAATGTTTGGCAATAACAGGCTTATTTGCTTCTATGCCAACACAACAATTATCATTAAATGAAACACAAGCATCACCAATTAATTGAGCTGATTGAAGTACATTATAGGCTATCATTGGCTTAAATACATTGAGTTCAAAATGCCCCATACTTCCGCCAATAGATACAGCTGTATCATTACCCATTACTTGCGCACATACCATAGTCATTGCCTCTGGCTGTGTAGGATTTACTTTTCCTGGCATAATGGATGAACCAGGTTCGTTATCTGGAATAACAATTTCTCCGATGCCACTACGTGGGCCAGAGGATAACACGCGAATGTCATTTCCAATTTTCATTAATGATACAGCGCATCTTTTTAACGCACCACTCAGTTCTACCATAGCATCATGCGCAGCTAATGATTCAAATTTGTTAGGTGCTGTTACAAATGGTAGTCCTGTTAAATCTGCTATTTTTTTAGCAACTAATACATCATAATTTTTTGGGGCGTTTAACCCCGTTCCAACAGCTGTGCCGCCTAAGGCTAGTTCTTTTACCGTTAATAATGCAGAGTTTAAGGCTTTAATGCCCATTTTTATTTGCTGCACATAGCCCGAAAATTCTTGACCTAACGATAAAGGTGTAGCATCCATAAAATGAGTTCTACCTGTTTTAATAATGGGTTTAAACTCTATAGATTTTTTAGTTAAGGTATTTTGTAGTTTTTCTAAGCCTTTAATGGTTACGCTAACTACCATAGTGTATGCCGCTATATGCATAGCAGTAGGGTAAGTATCGTTACTGCTTTGAGATTTGTTAACGTCATCATTAGGGTGAATTATTTTTTTCTCATCAGTTAATTTGCCTCCATTTATTACATGAGCTCTATTGGCTATAACTTCATTTAAGTTCATGTTGCTTTGTGTACCTGAGCCTGTTTGCCATATTACTAAAGGAAACTCGTTATCTAATTTTTTTGCAATAATTTCATCACAGGCTTTACAAATTAAATCACACTTTAATTTATCTAATACTCCAAGTTCATTATTTGTAAGTGCAGCTGCTTTTTTTAAATATGCAAAAGCGTAAATAATTTCAATGGGCATACTGGCTTCTGGTCCAATTTTAAAATTGTTTCTTGATCGTTCAGTTTGAGCCCCCCAATAAGCATTAATAGGCACTTTAACTTCGCCCATAGTATCTGTTTCAATTCTATATTCCATATTATTTTTTTTGGTACACTTTTAATTTATTCGTCATTTCTATACCTTTAGGTTGATTGTTTACTAAATAGTAAAGTTTTTGTAAGGCGAGCATACTGTTAGTATCGTCTGTATGTATGGTGAGTGCGGCTTCAAAAAACGGAATGGCTTTTTGATATAAAACTGAACTTCGTTTTTCAAATTCAATTTGTTGCGCAGTTGGTTTTACTTTAACAGATTTGGTAATTGATAAATTATATAGTAAGGCACCAAAATTATAATATAGCACTCCAAGATTATAATTTGTAATATGATTGATATCTTCATTATCAACTTTTATTTTAGATGCATTTAAATAATAAGTTTCTGCTTTTGTAAATTGAGCTTCGTATGCAGGCACTACTGTTGCGCTTTCGGAAGTTATGTTTGAAATTTTACTATAGTATAAATCGCCTATAGCTACGTTTAAAAATTTATTGTTAGGGCTGTTATTATAACTTGTTTCTAATTCACGTAACAACTCATCGTTTTTATTTTTTGCAGTGCTTAGGGTTATATATTTATTTAGTAAAAAATAATCGTTACTATATAGTTTTACACTTTGCTTTAATGTTAAAAGCGCATTGGCTGTATCTTTTAAATCTAAATAAGCATTAGTAAGACCAATGTAGGTTGTGTTTTTTGCAATTTTTTTCTCTATTAAATTAAGGGCATAAAAAACAATTTTCTTGTTATCGTTTGCCTTTTGAGCGCAAATAAGGGCATTTTGAAAACTGGTTGAATCTAATAAATTTTGTGTTTTTTGTTTATATATACCAATATTGAAATATATATTGGAAGCATCAATGTAATTATTGGCCTTATATTTGCTAACAGAAAAATTATTCAATTCGTTATATATGGAATTAACAGCATTAATAATTTTTATTTCATCTTCAGATAAGTAAGATTGATCCTTGGCTTGCTGTAACAGTTTGGGTATATACGTAGGTTCCAAATCATACAGTTTGCCTAAATTTTCAGCTGATGATAGTATATAATCAGAGTTTACATTGTTGTATGCCAACTCTAATTCGCCGCCTTTTTTTTGTTCTAAATTAAAATAATATTTATGAAAATAGTAATCTATTAAAAATTTATATACAAATGTTTTATATTGTTTTCCGGTTGTTTCATGGGTTAATGCAGGTTTTATTTTATCATTGGCCGTGGTTAAATAATTTAAATCTGGAGCTTCAATCATAGTAGCTTCATAATCACTTAAAGCCCGCCATGCAGCTTGTACATTAGATTTTTGAGCAAATATGACGCTTGATAAAAGCGTGCAAAAAATCAGTAAATAAAACGGCTTCATGTTACTTAGCAGGTTTTGTTTTAGTGTATTTAGCTGCTTTTTCAGTGTCGCCTAATATGCTAAATAATTGAAACAAGGTTCTTTTTACAGCAGCATCTGGGCTTAGCTCAAATGATTTTTCTAAATAAGGAGCTGCTAATTTAAATTCGTCTTTGGCTTTTGCTTCTATTTCAATCGCTTTTTTGTTTTCAGATACGGGTAATGCCCCTGCTTTATCCATAAGTCCCTTACCCCGAGAAAAATATAATGCGCCCAGTCCATAATTTGCATTTTCTAGTTCGGGATTTATTTCTAAAGCTTTTTTAAAAGACTCAACGGCTTTATCTTGTTCTTTAGTGCTATTGTATATATTTCCTAATACGCAATGAAATAAATCATTTTCGGGCGATACTTCAATAGCTTTAATGAGCTTATCTTTTAAAATGGCAATTTTACCTTGTTTAAGGTAAATGCTAAGCTCTACATTCATTAGGTTAATGTTATCTTCAAATTGTTCGCGCCCTATAGTTAAATAAGTTAAAGCGGTTGCCGTATCTTTCTGGTTGATAAAGTAACTTACCATATCTGTATAAATTGTTGGCTCTTTATATTTAATATCCATCAGTTGTTTAACAGAGGCTACTATCATATCTTTATTGCCTGATGCTAAATTGACTCTATATCTATAATATAAAACCAATTCTTTAGAAATATTATTTCTTTTCATGCCACCTTCAAAATCATAGTCTAATGATTTTTCAACCATATCAAGTATAGATAGCGCTTTGGTGTAGTTAGTTGGAGTGATGTTATATTTGGCTTTTTCAAAGGCAGTAAATGAAATTTGCACAATCAATCCTTTGGCTTGATCTTTAAAGTTATTTGCACCTTTATCTAACTTTAAACACATTAAAATACTTTCTAATGCTTTTTCAACTGCGTCAGCATCAAGGTTTTTAATGGCATCGGTTTTATCTTCATAAATGCCTTTATAAATTTTTGCTCTATAAAACCAAAGTTTAGGTGCTTTCATTGATTCTGCATTTTTAATTGCAGTATCGGCAGCTATTTTTGCTTTTCTATAATCTTTCTCTTGTAAGTAATTATAGGCATTTTGTACTTGATGGCTTTGAGACCAAGCAATGGTGCTTAATAAAAATAAAGCAACAAAAAATAATGATTTCATAAATAAACTATTTTAAAATTATAACGATATTTTTTTCATTTTAAATTTTTTAATAAACTCGCTGTTTGGTTCTTTTTTGATCAATTTTTCCATTTGCGATTCTATACGAGATTTATCACCAATAATAACTGTTTTAAGTTTATTTGTATCAAATAGTTTTTTTATTTGTACGTTTAATTCTTCTTTGGTTATATTTTTAAGTATTTGTTGCTGTTGCGCTACATAATTGGCATCTAAATTATACTCTAACATGTGCAGTAAAAATTTGGCTTTTTGACCTGGAGTTTCATATTTTAAAGCATCTCCATTAAGCATGGCGTTTTTTGTAAAAGTTAATTCATCATCAGTTATACCATCTTTATTATATTTTACAAACTCTTTATTTATTTCAAATAACGCGTCAAATGACGATGTGCGTTTTATAGCTGCGCCTATCATAAATATACCTGAATGATTATCACCTTTCACTGTTGAGCGTATACCGTAAGTGTAACCTTTGTCTTCACGTAAATTTAAATTTAAACGGGTATTAAATGTACCTCCAAAAATATAGTTAGCAATTTGATTTTTAAAATACTCTCCGGTTACACTATATTTTTCTGATATAAACCCTTGGTTAACAATAGTTGATTTGGTTACCTTATCAAATATAAAAATTTGTGGCTCATTAGTAATTTCAGGTAATACAATAGGGTTAATTACAACTGGTTTTGCTTGCCATTTATTTAAAAATTCCAATTTTTTAAAAGCCTCTTGTTCGTCTAAATCTCCAACAATAACAAGGTTTGTAACAGAGGGTGAAAAATAAGAATCGTAATAACTTTTCACATCTTCTATCTTTATATTATCTAAAGTAGATATGGTAGGTTTAGTACCCAACACAGTATTTCCATAAAGCACTTTGTTAAATAATTTTTGTCCAATGGCGTTTGGTTCTTTAGATTCGGAGTTAATACCTTCTTTTATACTTTTAATCACAATTTTTAAATCTTCTTCATTAAATGCAGGGTTAAATAATTTTTCTTCTAATAATCGTAAAGTGGCATCTATGTTTTTCTTTAAGCAGGTTATATCGATGCTTATAACATCATCTGAAGCGTTAAAATTTATAAAACTACCTAAGTTAAATAGGGCTGTTTCTATTTTTTCTGCTGTATAGTTTTTGGTACTTTCATCCATCATAGATGCTGTAACATTTGCTAAGCCACGTTTTTTAAGTTTATCGGCTGGTAATACCATATCTCCACCAGATATGTTCATATAAATATTTACAATTTGTGACTCGTTATATTTAGTACCCATTACTTTTAATCCGTTAGCTAATGTTGTTTTATAGGTAGCTGGCATAGTTACCGTTTTAGGTTCGCCTGCTTTTGGTTTAATAGATCTATCAAACTTATCAGGGTTTGGAGTATGTTTTAATCCTACATATTCTGGGTTTGCTTCTAAAGGAAAATTAGCGTAAGGGTTTATAGATTTAACTGAATCTTTTTCGTCAAAAATAGGGTAGGTGTTTAATATAGCGGCTCCAGCACCTTTAATATACTTATTAAATACACGTAATATGTCTTCTTTCGTTACTTTATTGTATCGCTCTATGTCATCAGCAATACTAAAATCTTTACCTAAAAGTCTTTCAGTTTCAGATAGTTCCATTGCTTTACCTTCTAGAGAAGTTAAGGCTGTTTGTTTTTGTGATTCTATAATGGATTTACCGCTTTGAAGCGCTTCATCAGTAATACCAACTGTTTCAAACTCATTTATAGTAGCTTTAACTTTTGCATCTATTTCTGTAAACTTTGTTTCTAAGTTCATGTTTTCTGGTGGAGATATTAAAATCCCCATAGTAAATTCACCACTTAAGTCATCCGCCCTATGAAACATAAATGCTTCAAAAGCTATCTTAGATTTTACAAAGTTTTTATATAAAATAGATTGTTTGCCTTGCCCCATCATAAAACTTAATAAAGTTAAAGCAGGCTCATCTTTGTGTGTGTTAGGCACAGTAGGGTAAACACGTAGGTTTAAAGGAGAGTAAATATTATCTTTGTATGAGGTATATTTATCTATAGGAAGTGTAAAAGTTGGTACTCTTAATTTTTTAACTTCTGGGCAGGGTTTTAATGTTCCAAAATATTTATCCACTAATGGCATTACTACTTCTGATTTAACATCGCCTGCAATGGTTAATATAGCATTATTTGGACCATACCAGCGTAAAAAGAAACTTTTAGCATCTTCTACAGTGGCTTTATTTAAGTCATCAACATAACCAATAGGTTCCCAGCTGTATGGGTGTTTAAAAGGGTATAAAAACTGGTTCATTTTTTCGCCAAATCCCATGGCGTAAGGAATATTCTCTTGGTTTTGAGATTTTTCATTTTTTACAGCATCTCTTTGGTTTTCAAATTTTTTGTTTGTTAATGAATCAAGCATAAAACCCATTCTGTCGCTTTCAAGGTATAACGCCATTTCTAGTTGGTTAGAAGGCATATTTTCAAAATAAACAGTTTTGTCACGTGCTGTAAATCCGTTACCATTTCCACCTGCATCAGAAATAATTTTAAAATGCTCTTCATCTCTTAAATTTTTAGATCCTTGAAACATCATGTGTTCAAAAAAGTGTGCAAAACCTGTTTTACCAGGCGTTTCGCGGTTAGATCCTACTTTATAAGTTACTTGTGTATGAACAATTGGGTCTGAATGATCTTCGTGTATTATTACAATAAGTCCGTTGGCTAATTTCCATTTTGCGTGTGGAATTACAAGTTTACCTTCTTGCGCTGTAATTTTTTCAATTAAAGTATAAGTGGGTTGTGCAATTGCAGTTATACAGGTGATAACTATAAAGCAAACTGCTAAAAAATATGATTTTTTCATAATTAGGAAGGTGTGTTTTGATTATAATAATTGTGTTTTTATTTTTTGAACTGAACGAAAGTAATTATTTTTTTAATTGCATAGATGTGTATACTAAAATATATGAATTGTTAACAACTTCAGCATTTAATAAATAAGATTTTGTTGTATTATTTATTTTGATATGCCCTACAATATTTGTTTTTATTGATAGTTCAAAGGGATCAATTAAAAGTTGTGTTTTAAAAGTAATACCTTTAGTGCCATGTAATTTGTAAAGTGCTTCTTTGGCACACCAATACATTAATAGTTTTTCTATATGATTGTTTGCATCTAATATTTCTTCATTTGATAAAAATTTAGATTGGATATTTAAAACATTTGACCTTATCATTTCAATATCTATGCCTGTTGGCTCTAACTCATTAACAATAACAGCTAACCAATTTTTAGAATGTGAAATACTAATATGAATTGAAGAATTTGGGATAAAAGGTTTTCCAAAATGGTCCTTTTCTATTTTGACATTTTGGCTTAATATTTGATTTGTCAAATATTCTGTTGTTTGTAGATTTGTAGGTTTACATGGACCAATAAATTGATGATACAAGGTTAAATCTAATATACCTACTATGATATTTGGATGTGGATTGTAAGTTTGAAGCATTATTTGTTTAACCTAACCATTTTTTAATTATTAAATTAGGTACAAATAAGCTATTTTTTTTAAATTTCGGATTGTTATAAAGCAAATAAAAATAACACAGATTTAATAAAACCCTTTAAAAGAGTAAACATTGATATTTTATTCATCTTCTTTATTTAATGCGTTAAAAAATAAAGTTCTTGTTTATTCTTTAATGTACTTTATTTTTATGGGGGTTTTACTTTTTTTTCAAAATCTACTTTTGATACTGGCGATAGTATTTTACATTATTTATTTGCTAAGTTTGCCTTTACTCAACCAGAATTGTATTTTAACCATTGGGCTAAACCTTTATACGTTCTATTTTGCGCTCCTTTTGCTCAATTTGGCTTTATAGGGGCTCAAATTTTTAATGTTTTAGTTGGCTATTTTACTGTATTATCTACGTATTTTATTATCAAAAGACTCAATGTATCATATCCAATTTTATGTTTTATCCTTTTTTTATCTGCACCACTTTTTGTACTAATGAGTATTTCTGGATTAACAGAGCTTTTGTTTGCATTATTTATTAGCCTTAGTTTATTGTTAACGTTAAAAAAACAAACTATTTTATCAGCTTGTTTAATATCGTTTTTACCTTTTATACGCTCTGAAGGATTAATAATTATAGGAGTTGTTAGCCTTTATTATGTTTTTATAAAAGAACTTAAATATATATTATACCTAAGTTTGGGTACAATTATATATTCAATTGCGGGCTATTTTTTTTATAATGATATATTTTGGGTGTTTACTAAAATACCATATGCTAATATGACTAAGCTATATGGAAGTGGCACTATATTGCATTTTTTTGAACAATTAAATTATGTTATTGGCATACCTATTTATATTTTATTTGGAATAGGATTGTTATACTTATTTTTTAAATTTTTAAAAAAACAATTGTCTTTTGAAATTTTGTTTTTAGTGATAGGCTCATTTTTAGCTTTTTTTGTGGCACATTCTGTATTTTGGTATTTAGGCATTTTTAATTCGTTTGGCATGAAACGCGTATTAATAGCTGTAATACCGCTAATTATTATTATAGCTATGTATGGCATACAATTTATTATGGATACTATTTTGCATAAAAAAATTAAAAAAGGTATAGTAACTATTATTTTAATTTACATTGTAATTTTTCCATTTACTTCAAACCCTGCGGCATATAATAAAACTAAAGATTTTGAGTTAGAAAATAGTCAACAAAATGCGTATCATATTTACAATTTTTTAGAAAGAAAAAACTTGATACAATACAATTGTTATTTTGACTTTTGCTATTTTTTTATTTTATATAACAACAAATCATTTGAAGATAAGCAGCACACCTGGTTGTATAAAGAAAGATTACAACAACTAAGCAAAAACGATATTATAATTTGGGACAATTGGTATGCGCAACATCAATATGGCATTAGTTTAGATACTTTAATAAAAATGGAACAACAGCTTAGGTTAAAAAAAATATTTGAAGTAAATTCTAGCCAGAAAGATAAGTTTATTATTTATCAAGCTTTATAATAACATAATTATAAGGCTAAATTATATCAATTACTGAGTAATTACTTTCTTAACTAAATCTGCGGCTTCTTGCAAAGCAATAGCTGAATAAACTTGCAGCTTAGAATCGTCAATTAACTTTTTAGCTACTTCGGCATTGGTTCCTTGTAATCTAATAATAATAGGTACATCAATTGATTTCATATTCTTGTAGGCGTCAATAATTCCTTGCGCCACTCTATCGCATCTTACAATCCCGCCAAATATATTTACCAAAATTGCCTTCACATTTTTATCTTTTAAAATAATTTTAAATGCTTTTTCTACTCGCTCTGCATTAGCAGTTCCTCCTACATCTAAAAAGTTAGCAGGCTCTCCGCCGCTTAATTTAATAATATCCATGGTAGCCATAGCTAAGCCAGCCCCATTTACCATACAGCCTACGTTTCCATCTAATTTTACATAATTTAAATCCGCTTTGCGTGCTTCTACATCTATTGGATTTTCTTCTGTTTCATCGCGCATTTCGGCAATTTTTGGATGTCTGTAAAGGGCGTTATCATCTATGGTTACTTTTGCATCTACTGCTAATATTTTATCGTCAGATGTTTTAAGTACAGGATTTATTTCAAACAATGAGGCATCAATACCTTCGTAAGCTTTGTATAAATCTCTCACAAATTTGGTCATTTCTTTAAACGCATTACCGCTTAAGCCTAAGTTAAATGCTATTTTGCGACATTGAAAATCTTTTAATCCTATTTTAGGGTCTATTTCTTCTTTCCAAATTAAATGTGGGGTTTCTTCAGCCACTTTTTCAATATCCATACCGCCTTCGGTGCTATACATTACAATGTTTCGAGCTTTGGCTCTATCTAATAAAATGCTAATGTATAATTCTTTAGTTGGCGTAGCACCTGGGTAATAAACATCTTGAGCTATGAGTACTTTGTTTACTTTTTTACCTTCTGCACTTGTTTGTGGTGTAATAAGCTGCATACCAATAATATCAGTAGCTCTGGCTTTTACTTCATCTAAATTTTTGGCTAATTTAACACCACCGCCCTTACCACGGCCACCAGCATGTATTTGCGCTTTTACTACAACCCAATCGCTATTGTATTTCACTTTCATTTCTTTAGCAGCAGCTACAGCCTCATCGGGTGTGTGGGCTAATATCCCTTCAGATATGGCAACGCCATAAGATTTTAAAATTTCTTTACCTTGATATTCGTGTAAGTTCATATAATTGAGATGAAATAGTTATTGTGGGTTCAAAAATAAGATTATTCCAATTTAATGTTTGGTTTATAAAAAATAAATACCATTTTATTTTCCACAATTACATTGTTAATTAATATATTTTTGCGGTCTTATTATTGTGTCAAAGGTTTCAAAAATATTAAACAAAGTTAGCATTAAGAATAAACGTGCCAGTTTTGAATTTATGTTTATTGAAATATTTATGGCTGGTATTGTTTTAAAAGGCACAGAAATTAAGTCAATACGGATGGGAAGCGTTAGTTTAACAGAGGGTTACTGTTATTTTAAAAATGGCGAGTTGTTTGTAAAAAACATAAACATAAGTATTTATACAGAGGGTAATTTCTACAATCATACACCAACTCAAGATAGAAAATTACTCTTAACCAAAAAAGAGCTTTACAAATTAGAGTCGAAATTAAAAGATAAAGGCTTAACCATTATACCCATTCATTTATTTACAAATGAAAAAGGGTTTGCTAAACTAGAAATAGCTTTAGCAAAGGGTAAAAAATTATATGACAAACGAGAAACCCTAAAATCAAAAGATATAAAGCGGGATATTCAAAGAGACTTAAAGCAACTAAAAAAGTAAGTATGGGTTATACTAGTTTGCAACACTGCATCAATGATTTAGAAAAAAACAATCAGCTCATCAAAATTACAGAGCCTGTTAGTTCTAATTTAGAAATGGCTGCTATACATCTAAGAGTAAATGCTATGGGTGGTCCAGCTCTGTTGTTTCAAAATGTAATCGATTCTCAATTTCAATGCGCATCTAATTTATTTGGAACCAAACAAAGGGCTCAATTTATATTTAGAGATTCGTTAAAAAACATACAACAATTAATTGAACTTAAACAACAGCCTTATAAAATATTAAAACAGCCGTTTAAGGCTTTAAAATTGGCTAAAACAGCATATTCTTCATTACCACAAAAAAATTTCTTTTCAAAATCAATTATTCAAAATGAAATAAATATTAACCAACTACCACAAATAAAACATTGGCCAATGGATGGTGGTTCTTTTATCACCCTTCCACAAGTGTATACCGAAGATGTTGATTTTACTGGTATTTCACGCTCTAATTTAGGAATGTATCGCGTTCAATTATCAGGTAATAATTATGAAGAGAATAAAGAAATTGGATTGCATTATCAGTTACACCGAGGTATTGGTGTTCATCATAGTAAAGCAGTTCTAAAAAACAAGTCCTTAAAAGTGTCTATTTTTGTGGGAGGGCCCCCAAGCCATACCTTTGCGGCTGTAATGCCTTTGCCAGAAAATATGAGCGAGCTTAATTTTGCTGGGGCTTTAGGGCATAAACGGTTTAACTATTTTTATGAAGATGGCTATTGCATCAGCGCAGATGCTGATTTTGTAATAACAGGCGAAGTGATGTCAAATAATAACAACAAACCCGAAGGCCCATTTGGCGATCATTTAGGCTATTACAGCCTTACACACCTATTTCCTGTTTTGAAAATTCATAAAGTTTATCATAAAAAAAATGCCATTTGGCCATTTACCGTTGTAGGTAGGCCTCCGCAAGAAGATTCTATATTTGGATCACTAATTCATGAACTAGCTGGAGATGCCTTGCATAAAGAAATTCCGGGACTTAAAGACTTAAATGCTGTAGACGCCGCTGGGGTTCATCCTTTATTATTGGCAGTTGGTACAGAAAGATACACACCTTACCTAATCCAGCAACAGCCCTCAGAAATATTGACTATTGCCAATCATATACTTGGTTCTGGGCAATTAAGCATGGCAAAATATGTATTTATTACTGCAAGTAATAACGACGACACTATTTCTGCTAAAAACGAAGTGGCATTTTTCACTTATCTGCTCGAGCATATCAATTTACAAAGAGATTTACACTTTTATTCAAATACTACAATAGATACTTTAGATTACACAGGCTCAGCCATTAACCAAGGAAGTAAGTTGGTATTAGCGGCATACGGGCCAAAAATAAGATGTTTAAATACAGAAATAACAGAGAAATTAAGAGAGCTTAAAACTTGTTTTAACCCACAAATAGCCTTACCCGGCGTATTAATTTTACAAGCTCAATCATTTATAAATTATGAACAAACTAAAATTGAAATAGACCATTTTGAAAAAGAATTACAACAAAAAGCCATTAACTTAAATGGGTTTCCTTTAATTGTGTTAGTTGACGATGCCAATTTTACAGCCCACACTTTAAATAATTGGTTATGGATTACATTTACCCGCTCCAACCCAACACATGATACGTATGGCATAAATTCAACTTTAAATTTTAAACATTTTGGATGTGATAATTTAATTATAGATGCTCGCATCAAACCACACCATGCGCCCGTTTTGGAATTAGATAAAGAAGTTGAAAAAAAAATAGATAAATTATTTGAAAAAGGAAAGAGCCTTTATTCATTCCTAAAGCCTTCCCCCCCTTATTAACAATTTATTTTTCAAAAAAAGATTAAAATAAATTTTTTAGTAATAAAAAAGTTTCTACATTTGCAGCCCGCAAAAAAAAGAATTTAAGAAGTTGGTAAAGAGAGTAGGGTGATTGAAGCGGGATTGA
>JAVKLI010000083.1:0-6648 GCA_031539425.1 Bacteroidia bacterium
CCCAATTATAAGTAACAGTTTCTGCATTTGTAGTTGTAGTATTGGCAGTTGTAATTGTGTTTTGACATGGGGTTGCGGTAAATGAAAACCCAGCAAAGGGGCCCTGCATTATAACTGACACAGTTCTAGTTGCAAAACAATCTAAGCCAAATAATGATTTTTGAATTTGAACAGTATAAATTGTAGAGATATCGGTTGGCGTGGCTATTGGGTTAGCAATTAAATTTGAGTTAAGCGATGCACTTGGCGTCCAAGTGTAAGATGTACCATCAAAAGCCTGAAGCGCAATTGTACTATTTTGACAAAGTGTACCTCCAAAAGCACTTGGTGCCATGGTTAAAATAGAAACAGACTTTGTTTTTGTAGAGGTACAATTATTAACATCAGTAAGTGTAAGTGTTGGATTATAGACGCCATCACTAAGATAAGTATGCGTTACATTTGCTAGATTTGATGAGCTAGATCCACGACGACTAGTGTCATCAAATTCCCAGTTAATTGAACTTATCGAGGAAGGGCCACCTGAATTAGCTGAGTAGCTTATTACATTTTGACATGGAATATTAGTCATCAACAAATCTATATTGGGTGGTTGGTTTGCAATAGTATTTATGGTTAATATTGTTGTACATAACCCGAAAAACGTATTAAACAATATATTAACTGAAAAAACAGTTGAAGTAGATAAAGTTGCAATGACACTTGAACTATTAACAGAATCCAACATGCCGCTTGGCGACCAGGTATAACTTAATCCGCCTGAGGCATGTAAACTTAAAGTGTTATTTAAACATACCTGACTTACATTTGATAAAACATTTAATGTTGGCGTAATTACACTAACGCTTGCTGTTCCAAAACAACCATCATAGGTATAATTAACACTATAAGTAGCATTAATGCTATTTGATATAGCAATAGTAGGGGTATCTATTTCTCCTGTACTCCATGTGTATGAGCCTCCCGCTGGTGATAAAGTGCTGCTTAATATTGAAGTATTACTATTACAACTTGATGTTGAAACAATTGCTACTGTAGGGTTAATTTTTGGGGCTGTATTAACATATACTGCATTTGTACAACTTAAAGATGAATAAACTAACGAATAGGTTATAGGATTTGCTACCATAACAGTAAATGATGGGGTATTAAATTTCTGCCCAGTACTTGAAGTCCATGAATAAGTTCCTGGAGCAATTGTATTGGTAACATCGGCTGATATGGTTGATATATAATCTATACATCCTGGAAAAAAATAACTTCTAATATTTGGAATGGGGTTAACAAATATAGTTCCGTTAGCAGATACCGCTGGGCAATTTTCTATTGAGTAGGTTACATTATAAATTGATGTTGTATAAACACTAGCAATACTAATTGAATGAGATGTACTTGAGTTGTTTGTCCAACTATAACTACCAGTTCCATGACTAACAGTAGAGGTAAGACTAGCAGACTCTCGTTCACAAATAGTGCTAGAATTAACAGTGATAGTAGGTAATGGCATTTTGTTTACAACAATTTTAGTTGTAATAGGGAAACCAACAGTAGGAGTGTGTACTACAATGTAGGTGGTTGGTATTGTAGGTGATACAGTAATAGATTGGGAGGTTTCTCCAGTCGACCAACTAAAAGTTCCACCCCTCATAGGGTCAGGGTTTGGTAATGGAGTTAATGTAATTGAGTTATTGGTACACAAATTATAATTAGCATCAATAGTAACACTTGTAATGGCATTTAAAATGATAATATTTCCAACCCCTTGAGCTAAGCAATTATTGACCATATAATTTAACGTATAAGTTGAATTTAGATATGGCTTTACATTTAGGGTAGGGGTAGTTACATTGTTTTGCCACTTAAACGCCCCCCCTATATGCGAAACTGTAGAGGTTAAAGTAGCTTGTTCGCCTAAGATTATGGCGTGGTTACTAACATTTACTGAGTATGCTTTTGGTGTAATGTTTATACCCTTATTATAAACGATATTGCAAGCATCTTCAACACTTAAAGTAAAAGTTGTTGGTGAAGTAATAGGGTTACTTGTCCACATTGTTACGCCATTAATTGGGGGTGAGCCTATCCAAATATAATTTTTATAAGGCATAACACCACCAGTTACTGTAGGTTGCATAAAATAGGGAGTGTTATAACAAATAGCAGAATCCTTTAATGCAATATTTACAGGGGTATAGTCTTCTAAATAAACGTTTAAAGAGTATGTATTAGAACAAGCAGTGCTTCCTAATCCTGTAAAATTAAAGTTGATATTTTCTAAATTTTCAGTTATATTATCTTGCACTATTTTTAAATTAGTAAAACTATAGGTGCTTTCACCAGCTAAAAAAGTAATAGATGAAGGCCAATTGTAACTACTATTTGTTGTTGCATTTTTATAATCTATATTATTAGTAGCACCACCACTTATATTAAGAGTTAAAGTTAACGGGGCAGCAAGGCTACCTTCTCTTTCAAGCGTAATAGTATATATACCACAGCCTTCTGTAAGTTTATCAGAACTACTAGCTGCAGGTGTTTGTTTAGCGGTTAATTTTAAACCCGATCTATCAGATTTTAAAGATTTAGCTTCTATAAAAATAGCTGAATCGTAAAGCTCATCAAGCTCATCTTCTATAGCAAATTTTAAATGATATTTCTTACCGCATTCTACTTTTGCCCTACAAGTTATTACTTTAGTAAAACCGTTATACTCTGAATTAATTGTTCCTGGACGAGGTAAGTTAGATTTATATAAATTTGAGTTTTTTACATGATTAATATTGCCAATACTAATTAATTTAGATGGGGTATTAGAAATATTTAAAGTAGCTATATTAACAGCAGGCACTACAGGAGCTACTGTGCTACTTAAAAAAATAGCAAATACATCATTATAATCTGGCTGTGACCCTTGCGGAACAGCAAAATTGGTATACTCTTCTGAGGCTAAAACAAAATTAAATTTAATTGAGTCAAATTGAGCTATAAAATCAAATTCTAATACTGCCGCATCAAAATAAGTTGTGTTGGGTTTTTTTACTAAATTCGTTAGCTGTAAGTCTGAAGGTGTACTCATGTTTGTCCAATAAATTTGCAATGAGTCAGTTTGGTTGCTGCCACCTAAGTAATTGTTTGGTCCTTTAGGCCCTGGTTTATAATTTGGATAAGTAGAATTTGGAGCTTGTCTTGTAATATTTGATATATACCCTCCTCGTCCAAAACTAGTACTTGAAATAGTTGTAACAGCAAACCCTGTAGATAAAATAATACCAGATGTAATTCCTAAATTATCACTGGCGTTAGCAGTAAATGAAGCAATTTGCAATGTGCTCCCTTTGGTAGTAACATTACTTACAGAAACACCCGACCCAATTAATACATCATTTACAAGTTGTGATGGGGATAAGGCATTGGTAGCATGTATTTGTGCATTTACACGCTGCTGCAACATAAAGGATAAAAACCCAAGAACAACTAATTTAAATACTTTGGGTTTATAATTGTATAACTGCAATTTTGCTATTTTTAAAGTCTACGAAAATAAGCAAAAATTTAATATAATTAGAATACCTCAATGTATATTTATTAAAAGGTACTTGCTAGCATTTTTATAGCTTCTGGCAAATATTTAAACTCTAATACTCTAATTTTTTGTTGCACGGTTTCAACGGTTTCGTTAGGTTTAAGCGCAACCGATTGTTGAAGTATAATTTGCCCTTCATCATAGGCTTCATTCACGTAATGTATGGTAATACCCGTTTCAGGTTCATTGTTTTTTAAAACAGCATCATGCACATGGTGCCCGTACATACCCTTTCCTCCGTACTTTGGTAATAACGAAGGGTGTAAGTTGATAATTTGATTCGGAAAGGCTTTAATAAATGCTTCTGGAATTTTAAGCAAAAACCCTGCCAATACAATTAAATCTACCGCTTCTGATTTTAAAAAATTAATTAATAAATGGCTTTGTGTTTCTAAATTAGTTTTGGTAATTACTTGAACTGATTTTTTATATCGAGTGGCAATTTCAAAAATACCAGCGTTTTGGTTGTTCGTAACCACAATTTTAAATTTTATTTTTTTGTCATCTTTAAAATGTAAAAATAAATTTTCGGCATTAGTACCTGCGCCCGAAGCAAAAATTGCAATATTAACCATATTAATTATTTTATCACATTAAGTTTTTTTGCCACTGTTTCAAAGGCTTTTAGAGCCTTATCCAAATGCGCAGTGGTATGTGCTGCAGATAACTGCACACGAATTCTGGCTTTATCTTTTGGTACCACTGGGTAAAAAAATCCTATTACATAAATACCATGTGTTAAGAGTTTTTCTGCAAAGGTTTGTGCAAGCTTTTCATCATATAGCATTACTGGCACTATAGCCGAATCACCTTGCTTATAATCTAACCCTATTTTTTGTAAACCTTGTTTAAAATAGTTTACATTACGTTCTAGTTGATCTCTCAAATTGGTTGTTTCTGTAAGCATATCAAACACAGTAATGGTAGCCCCTACTATATGCGGTGCTAATGAGTTTGAAAATAAATAAGGTCTTGAGCGTTGGCGCAACAATTCTATTATTTCTTTTTTACCGGTTGTAAATCCTCCCATGGCACCACCTAAAGCCTTTCCAAAGGTTCCGGTAATAATATCTACCCGTTCCATAACATTTTTTAATTCTACGGTACCTCGCCCAGTTTTACCAATAAATCCTGTAGCGTGGCTTTCATCAACCATTACCAAGGCTTCGTACCGTTCTGCTAACTCACATATTTTATCCAATGGTGCTACAAAACCATCCATGCTAAATACACCATCAGTTACAATAATTTTAAAGCGCTTGTCTTGTGCATTTTTTAGTTGTAATTCCAAATCGGCCATATCACAATTTTTGTAACGCATGCGGTGTGCCTTGCATAGCCTTACCCCATCTATAATAGAAGCGTGGTTTAACTCATCCGAAATAATAACATCTTCTTCGGTAAATAAAGGCTCAAAAACCCCGCCATTAGCATCAAATGCTGCGGCGTATAAAATGGTATCTTCTTGTTTTAAAAAGGTGGCAATTTTTTGTTCAAGTGTTTTGTGAATATCTTGAGTACCGCATATAAAGCGTACAGATGACATGCCGTACCCATGGCTATCTAAAGTAGCTTTAGCGCCTGCTAATACGCTTGGGTGTGACGATAAACCTAAATAATTATTAGAACAAAAAATAATAACTTGCTGCCCTGCATTGGTTGTTACTTCTACCCCTTGAGGAGTGGTAATGATGCGTTCTTTTTTAAATAAATTATTTATTTCAATGTCTTTTAACTGATTTTCGAAATGATTTTTAATGTGTGTATACATGCTTTTGGTATTTAAAGTCGGGCTAAGGTATCAAAATTTCTTTTTTTAACATTTGAAATGTTTATAAATTACAGGACTAAAACCAAAAAAAAGTATATTTGTTTATTACTTAAAAAATTAAATACTTATGAAAACAAATCAAACTTTAAAATTCATCTGTTTTGCAGTAGTGCTATTAGCACTTACAATTACATCATGTAATAAAGCAACTACAGCTAATACTAATACTACAACTACAGACCCCAATGGAGACGAATCTCCAGCCGACAATTCTTTAGTAGCAGGAGTAGAGAGTGATGTTAACTCAATGAGCGATGAGGTAGGGGATGGAAACACTTTAACAAATTACAAAAACTCTGGAACAGAGGCTGTCACTGCTGCCCCTTGTGCTTCAATTACAATAGATACTGTATCAAATCCAAAAGTTTTAACTATTAATTTTGGAACAGTAAATTGCCTTTGCATAGACAATAGATATAGAAGAGGAAAAATTATAATCAATTTTACAGGTCGATACAGAGATGCAGGAACAGTTATTTCTAAAAAATTTCAAAATTATGCCATTGATAACAATAACGTAACTGGGTATATTTACACTACTAATAATGGATTAAATACCCAAAATCAATTAACTTTTTCACACACCTCATCTTTAACGGTAATAAAACCTAACGGTAATTATGTATCACGCACAGCTAACACACCTTATCGTTGGATTAATGGACACACTACACTAACTAAATTAGATGATAAATTTGCAGTTAGTGGCACAGCAAGTGGTACAAGATCAGCTGGTTCAAATACTTCTTATTATACTCAGCAAATTACTTCAGATTTAATTAGAGATTTATCTTCCCCTATATGTAGAAAACATTTTACCCAAGGTGTTTTAAATGTTACTCCAAACGGATTACTAACTAGAGTTATTGATTATGGTAACGGTACTTGCGATAATCAAGCTACAGTAACGGTTGGTAATGTAACTTATACAATAACTTTGTATTAAAAATTAATTAATATTATTTTTTATAAAAAATCCCCGAATAATTCGGGGGTTTTTTATTGATTGAATCTAAGTTGTATTAAAAAACACTATGATGTTTAAAGTAAGTGATTTTTTTTTGACAGTATCTTTTTTACCGCTGTTTTACAATAAATAATTACAAAAAAACGTATTTAAGTTTTTACAAATAAGGCTGGATCCCAAAAATGAGCTTCAAAATTTTGAATACAATCATTATTAATCACAATACCTTCCATTTCTAACAGTTCTTGCATTTGAGTAGGGTTTTCA
>JAVKLI010000084.1:0-11214 GCA_031539425.1 Bacteroidia bacterium
AACACAGTCTGGTATTTTTGTAATAAATGGCAACAACCCTACCTCAGATTGGCACCACTCAGTTGGGTTCCGTAGTTGTAGGCAATAGTTTTTTTTAACTTCCAACTTAGTCAGAAGAGCTGTAGTGGCTGAAAATTGGGGTAGTGTAACCCAGCTTGTATTTACATTAAATTGCTTTGTTATTTTACTTAATTATAACAACAATACACCCTTTTAAAGCAGAATTAAGGTGTTAATCGGCTCAGTTTAAACCTAAATATACTAAAGTTATAACGACAACTTTTACAAAGCATATTTGTTTATTTTTTTTGAACAATAACATAAATATCTTCATTATCTTTTTTCATATAATATTTTTCTCTGGCAAATTTTTCTAAACTTTTAGCGTTAGTGCTTAAGTCTTGTAAATCTGATTTATTCTTTTCAATTTCCTCTAAATAATGCGCTTTTTCTAATTGCAGTTTTTGACATTTTACATATTGCTCATATTGGGTCATTACATCGTTTTTATCAAAAAAAACAACCCATATCACAAAAAAAATAATGGCAATTAAATATTTATTTAATAAAAATTTTAACATGATTTAAGGTTGGAAATCTAATCTAAATCTAAGATTACTTTTGATGTAAATTAAAAAGTTTTAACAAATACAATGTTAATGTTTAGTATTAAGGGTAGTATTGTTTTATTTATCTTTGTTAAAATTGATAAATTAAAATGAACATTATTATACCAATGGCTGGTAAAGGCAAGCGCATGAGACCGCACACACTTACTACCCCAAAACCATTAATTAAAGTTGCTGGATTTCCTATTGTACAAAGGCTTGTAGAAGATATTACAAAAACTGTAAATGAAAAAATAGAAATCATAGCCTTTGTAATTGGCGAAGATTTTGGCTCTGAAGTAGAAAATTCATTACTTGAAATAGCAAAAAATCAAGGCGCTAAAGCTGTAATTTATTATCAAACCCAAGCATTAGGTACAGCCCATGCTATTATGTGTGCTAAAGAATCCATAAAAGGCAAAACAATTGTAGCATTTGCAGATACCCTTTTTAAAGTAAATTTTAAAATGGATACCAATGCTGATGGTATTATTTGGGTACATTATATTGATGATCCAAGCCAGTTTGGCGTTGTAAAAGTAAATGATAAAAAAGTAATCACTCAGTTTGTAGAAAAACCTCAAACACCAATTAGCAACTTAGCCATTATTGGTATTTATTACTTTAAAGATGGTGAAAATTTAAAAAGTGAATTACAACATTTATTAGATAATAATATTACAGAAAAAGGGGAGTTTCAACTAACCAATGCCTTAGAAAACATGAAAAACAAAGGGTTACAGCTTACCTGCGAATCTGTAACCGAATGGTTGGATTGCGGCAGCATACATGCTACTATTGCAACTAACACACGATTGCTAGAGTTTGATAAAGACAAAAAGAATTTAAAAGGAAAAAATATAACCATTGAAAACTCTATAATTATAGAGCCCTGTTATATTGGTGATAATGTTATTTTACAAAATTCAATTGTGGGGCCTTATGCGTCTATCGGATCTAATAGTAAATTAATGGATGTACGTATTAAAAAAAGTATTGTTCAATCAAACACCAAAATTAACCATGTGCTTATTACAGACAGTATGATAGGAGAAAGTGCTGACATTAAAGGAACCGGACTAAATGTTAGCATTAGCGATTTTACAACGCTACATGTTTAATATAAAAAATTAAAATGCACTTTTGATGAAATATATTTTTTATGCCTGCTTGGTTATAGCCTTTACAAGCTGTATTACAAGTAAAAAGAATAATTCATTTAAATCGGTTACTATTGAAAAAGCATCAAATTATTATGATCTAAATCAGCAATTTGATTTTCATTTTATAGAGGGATGCAAAGAAAAAATGAGTAGTAATTACAATCAGGCCATTGCTCAATTTAAAGAATGTTTAAAAATTAACAGCAATTCAGCAGCAGCAAATTATGAATTGGGTTATATTTATTATTCCATCCAAAAAATGGATTTAGCTTTAAAACACGCTCAAAAAGCTGCAGAAAGTGATGTTAAAAACATTTGGTATCAATCACTCTATATAAAATGTTTACACGCTTTTTTTAAACACGAAACGGTATTAAAAGTGTATAAAAAAATGTTAAGCCTAGACACTTTAAAAAAAGAATATAAAGAAGCTATTGCTGATGAATATATGCACTTATCTCAATATGAAGCAGCCTATAAAACTATAGATGATTTAGAAAAAAATTACAGCGTTGAAGAAAGTTATATCATAAAAAAAATTAAGGCTTTAATGAAATTGCGTAACATAAAAGAAACGCAATTAGAATTAAATAGATTGTTTAAACTATACCCCACTGACGAAAATTATTTTTTTGTCGCCTCATATTACAAAGATACAGGCTTAATTGATAGCGCAATAAATTTTAGTAATAAAGCACAACAAATACTTTCAAAAAACGCAACCATACTTTTAAATTTAGTTGATTTGTATGCAGTAAAAAAAGATACAACAAAATTATTTAATCAATTAAAAACTGTGTTTACAAGTTCATTTGTTGATGCAGAAAATAAAGTAAGTGTTTATAAAACTTATGTGGATAGTAACGTTATAAAAAACAATTTAAATAGAATTACATTATTAGAATCAATAATTACTATGCACCCAAAACATTTTGAAACCTATAATTTATTATCAGAAGCCTATTTTTTAAATCGAAATTATGAAAAGGCTGTCAAATCAAGCACAACATCTATCTCATTAAATAAAAATCAATATGAAATATGGGCTCAAATAGCCATGTTGTATATGGAACTTTTAAATTATAACCTCGTTGAGAAATATACAACGGATGCAATGGAAGTATTCCCTAACCAACCCTTCTTTTATTTATATAATGGCATTGCCTTACATTATTTAAAAAATTATAATGCAGCCATTGATATATTAAAAATTGGATTTGAAAAAGTTATTTCAAATAAAACAATACTTACAAGTTTTCATTCAGAATTAGCCGAACTTTATAACCAAACAAAAGAATACCATTTATCAGATAAACATTTTGAAGAGCTATTACAAATAGATAAAGACAACCCAATATATTTAAACAACTATGCCTATTATTTATCATTACGAAATACACAATTAGAAAAAGCAGAACAACTCTCCGCTCTCTCAAACTCTATAACACCTAACAATGACACTTTTATGGATACTTACGGATGGGTATTGTTTCAACAAAAAAAATATACACAAGCAATAGAATGGCTAAAAAAAGCCACCGATATTAATAACAAAAACGCTGTTATATTAGAACACTTAGGTGATGCTTATTACAAAGCAGGTTACACACAAAACGCCTTAGAATTTTGGAAACGCGCGTATAAAATAGGCACAAGCAATAGCATTTTAGAACAAAAAATTAAATTAAAAAAAATTACAGATTAACACTTATAAATACAACAAGTGCCTAAACGATACCAACATAATATTTTAAACACCTTTATAGTAATATTGCTTGCTTTGGCATTTAATGCCTGTAAATCAAAAAAAATTATTCAATATAAAATATCAGAAGACAATTTATTGAAAGACACTATAATGGCAAAATGTACATTACGTTACAAAACCGTAAAAACAATTGAAAAAAACATTGCAGATAATGAGTTTCAATACCAATGGATTACAGCTAAAGCCAGTGTATCTTTTTCGTCAAATGCAGAAACTAATGAATTTGACATTACTATAAAAGGCAAAAAAGATAGTTTATATTTAGTAACAATTACTGCATTAGGAATTATTGATATTGCAAGATTAATGCTAACTAAAGATTCAGTAAAAATGGTGTTATACCCTAAAAATAGCTATTTTAAAGGGAGTTATAACATCATCAATCAATTTTTACATATAGATATTGATTTTGATATGATACAAGCATCATTGTTTGGTAATAGTGCTGATTTTTCTGAAAATGATAAATTTATTCCGTTTATAAATAGAGATAATTGCACCTATTATTTAAGTACTATTAGAAAAAGAAAATTAAAACGCTTTCAAAAAGGCTTAGATTCACTTAAAAAGCCACTACAAACTATGATCATTGACCCTAGTAATTTTAAAATTTTAACTAATACTTTTACAGAAGCAGGGGAAGCCCGCAGTTACAAAGCTATTTATGATAACTTTATAAAAGTTAACAATAACTTTGTATCTCATGATGTGCAAATTGTTATTTCAGCTCAAAAATTAATACAAGTAAATGTTCACTACACTAAAATTACCAATGTAGAACCATTAAATTTACGCTTAAATATTCCTAGTAACTATACGCCAATGTTGCCACAATAACATGAATCAATTTATTAAAAATAGTTTAATTTTTTATTTGATTATCGTTTCTGTTATTGAATTGCATCCTCAAAATACTTCAAAAACAAAGGCATTACAAAATAAAAAAGCAGCAGTATTAAAAGAAATTCAAAACTTAAATAGCGAAATTTCTAAAACAAAAAAAACACAATATCTGCAACTCTCTTCAATAAATTTATTAAGTAACAAAATAGTATTACGAGAAAAATTAATTAGAGATATAGATGAAGAGCTGAATGAAGTAAACAATTCAATAAATAAAAAATCAATAGAAATAAAAAAATTACAAGCCGAGTATAACTGTTTAAAACTAGATTATGCTAAACTTATTGTTGCAACCCAAAAAAATCAACACATACTTTCTAAATTAATTTTTTTAGTATCGGCCGAATCCTTTAACCAAGCTTTTTTAAGAGCACAATATTTTCAACAAATTACCAAATACCGAAAGCGTCAAGTTAAAAGGTTATTAGAAACTCAAAGTAATTTAGCCTATAATTTAACAGAATTAAAAGTGGCACAAAATAAAAAAGAACTGATACTGAACGACGAACAACAATCTAAAAGAGTATTAACCAACGAAAAAAAAGAAAGAGAATCCTACGTAAAAGCACTTACCATACAAGAACAAAAATTAAAATCAGATTTAGAAAAGAAAAAAAGAGATTCAGAAAAAATACAGGATCAAATTAAAAAACTCATCTTGTACGAAATAGAACAAAGTAAATTAGCTTACGAAAAAAATAATAAAAAACAAGCTAATAAATCATCTAAAGCAGAGAAAATAAAGGGTACATCAACTGTTAAAGAAACTACCATTGATTTACACTTAACCGAAAAAGATCAAAAAATAAGTTCAGATTTTGCAGCACATCAAAATCAACTGGTGTGGCCATTAGTTAATCCATCTGTTGTGCAAGAATATGGCGAATACGAACACCCCGAAATTAAAGGGTTTAAACAATTTAATCATGGCGTAGATTTAGCTCCAAAAAACAATACTAAAGTATATGCCGTATTTAAAGGGGTTGTATCTGCCATTACACCATCTCCTACAGGCGATAAATTAGTTATTATAAGACATGGCGAGTATTCTAGCGTGTACGTTAACGTTTCTGACGTGACAATCTCTCAGGGTCAGAATGTGGACACTAATCAAAAAATAGGAATCATACATTATGTTAATGGCAAAGAACAATTAAATTTCCAAATATGGAAAGGCCAAAAAACATTAGACCCACTTCAATGGTTAAAACGCTAAATTGTAAATTCAACCAATAACACAACTTTTGAAATGAAGCAATTTTTTTGAAAATGCTTTTTTAAATTTGAGGGGCACTGGTTTAAATGGAGGAATAGCTTCAGTACCTTTTTTATGGAAACCAAACATGGATTAAGATATTCTACTAAAGAGTTTGGGTTTTGGGTAAAACCTAACATAAACATTTGTTATTATGCAACAGTTACAGATCGTTCTAGTTGTAGTGTTTACGGAGAATTAAAGCATAGTGTAAGTTTGAAAACTTTTGGAGTGAATGAACCGCATCAGCTCAATTTAATTATTTTCCCCAATCCCTTCACACATCAGCTATTTGTAAGCAATATGCACGAGGTTAAAACCTTGCAGTTATTTGATGCGTTGGGTAAAGAAGTGAAAATTCATATTAATGACAATTCCGTTACTACAGAACCCAAACTGCCAAGTGACATGTACTTTTTAAAAGCACAGTTTAAAAATAGTAGCTTTGTAACTCACAAGGTGTTGAGGGAATAAAATTCATATAACACATCAAATAGAATATATGGATTATTATTTGAATTTATGCTTTAATTTTTTAGTTAATGAAAATTATAAGTTATTTTGACCCAAATAAATTATATTTACAAGCTATTATTAATAACTTGTAAAAAGCGGTGATTGTTGCTTACGTTTTCAAGATTAATAACTTTGTATTTAAATAAAATCATATGAACGTATTTAAAAAAAATGATGCCCTTGATTATCACTCTCAAGGCAGACCAGGAAAAATAGAAGTAATACCCACAAAACCATACAGTACTCAAAGAGATTTAACCTTAGCCTATTCGCCAGGTGTGGCCGAGCCTTGTTTAGAAATAGAAAAAGATCCAGAAAATGCTTATAAATATACCGCAAAAAGTAATTTAGTAGCTGTTATATCTAACGGTACCGCAGTGCTTGGGCTTGGAGACATTGGCCCTTTAGCATCAAAGCCAGTTATGGAAGGTAAAGGTTTATTATTTAAAATATTTGCAGATATTGATGTGTTTGATATTGAGGTAGACACCAAAAACATAGACGAATTTGTAAACACCGTAAAAAACATAGCATTAACTTTTGGAGGTATTAACTTAGAAGATATTAAAGCTCCAGAATGTTTTGAAATAGAAAAACGTTTAAAAGCCGAATTACAAATTCCATTAATGCATGATGACCAACATGGCACTGCTATTATTTCCTCAGCAGGTTTGCTTAATGCGGTTGAAATATCTGGCAAAAAAATGAAAAAAATTAAAGTGGTAATAAATGGCGCCGGTGCCAGTGCCAATTCATGCGCTAAAATGTATATAGCTGTAGGCGTTAAAAAAGAAAACATCACCATGCTTGATAGCAAAGGTGTTATACATACTGGCCGCACCGATCTTGATGAGTACAAATCTTTTTTTGCTGTACCTACTCAAAAAAAAGACACATTAGAAGATGTTATTAAAGGTGCCGATGTATTTATAGGGTTATCAAAAGGAAATATATTAACAAAAGAAATGGTGCAATCAATGGCAAAAAATTGCATTGTATTTGCATTAGCTAACCCAACCCCCGAAATATCATACGAAGAAGCCATGGCTGCCCGTAAAGATATTATAGTAGCCACAGGCCGAAGTGATAATCCTAACCAAGTAAACAATGTTTTAGGATTTCCATTTATTTTTAGAGGTGCATTGGATGTAAGAGCTACCTGTATAAATGAGGAGATGAAACTTGCAGCCACATTAGCCATCGCATCTTTAGCAAAAGAACCAGTCCCAGATTATGTTAATTTAGCGTATAACAATGTAAATTTAAGCTTTGGTAAAGATTACATCATTCCAAAACCTATAGATAATAGATTAATTTCAAAAGTGAGTTCGGCTGTAGCAAAAGCAGCCATTAAAAGCGGCGTAGCTAAAAACAATATTACAAATTGGGAAGCCTATGAGCAGGAATTAGAAGGTAGATTGGGTAAGGATAATAAATTTATTAGAAGCCTTGCAAACAAAGCCCGATTAAACCCTAAAAGAGTTGTATTTACAGAAGCAGATAATATTAACATATTAAAAGCCGCATTTTTAGCCAAAGATGAAGGTATTGTAAAACCAATACTTTTAGGCAACAAAGAAAAAATATTAGAACTCATTTTACAAAATCAATTAGAATTAGATGATACGCCAATAATAGACCCATGGCTTACAGATGTAGAAGCTAAGCGTTCTGAATTTGGAGATATTTATTGGCAAAAGCAACAACGAAGAGGTATCACACAATTTGAAGCAAGGCGCTTAATGCGTGATAGAAATTATTTTGGAGCTATGATGGTTGACGTGGGTCTTGCGGACGCTATGATTACAGGCCTAACACGTAGATACACCATTCCGATTAAACCAGCATTAGATATAATCGGCGTGCAGTCAGGGGTAAGTAGAGTAGCAGGCTTATATATTATGATTACCAAACGTGGGGCGTTTTTTTTAGCAGATACCACTATGACAGAAAACCCTACTGCACAGCAGCTTGCAGACATTGCCGTGCTAACAGCAAATACAATCAAACAGTTTAATGTAACCCCACGTATGGCTATGTTATCATACTCTAATTTTGGTTCGGCACAAGGAGACACGCCAGCAAAAGTGCAACAAGCTACAGCCATTTTACATAAAAATTACCCAGGTTTAGTAGTTGATGGAGATATACAGGCCAACTTTGCATTAAACAAAAAGTTACTAAAAGAGCAATTTGCCTTTAGTACTTTAATAGATAAAGATGTGAATACGTTAATTTTTCCAAATTTAGCATCTGGCAATATTGCCTATAAACTATTACAAGAACTTGGCGGATCAGAAGCTATAGGTCCAATATTAATGGGCTTAAACAAACCAGCACATATTTTACAATTAGGAAGCTCTATCCGAGAAATTGTAAATATGATTACAATAACAGTAATAGATGCTCAAAATAAAAAGTAAAAATAAAAAGAACTTATTTTTTTTTGTATGTTTGAAAAAATCAAAATTGTAATAAATCAAAATTATGAACTCTAAAAAATCAACTGAAGGTTTCTCATTAATAGTATCGTCAGCAGCAATTCTTATTTGTTTAATATTAGGAATAATCGTTTATAAATTTATACTTGGTAGCCCTACCAATTTTGATGCGGATGGTCCAGAAAAAGGACACCCACATAACTTTTTTGGTATTATGTATAAAGGGGGGTTTATAGTGCCAATTTTATTAGGTACTTTGTTTACTGTATTATGTTTCTTTTTTGAAAGACTTATCACCATTCAAAAAGCAAGCGGAACGGGCAAGGTAGATAAGTTTATATCTAACTTGAAAAGTTTAATCTCATCAAAAAAAATTGATGAAGCTATTGCTTCATGTGATATACAAAAAGGATCGTTAGGAAATGTTGTAAAAGAAGGACTGTTAAAATTTCAGTTTGTTCAAAATGATAAAGTGATGGATAAAGAAGCAAAAGTAGCCTCTATTACAAAAGCATTAGAAGAAGCTACCGCATTAGAATTACCTATGCTGTCAAAAAATTTAAGCGTTATATCTACTTGTGCATCTATTGGCACCTTAGTGGGGTTAATTGGTACAGTTGTAGGTATGATTAGAGCCTTTGGAGCTTTAGCAGCAGCTGGAACTCCAGATACTGCGGCGTTAGCAACTGGTATTTCTGAAGCCTTAGTAAATACATTAGTTGGTATCTTATCATCTGCATTAGCTATTATATTTTACAATTTCTTTTCTAATAGAGTTGATCAAATTACTTATGCTATGGATGAGGCAGGATACTCAATTATTCAAGAGTTTCAATCTTCAGAAAAATAAATTTTAGTTTTTATTTAATTAAATAATCTCATTATAAATGGGTAAAATGAAAATATCTAAAAGTGCTCCATCTATAGACATGACGCCTATGGTAGACTTAGCATTTTTATTGGTTACCTTTTTTATGTTAACGGCATCTTTTCGTATGTCGGAGCCAGTAATTGTAGATCCCCCGTCAGCTCAATCTGACAAAACATTACCAGAAAACACCATACTCATAACAGTAGATCTAAAAGGTCGTCCGTTTTTTGGAGTAGATAATGCAGAGGCTAAAAGAAACACCTTAGCTAAAATGAGTGAAAAGTACAAAGTGCAATTTACACCTGATCAAATTAAAAAATTTTGTGGTCTATCTAGCTTTGGCGTTGAAATAAAGTATTTACCAAAGTATTTAGATGCCTCAGAAAACGACCGTTTAAAATTTATTCCTCAAGATGGTATTCCTTTAGATTCACTTAATAATCAATTGAGAGATTGGATATACAACTCTGCAACTGAACTAAATAGAGTATATATCAAAAACAAAAAGAAAGCAGAAGCAGACAAAATAGATTTTAGAGGAGAAAAACCTAGATACGCTATTAAAGCAGATGCTAAAGTGAAATTTATGTATGTACAAAAAGTATTTAAAGTATTTACCGATTTACAATTTAATGTATTTAATCTTATTACCTCACTAGAAGGCGGACAAACAGTAAGTACAAATACTAAAAAATAATTTAAGAATTAACACAATGGCAGAAATTGCAGAAAGCGGCGGCGGCGGGCACGGCAAAGGCGGTAAAAAAAGAGCCAAAAAACAAAGCACCAGAGTGGACATGACTCCAATGGTAGATTTGGCGTTTTTATTACTTACTTTTTTTGTACTTACATCTACCTTTAGCAAACCTAAAAGCATGGAAATACCCATGCCTGTAAAGCCTAAACCAAATAGCCCACCACCACCACAAGTTAAAAATGGCGTTACATTTATTTTAACTAAAAATGATAAAATATATTATTACGCAGGCGAGTTTTATTTGCCAAATAATGCAAAAGGAAAACCAGCAACAGAATTTCTTGAAACAAATTATTCTATAGAAGGCCTACATAAACTGCTAATGGAACTGAACAAATGGCCTATAACAGAAATTGAAAAATTAACAGAAATTCATAAAAAAAAACAGTTGGCAGATACTACCTACAAACGTATGGCTGTTGATAAAACCGTGGATAAAAGAGCTATAACTGTACTTATTAAATCTGATGACGAAGCTACCTATAAAAATGTGGTAGATGTGTTAGACGAATTAAAAATTTGCAGAGTAAGTAAATTTGTAGTTGGTGTGGATATGATGGATGCTGAAAAAGAATTATTAAAAACAAAGGCAAAATAATGGCTTTAGTTAATTTTAAAAATATCATGGCTAATATTAAACAAACCCTGTTATTACAAGGCTTTGTTCAAAATTTGAGCAATTGGAATAATATAGTAGATCCATCTCGTAATACCATTGTATTTAAAGGTAGAAACCAAGAGTATGGTGCTTTTCAAATACGAAAAGAATATAATAAAACAGTAATGCTTGTATTGGGCGTTATGATTAGCATTTTGTTATTAGGCTTATTAATTAAATTTATTTTAAGTTTAGATTTTGAAAGCCAAGCAAGATCTGTTAAAATAGACACCTCAATGGTAATAGATTTAACCCCCCCCCCATTAGATAAAAA
>JAVKLI010000085.1:0-24545 GCA_031539425.1 Bacteroidia bacterium
AGAAGTTGAAAAAATATTTCCACAACTTGTAAAAACGGGTACAGATAGCCTAAACACCAAAAGTGTCAATTATGCTAATATGGTATCTGTGCTTACAACTGCGATGCAAGAGCAACAAGCTATTATAGAGGCACAACAAAAACAATTACAAACAGAAGAGACTCAAAACGAAGTGCAACAAAAGCAGTTAAAACAGCAGGAGGCGCAAAACGAAGCGCAACAAAAGCAATTACAAACGCAAGAGGTGCAGTTAAAGCAGCAGGGGAATCGTTTTATAGAGCAAGAAAAGCGTTTAAAGGCCTTGGAAGAAAGGTTGGGTAAGTAAAGCGCACAATACCACAGCTTGGAGGGGTGTAAATAAATTACCCTTCTGTTTTTGTAACCTGTAAGGTGTCCTTACATTCTTGATTTAATACTGCAATAGTTTTAAGTAACACTGGATGTATGAAGTTTGGTGTAATTTCTAATAATGGTTTTAATACAAAATTTCTTTGATGTAATTTATTATGTGGTACTTGTAATTGATTTGTATTTATAACATCTGAATTATAAAATAAAATATCAATATCTATTGTTCGAGATTGGTATTGTTTATTATCGTTTCGAAGTCTTCCTAAATTTAATTCGATAGTTAACGTTTTTTTCAATACTTCATCAGCACTTAATATTGTTTTAACTTTAATACATATATTAATAAAATCTGGTAATAAATTATTGCCCCATGCTTTGGTTTGGTAATAAGATGATATAGTTTGAATTGGGCCTATTGTATTGCTAATATCGTGTAAAGCATTGTGTATGTGTTGTATTCTATCATCCACATTACTACCTAACGAAAAATATACGGTATTCATATTACTGCAACAAACTCATGCAATTGTATGCCATCAAACCGCTACCAATTTCTAATGCTGCCTCATCAATATTAAAAGTGGCACTATGCAAATTAAAATTATTTGTTTGGTTTAATGATGACGTACCTAAGCGGTAATAACAGCTGGGTATGGCTTGAGAAAAGTAAGCAAAATCATCGGCGGTCATTCTTAAGTCTAAATCTTCTACATATTCATTGCCTAAATATTGTTTAGCATATTGTTTTATTAATCTAGTTATCTCTATATTATTTTCTATACAAGGGTAACCATCTATTATGTTTAATTTAATAATTGCTTTATGCTGCTGCTCTAAGTTTTGTATAATAGTTTTAATTTTTAATTTTATGTCTTTTCTAAACTCTTCATTCATTGTTCTAATAGTGCCTTTTAATATTGCAGAGTTAGGAATTATATTTGTTGCACCAAGTGCCTCAAATTTACCAAATGCAATTACCATTGGTATATGGTTGTGTTTATTTTTAGGTACATTATTTTCATCTAAATAATATGGAAATTCATTTTGAATTTGTTGAATTAGATTTGCACCTATACTTATAGGGTTTATATAATCATTTACAAGGGCTGCATGCCCTCCTTTTCCTATAATTTCTATATGTACTTCATCGGTGCTAGCCATGTATAAACCTTCCCGTATACCTATTTTACCAACTGTTAAATTAGGGTACACATGCTGACAGATAGCTAGGTTTATCTTTGATTCGTTTAATATTCCTTTTTGTATTAGTAATTGAGCACCCCCAGGTAATACTTCTTCGCCAGGCTGAAACACAATTTTTACTGTTCCTTCAAATTCTTGGTTTAATTGATTTAAAATTAAAATTGTGCCTATCATAGATGCTGTATGTGCATCATGCCCACAAGCGTGCATCACGCCTTTATTATGCGATGCGTAATTGATAGTATTGTTTTTTTCTTCAATTGGTAATGCGTCAATATCTGCCCGCAATAAAATAGTTTTTTTAGTTTCGTTTTTACCTTTTATATAAGCTGTAACACCAGTTTGTAAGGGTCCTTTTATGCACTCAATGTTATGGCTTTGTAACAACTGATAAATATAATTTGTTGTTTTATTTTCTTCAAAAGATAGTTCTGGGTTTTGGTGTAAATGCCTTCTAATTTCTATAATTTTATCTGCATTATGGTATGCAATTGATTTAATTTTTGTAATAAAATTGTTCACACTATTTATTTTTTTTGATAATTAGCATTATGTGCATTTAAGTTATTGAGCACATTTTTATAAACTGTTTTTAATAATTTTGGGTGGCGCGCGTAATAGGCTACAGTGGAGTCAAATTGAGCAGTACTAATTTGATGTTCTTTTAAAACTTGAAAATAATAAGTCGAATCTTTATTTGGTTTAAGATTTAATATAATAGCAGATTCTGCTAAATAACAATCTGTAAGTACTTTAACATATTTATCTTGAGTTAATACGTAATTAGAAGCAACATCTGGTGCATTGCAAGCTACCATTGCTAATAAAATTAAAATGTAAAAAAACTTATAATTTAAATGAGCCATATTTTAATTTATTAAATACACTTGACCTTGATGAGATTCATATTTTTTACTTGCTAAATTTTTAAATGTAAGTGTCCATATATATACCCCCGCGGGTTGATTGATATCGTTATACTTTCCATCCCAGCTGTCAAATTCGTTATTAGATTTAAAAATTAAATATCCATTTCTGTTGTAAATTTCAAGCTGAACATCAGATACATTTAATAAAATGGGTTTAAATGTTTGATTTAATTGATCTTTATCAAATGGGGTAAAGGCCGTTGGTATCCACATTTTATATTCAGATATTACTCTAATTTTTTTAGTAGTGGTATGTTTACATATATCTTTAGTTACCGTACAACTTACAAGGTAATCTCCAATCTTCTTGTATTCATAAAATGGATTGTCGCCTATTTTAGTATCTCCATTACCAAAACTATATTCTATGATTTCTCCTAAAGTGTAGGTATTATTAGCAAAAGTAATGGGCATATCAAACAGATTAACTTCAGTTTGGTCTACCGAAAAAGATGAAATAGGCATAGGGAAAATAGTAAAACAATTTTGACATTTATTATTTAATGAATCGGTGCAATTAGGAAAATTTAATATACTTAATGAGGCATTATACACACCAGGAATGGTAAACTGATGTGTTGCATTTTCTCCTAACAGCCTAATATTGTTACTAAAGTTCCATAACAATTGAGTGGCTGTATTGACATCGCTTTGACTAATAAAGGTTAAAAAATTTCCTACACAGGCATTAGAAAAAGTACTGGGTAAATTAAGAGTTTGCGTACGAATAACATTTACAGTTTTAGTTACCGTAACTTTACAAAACATCTCTTGTACTGTTAATGAAATGGTATGTATAGCGGGTATATTAAATTTAATGTTTTGAGCTATACTATTGGTTGTTATTGCGGGTAATGCATTTGCACCAAAATTCCATGTAAAAGTTGTAGGGCTATTTAAGTGCCCATTAACGATATAAGTGTTGATGTTATTACTAAAACAAAATGCAGTTTGTCCCACTATATTTGGGTTAAGTGGTAATGAAACTTTAATTGCTTTTTTAATGGTATCATTACATGCTGGATTTGCATTAAATACAATTAAATTTACAGAATAAACCCCACTAGAAGGATAAGTATAGCTTGGTTGAGCCACCCTTGAAGTATCTGATAATGTTGATGCATCTCCAAAATTCCATTTAAAATTTGTACCATTATTTCCAGTGATTGAAAACTTTGTTGATAAACCCTGACATAAAATAGAATCAATAGGTGCAATAACTCCTACGGGTTGAATTTTTATATTACTTGCTTGTAATGATTTTGCTTCTAAAAAAATACCAGAATCTATTGTAGCGTCAGCCCCGTCGGCAATGGCAATTTTTAGATGGTATTTAAACCCACAAACTACGGTATGCGTTGCTTTTAATAAAACGGTTAAGCCGTTATATTTTAAATTAATATTGTTAGAAGCATTGCTTCTATAATATTGCGAATTTGTAAGATGGTTAACATTATTTATTGTAACAGGCAAACCATTAGGTAATTTAGCAATATTTACTGGTGCTAAAGGTGTATTAACCCCATTTAATATTAATGCAAATACATCATTATAAGAGGTATTAATATAATCAGGATACTCATCTGATGCAAAAATATATCGAAAAGAAATAGTGTCTGACCTGGGAATAAAATCAAACTCCAATACAGCAGCGTCCGCTAAAGTAATGGTGGAACCTAAAATACTTTGTAAGGCATTATCACCAGCACCATTATATGCAGTGCTTACTAATTGTGGGGTATTTGGGCCTTGTGGTCCCATTGGTACAGATGTTCTAGCTTCACCTGTAGATAATAAAATCCCTTCCGTTAAACCTAAGTTTACATTTGGTGTAGCAAAAAATCGAGCTCTTTGGTTAGGATTTCCAGTAAATGTAACGTTGGATATTTTTACACCTGAGCCTACTAAAACTTGTTCTACTAGCTGCGTAGGTGTTAGAGTATTATTGGTAACTAATTGTGCATAACATAGTTGTAAAGTAATTAATTTTAAAATGCTTAAATAAATAATTAAATTAATTATGTTTTTATGGTTTAACATTTAATAGCCAATTATATCTCTAAGGTATTTAATTTTTTGTTGTGCAACAAGCTTTGTTTTGTTTTCACCATCTTTTAACAAATTTTCTAAGGCTGATTTGTTACTTATAAGTTGATGAAATGTTTTTCTTTGTTGTTCAAATTTTGTTAAAATAAGTTCATACAATTCTGTTTTGACATGGCCGTAACCAAAGCCTCCAGCTTCATATTTGTTTTTTAGTTCTTCTGTTTTATTTGTTACTGCTAGTAATTTATATAATTGAAATACAAGGCAGGTATCTGCATTTTTTGGTGCTTCAATGGGGGTACTATCTGTTTGTATTGACATGATTACCTTTTTCAGTTCTTTTTCTGGTAAAAAAATATCTATAAAATTATTGTAAGATTTACTCATTTTTTGTCCATCAATTCCGGGTACAACCATCACGTTATTTTCTAGTACTGCATCAGGTATTGTAAATATTGGTTTGTTGTAATGTTGGTTTATGCTTTGCGCTATGTCTCTTGTTATTTCTATATGTTGTAATTGATCTTTACCAACTGGCACTTTATGTGCATCGTACAACAATATATCGGCAGCCATTAAAATGGGGTAGGTAAATAAGCCTGCTTTTACTTCGCTTAGTTTACTTGATTTATCTTTAAATGAGTGTGCATTGGCTAACATAGGATAAGGGGCAAAGCAGCTTAAATACCAAGCTAGTTCACATACTTCGGTAATTTTACTTTGCCTATAAAAATGACACGCATTAGTATCTAACCCAAAGGCAAGCCATGTGGCTGCTACAGCATAAGTACTTTCTTTTATAAAAGTTGCATTTTTTTGAGTAGTTAGCGTATGTAAATCGGCAATAAATAAAAAAGATTCGTTATGTGTATCTTTACTTAAATTAATAGCAGGTATTACTGCACCCAATATATTACCTAAGTGAGGAATGTTGGTACTTTGTATGCCAGTTAATATGCGAGACATCGTTTTTTTTTTAAATTACAATTCGTTTAAATTCCTTTAACAATACCATTTATAGACATTTCAATAAATTTTAAAATAGCGCCTTTTGCTTCACTATCGGGAAAATTGTTTGTGATATTTTGAATTCTTTCTTGATAAGGCATTTTTAAAACAAATAATATTCGATAAATATCTTCTATGGTTTTAATTACAGCGGCATCAACGCCACGCCTAGCTAAACCGACAGAGTTAACGCCAATATACTGTAATGGATCTTGTGCTACTTTAATAAAAGGTGGTACATTTTGTCTTACTTTAGAATAAGCGGCTAAAAAGGTATGGGCACCAATGGTTACAAACTGCTGAACACCTGAATGACCCTCAATAATGGCATAATCTTGAACGGTAACATGACCAGCTAAACCGGTATAATTAGCTAATATAACATGATTTCCAACCACACAATCGTGTGCTACGTGTGCATATCCCATTATCAAACAATTATCGCCAACAGAGGTTATCATGCTAGCAGCAGTGCCTTTATGTATGGTAGCATATTCTCTAATTACAGTGTAGTTTCCTATTTTTGTTTGGGCTTTTTCGCCATTATACTTTAAATCTTGAGATTCAATACCTATAAGCGCTCCTGGATAAATTTTACTATCATGCCCTATAGTGGTGTCTGGGTATATAATAGCGCTTGAATGAATGTGTGCATTATCGCCAATTGTTACATCATTATGTATGGTTGCAAAATCATCAATGGTAACGTTTTTACCAATATTGGCTTTTGGGCTTACTTTAGCTAATGAAGAAATACTCATATTCGATGAAATATAAATTTAAAATAAAATTTATTTGAAAAATACATTTTTTTACTGTGTTTACAAAAAAAAAGTGACAACAATAACTTAGCTCAAATGCACTTTAGCAATTGCTATTTATTATTTTTTAAAATTACTAATTCCTTCTTTTAACCATTCTGTATACTCTGATATGCTTGGATTATAGCCTCTTATAGGGGCAATGGCTTTTTCATTATGATTAAGTAAAACATATAATGGTTGAGTGCTTTGGTTATATAATCGTTCTTCCATATACTTAAATTTATCCCCTATATCTGTTATTGTACGCTGTTTGCCATACCAAAATACTTTCATATAATCTTTTTCATCTAAGGGTCTTTTATCATCTACATATAATGACACTAAAACTACTTCATTGTTTAATATATTCATTATTTCTGTGTTAATCCACACGTTATCTTCTGTTTTTCGGCAGTTAGCACAGGCGTGGCCTGTATAATCTACTAATAAAGGTTTATTCATTTTTTTAGCATATGCCAAAGCATTTTCGTAATCGTTTTTAAAATGTATAATACCTGATTTGCTCGTATGTAAATGCTTTGAAAATTCATCTTGTTTAACATCTACAGAAACATTAATGTTTGACGCTTGCATGCTACCAAATCCATTAGGCGATTCGGAATAATCTTGTGGCGGTAATATGCCCGAAAATAGCTTTAATGGCGCACCCCACAAGCCTGGAATTAAATAAATAGTAACAAATAAAGAAGCCATCACTACAAACAACCTTCCAACAGATAAATACTTTACCTCACTATCATGCGATGTTTTAAATAAACCTAATAAATAAAGTGTTAATAATCCAAATATCACAATCCAAAGTGCAATAAATACTTCACGCGTTAAATAGCCTGCCTGCCATACTAAATCAGCATTTGAAGCAAACTTTAAAGCTAAGGCAATTTCAATAAATCCTAAAGTAACTTTTACTGTGTTTAACCAACCACCTGATTTTGGTAATGAATTAAGCCATCCCGGAAAGGCTGCAAATAAACCAAATGGCAAAGCTAATGCTAATGAAAAACCAAGCATTCCAAAAAATGGTCCTGCAATATTTCCAGATGATGATGCTTCTACCAGTAAAGTGCCTATAATAGGGCCTGTGCATGAAAAAGAAACTAAAGTTAATGTAAATGCCATAAAGAAAATGCCTATAAGCCCTCCCCTATCCGACTTTGCATCCATTTTATTAATCAAACCGCTTGGTAACGTTATTTCAAAAGCACCTAAAAAGGAAATGCCAAAAACCAATAACAATACAAAAAAGGCTAAATTAAAATACACGTTAGTTGAAATTGTATGCAAGGCACCGGCTCCAAACATAAGCGTAACGCCTAATCCTAAAGCTAAATAAAGTACAATAATAGATGCTGCATAAATTAACGCATTTTTAATTCCTTGAGATTTTGTTTTGCTTTGTTTGGTAAAAAAGCTCACATTCATCGGTATCATAGGAAACACGCAAGGGGTAACAATAGCTGCAAATCCGCCAATAAATCCTAATAAAAATATAAGCCACCACGATTGAGACGTTGACGATTTGTTTTCTGAATGTACCGTTACACTTGTTGTTTCAGTAGATTGAAGTGTAGTGTTTGTAACAACATTAGTAGCATTAGGTGTTGTATTAATAGATGGAGATGTAACAACAGAAGTAGTTTTAGATGGTTTTGCATATTCAACGCATCTTGATTCTCCGTTTATAACTACTGTAAAATCTGTAGCTGGAGGAAAAATACATTTCTCTTCGGTGCAAGCTTGGTACTCGTATTTACCTGTTATTGTAATGACACCCGACCTATTTGCTCTAATTTTTTGAGTAAATGTAGCTTGATTTGCAAAATAGCCAACTTCTACACCAAATACTTTATCGAGTTCTCGTTTAGCTTTGCTTTCATATGGGGCACCTATTATTTCAAAATCTTTTGATTTATTTATTGTTATTTTAGTTGGATTAGGCCCGTCTGGAGAAGGTTTTAAGGAATACATATGCCAACCATCATCAATGGTGGCATTAAGAATAATTTTGTATTCGCAGTTGGAAGGATCTTGAGTGCTTATTCTTTGATGATCAATTTTAATATGAACTGGCTCATCTTGAGCTATTAAATAAGCTGTTTGGAACAGAACAAAAAGTAATAAAAGTATTTTTTTCATATTTATTTTTTAGACATTAAGTTTTCAATTTCTTCAATTTCTATAGGTATGTTTTTCATTAAATCTATGGGTGCTTTATTGGTAATCACAAAATTATTTTCTAATCTAATTCCAATATTCTCTTCAGGAATATAGATTCCTGGCTCTACTGTAAATACCATACCAGCTGTTATGGGTTCATAAAAAAAACCAACATCATGCACATCTAAGCCTAAAAAGTGAGAAGTACCATGCATAAAATATTTTTTATAAGCTGGTTTATCTATTGATTGTTTTTTAACCTCATCTAATGTTATCAATTTTAATTTTAATAATTCTTCTGTCATAACATCACCCACAGCTGCATTGTATTTTTGAAAGGTGTTTTCAGGAACTAACATTTGTGCAGCTGCTTTCATAACGCTTAATACGGCACTATATACTTCCTTTTGACGGGCGGTAAATTTACCAGATACTGGTACAACCCTTGTCATATCACTTGCATAGCCTGCATATTCTGCCCCAACATCAAGCAATATAATATCTCCTTCTTTGCATAACTTGTCATTATCATTATAATGTAAAATGCAAGAGTTTTTTCCACTTGCTATTATTGGGTTGTAAGCAAATCCTGCGCTTTTGTTTTTTGTAAACTCATGTATTAACTCGGCTTCAATTTCATATTCAAACACATTAGGTTTAATAAAATTTAATAGTCTTCTAAATCCTTTTTCTGTAATGTTGCAAGCCTCTTGAATTAACTCAATTTCAATACCATGCTTTACAGATCTTAGCTGGTGCATAATAGGTGCCGAACGTTGAATACAGTGTAATGGATATTTACTTTTAATCATTTGGTTAAAACGCATCGTGGCTGTTTCCATTTCTATATGTTGGCGTGTGTGTTCGTTGCTATTCAAATAAATATGCTCTGCTTGAAAAATAAGGGTTTGCAACACTTTTTCAAATTCATGATACCAATAAACTGTTTTAATTCCACTTACAGCCTCCGCTTGAGTTTTTGTTAACTTTTCTCCTTCCCAAATGGCAATCGTTTGGGATGTTTCTTTAATAAATAAAATTTCTTTTTGTAAACTATCTTTAGCATCTGGAAATAATAACAAGACGGTATCTTCTTGATTTACGCCACTTAAATAATACAAATCGGAATTTTGAACAAATTTTATTGACCCATCTGCATTAGTGGGTAATATATCATTGCTTACAAATATGGCTATAGAATTAGGTTTTAATAACTTAATAAAATTGTTTCTATTATAAATAAATAATTCATTTTTTGTGCAAATAGCTTTCATATCAAGATAAAAATGTCTTTAAGTAATTCAATGTATCTAAGCAAATATATAAAATTACTTTAATGAACTTTATGATGCTTTCAGATTTTGTATCATATGATATGCCAAAGATGGTTAATTAAATTTATATTAATAAAATAAAGATATGTTTAACAAGCTTATAAAAGCCTACCAAGATTAAATTGCGTATTTGCACATGAAATTGGAAACAAAAAAATAAATTTATTTGTTTTCATCATGTTTATATTCTTTCAGTTGGGGGGGATACTTTTACGCATCCTAGTATAAATGATCATGAAAGAGCCCTTTAGAAAAAAACTCTTTGCCACATTTAAAATTTAACGGGTCTATTTTAATATTCTTTTTAAATGTCATCCAAATGCATAATTAAAGATGTATTGTTATCGGTTACATCACTCAAATGATGGGTTAAACAAATTTAAGCAACAGAATTATATTTTTAAGCATCAGTTAACCTTTAATATTTAATTATTTTTGTTTAAAAAAATTAAACTTTAGATGATGCTACTACACTTAAAAAACACGCCAAATGAACTGATACCCTTTGATAAAATAAATATTGAAGATTTTATGCCCTCTTTAAAAAGTGCCATTACTCAAAGTATTAATCAGATTAATCAGATCAATCAATTATCAATCCATCCAGATAAACCTAATTTTATCAACACCATTGAAGCACTTGAGCACTGTGGCGAAGAGGTAGAATTGATTAGTAATTTGTTTTTTAACTTAAATAGTGCAAACACAAGCGATCGTATGCAAGATATAGCAAAAGAATTTTCTGCTTTGCTTTCAGATTATGGTAATGATATATTATTTAACAAAGCGTTATTTAAAAAAATTAAACAAGTATATAATGAAACCAATCAAACAAGTTTATCTCCTGAACAACAGATGTTATTAAACAACACTTATAAAAAATTTATCAAAAATGGGGCTAAGTTAAATGAAGATGAACAAAATAAATTAAGAATACTAGATAAAGCATTAAGCAAAGCCACAATAAGTTTTGAAGATAATGTATTAGCAGAAACTAATCATTTTGAATTAGAATTAACTAGCATAACAGAATTAGAAGGATTGCCTCAATATTGTATTGATGCAGCTAAACAATGTGCCGAAGAAAAAAACAAACCACATTTATGGGTTTTTACCTTAGAACCTCCAAGCTATATACCGTTTATAACTTATTCAAATCATAGACATTTACGTGAAAAAATTTATAAAGCATATACATCACGAGGTTTTCAAAAAAATGCACATAACAACCAACAATTAATTTTAGACATTATAAAATTAAGAAGTCAACGTGCCCAATTGCTTGGTTACGCATCTTATGCTCATTTAATACTAGAAGAGCGTATGGTAGAAAGTGTAGACAATGCTAATCAATTTTTACATAATTTATTAAGCGCTGCTTTGCCATTTGCTAAACAAGAAAAAGTAAACTTAGAACAATTTAGCCAACAACTAGACAACCTTAAAACGCTAGAAAAATGGGATGTACCGTACTATTCACAAAAATTAAAAAATAAGTTATTTTCAATAGATAACGAAAAACTGAAACCATATTTTGCGCTAGATAAAGTTATAGAAGGCGTATTTGAAACAGCTCAAAAATTATTTGACTTGGATTTTGTAAAACTCAATAATATTTCTGTTTATCATAAGGATGTAGTAGTTTATGAAGTATTAAATAAAAATAAACAACATCAAGGTATCCTATACATGGATTTTTTTCCTCGTCCAAACAAACGGCAAGGAGCTTGGATGACAAATTACAAACAACAACATATAGTTAACCAAATCAATAACCGACCACACGTTTCAATTGTGTGTAATTTTTCTAAACCATTACCTAATGCTCCTTCATTACTTACATTTGAAGAGGTTACCACGTTGTTTCATGAATTTGGACATGCCTTACATTCTTTATGTTCAAATGTTACCTATCAAAGTTTAGCGGGTACTAATGTATTTTGGGATTTTGTTGAGCTACCATCTCAAATTTTAGAAAACTGGTGTTACGAAAAAGAATGTTTGCAATTGTTTGCAAAGCATTATCAAACCAACGAAGCTTTGCCATTAGAGTATATTGAAAATATAAAAAAAGTAGCAAATTTTCAATCTGGCTTATTTACCTTAAGACAATTGGGGTTTGGACTTTTGGATTTAATGTATCATGATGAAAATGTAAACTTAATTTTATCTGTAAAAGATGTAGAACAAAAAATAGCTAAACTTATAGATTTGTGGCCGCCCGTATTGTCAAGTTCAATATCTTGCGCCTTTTCGCATATCTTTTCTGGAGGCTATTCTGCTGGATATTATTCATACAAATGGGCAGAAGCAATTGAAGCTGACGCATATGAATTATTTAAAGAACAAGGTATTTTTAATAAACCAATTGCAGATAAGTTTAAATCAACTATTTTATCAAAAGGCGGTACAGAGCATCCAACAAAATTATTTTATCAATTTAGAGAAAGAGCTTTAGATACTAAAACGTTACTTAAAAAAAGTGGATTTGTAACTGCATAAAGCTCGTTAACTGAAAATAAGAAATATTTAAACAATATTTTACTTTAAGTAATAATCAAATTTACATGAAAAAAATATATAAATTTTTAATTATTTACTATTTGTACGGCATCATAAAACTCAACGCTCAACCTATAACAATAGTTGGACAAGTAATAGATAAAGAGACTAAACAGCCGATAGCTTTTGTATCTGTGTATTTAAAAAATTCTAAAAAAGGTATGCTAACAAATGAAGTTGGAAATTTTTTAATAGAATCTGTATCAGATGATGACACGTTATATGTAAGTTTTTTGAGTTATAAAACGTATAAAAAAAGTGTAAAAAACCTAACTACAAAAAAAGCTACCAATGTGAACATTGAATTAGAATTAATACAAAATAATGTTGATGTTAGCGATGTAATCCCAACTTCACCCGAAAATTATTTACAAAATTGTTATGAGGCTTTGTTTCAAAACATTGATACCATGGAATATGAAAGTTTATACAAAGTACAAACTAAGTGTTTTGAAAATAGTCATTTAGTTTTTACTGAAACATTTGGCATAAATGGTATTCATAAACCATACAACAGAAAAATAGATCGTATTTATGGGGATTTTCAGCTTAAACACTACTCTCGAAAGGGTACAGATTACCAAGTTTCATTTATGAAAAATGAAAAAATTAATTTAAAATACTCTAACTCAAAAGACTCTATTCATAAAAAAAAAGAAGTTACTATGGATGAATTGATTAGTGAAATGTCAGTTGATGCTTCATTAAGTATGCCATATCAAATTTATAAAGCAATTCCTAATTTTATAAAACCTACAAATTTTAAAAACTACAATTACACCTTGCAGCGAGATTGTAAAAATGATTCTTTAATGATTATCTATTTTAAATCAAAAAAAAAGAAAGATAATCAGTTTGAGCAAGGGCAATTATTTATCAACTGTAACAGTTGGTTTATTGAGCAGTACCGATTTACAATTAATGTTGACATACCATTTTATGTTAAACCCATTTTGTTTTTTATGGGTTATAATTTTAAAGATATGTCAGGCATTTTAGATATTGAATTTCAAAACATCAATAGCAAATACTATCTGCTAAATAAAAAATATGTATTTAACGGGGTAGTAATAAAAAATAAATATATGTTAGAAAAATACCGGTCTCAGTTTACGCTTGATTATACAACTAAAGTGAAACTAATCATACCCGGATCTCAAAATAAAATATTACCCAAAAACAAATTTAATTTTTCTAAAAGAAATTTTTCAACTCAAATTACCAAACAAGATTCAATACAATATCAAAAGTTTGATTAAAAATATGTAAGTGGGGTTGATCAATTTTATATACAGTTAAATAACAAAAAAAATCTACGCTTTACAATCTTTTAAATAAATTTTTAATATAATCTAAAGTGGCAATAGTTTGGTAATTATCACCTAAAGCATGATGCCACATAAAAGGTAAGTTAAATGATACTTTAGCCATAGCAGTAATAGTTTCATCATTCCATTTTTTGCTTAACTGTTGCGGTAATTTAATATTATGTTTTTGTATCATTTGCATAAATTCTGCATGACCTTTTGGGTAAATATCTTGCAGATGCTGAAAAATAATGCAATTAGCCAAACAATGCCTAGTACCTAATATTTTTGATAAGCCATAACTAATTGCGTGGCACACCCCTACTTCGCTGTATGTAAGGCTTAAGCCACCCATTAGTGATGCTACCATTAGTTTATCATTATTTTCTGGGGTTTGCCCAGCATTTTTATCTAAGTACACTTCTCGGCATAGCTTAAGCGCTTGCTCGCCATACGCCAAGCTAAATGCATTGTTTCTAATTCCGGATTCTGATTCGATGCAATGAATGTAGGTGTCCATGCCGGTATAAAACCACCAATCTGTTGGTACTGTAGCAGTAAGCTCTGGGTCTAAAATTACTTGGTTAAATACAGTCCAATCACACTTGAGGCCTAATTTTTTTTCGGGCCCTGTAAGTACTGCCGTCATTGAAACTTCGGCTCCTGTACCAGAAATGGTTGGTATACCAAGGTGATATACGCCTTTTTGTTTTATTAAATTTAAGCCTTGGTAAATGGTAGATGATCCCTCATTAGTAAGCATGAGAGATAAGGCTTTAGCAATATCAAGTATGGAGCCCCCACCTATACCAATAACCCCACTAGGTAAGCCTTTGATTTTTAAAATTTCATCTCTTAATGTATCTACTTGCTGGGTAGTAGGTTCGTGAGGGTCTACATCTATAAAGTAAATTAAATCGTTTGGTAAGTGGTTGAGTTTTTTTGAAAGTTCTTTCTCTTTAAAGTAATTATCGATAAGGTAAACAAAGTATTGGTTATTGCATTCCCTTAATGGTGCTATGGTTTCTGCAAGCTGCGTAAAGGAGCCTCTGCCGTAAGTTACCTTATCTATATTTTTAAAATTTTTATGCTGCATATTATTTTAGTAATACGCTTGTAAGGCACTTAGAAATATTATTGGCAAGAGTTGTAAGTTCATCCTGAGTCCAGGTGCAGCGTACACCAAAGGAAATGAGTCTTCCTACCGTTTCTTGTGTTTTTGGTAAATTTAGACTGCTATAATCTTGTGGCGCACCTATGGTTTGAATTGGCAATTTTGATGTTGTTTTTAATTTTTTTATATGTTCCCATTGGTTAATAAAATGATACATATTGGTGTACCAATAATTAAATCCTGTTATTTTATTGGCATTTAATTCTGCTACAAAATCTTGAGCTAATGAGGTATTTGGCAATAATAGATTTAAAAAAGTAGCAGAGTCGCCGCTTTCATCGCCAAGTGCTGAAAAGGATACGCCATTTATTTGACCCAATTTTTGTTGTAAAAACTGTTTATGTTTTAAATTAGTTGTTTTTATGTACGGTACTTTTTTAGTTTGTTCTGCTCCAATGGCAGCGTGTATTTCGGATATACGGTAGTTAAAGCCAATAATTGGGTGGTTTTCCATACCTCTGTTATTTCCAATATGGTCGTGCCCATGATCGCAATAGCTATCTGCCATTTTGTATACATGTTCATCATTAGTAACTAATACGCCACCTTCGCCAGCTGTTGCTATTTTAAAAAAATCAAACGAATAGCTACCAGCCTTACCAAATAAACCCGTGTAAGTACCTTTGTATGATGCTGCAAAAGATTGCCCTGCATCTTCTACCAAAATTAGTTGGTGTTCGTTAACTACTTGCATAATAGCATCCATATTGGCATTACCGCCACACATGTGTACAAGCGCTACGGCTTTTGTTTTTGGTGTTAAAGCTGCTTTTATACCTTGCGCACTAAGGCATAAAGTTTCATCAATTTCTGCAAATACAGGAAGGGCGCCCAACATAAGCACAGCTTCAATAGTGGCTACGTATGTAAAGGCTGGACAAATTACCTCATCTCCAGTACCTACGCCTGATGCAGCTAAGGCAGCTAATATTCCGGCAGAACCATTAGAAATAGCAAGCGCATATTTAGCACCTGTAATTTTTTTAACTTCTTCTTCAAATTCTTTGGCTTTCCAAATATTATTTCGTTGTGCTTCGTGGTTGTATCTAAATAAAACACCTGTAGATATTACATCATCTATGGCTTTTTTTTCTTCTTTTCCAAATAATTCAGAACCTGGCATAATAATTGGGGGTTAAAATTTTAATTGTAAATATAGAGCTAATATTAAGATTAATTTTGAATTAAAAACAAAAAAATATTCATTAAAAAAGCAGATTTTGTAAGCCAGATTCTGTACTTTTTTCAAAGTGTTCATCATTTATCTATGCAACCTACCCTCTCTTACATAATTTAATAACTACAACGAGCCGCTGTAAGTTAAGAGTTTACATGGTTTTGCAACATATAAGGTTTTCCCAAATTAGTTATTGCTAACTAATTTTGTGAGCTCTTACCTCACATTTTCACTATCACCATTTATTACTAAATGGCTACTTGGTTTTCTGTGGCACTATCTGTTACATTAATATTTCTAAAAATGTACCCACCCTTGCAAGTGGTATATTGCTCTGTGTTGTCTGGACTTTCCTCCCATAATTGCTTATAAGCGATGAACCCAATCTGCTTTTTCAATGAACTAAAAATTGCTATTTATTTGTGAGCACTTTCTATAATATTTTTTTGATACAAATCTATACAAACTAACATAGCCAAAAAGCCCCAAAAGGGAACAGAAGCCTTATCTGTATCTAAAAAATTATTTAAAAAGCCATGTGCTAAATAGGTAATAATGCCTAAAAAAATACAAATGCTTAAAACATAAATATTGAAGGTATTAGTTGTTCTTATTATTTTAAATCCTAAAATAATTATATAAATTGTTAAACTCATCATAATTAACAACCCCACTATTCCTTGTTCACACAATGGACCCAAATACTCACTGTGTGCATTTCCTTTATTTCCATAATTTGTTGATATAACTGTTTTTTGACTACTTTTTTGGAACGGGGCATATAAAAATTGATAAGTGCCGGGGCCAGAGCCAAAATATGGGTAAGCTTCAAAAATTCTAACAGCACAGCCCCATCTGTTCAATCTTTCAAGGTTTGATACATCTGTAGTGATGTTTGTGATAGAGTTTAAGTTTGCCTGAAAGTCTCCATCGGATACAACACTGTTTTTATTCATTCGCATAATAATTTCACTTTGAAAAGTGATTAAGATTAATAAAATAGCGCCAATGATTATAAATAAATATTTTAAATTCACTTTTAATATAATAATGATAAATACAACCAAAGCAATTGCAAGACTAAGCCAACCCGCACGGGCATAAGAATAAACTAAGCCGACAAAAAATATACTCAACATAACAAAACAACATGCTTTTACAAAAACACTTACGTTTTTTAAAAACATAATGCCAATTAATACCGGTATATACATTGCTAACATAGCCCCATAGCTTGTATGGTCATTGAAAAAAGGAGATACAATCCAATCAGCAGATTTTTCATCAAAATTATAATTGCGGTGTTTAAATAATGTAATAATTACAATTAAAGTTAAAGGTACTGCGTAACAAAGTAAGTGAGCTAGAATTGCTTTTTGTTTTTTAAAAAACATTGATACAAAAAAATAAGAAGACGTAATAAACCATAGTCTTGCAAGGAGTGTTTTTGTCGATATGACTGGTAATTCACTTGTTGTTATAGTAATTGCCATCCAAACTACTTGAATTAGTATAATGATAGTTAAAGGATGTTTAAGCAGTTTTTTATCTGTTGAGCTAAAAGCTAATTCGTTTAATAAATATACAAGCGTTATGCCAATCATCAAGGGTTCTGAAGGTAAACTTAAATTTAATCCGTCGCTAATACCTAAGTCTTTTAATGTGATAGTTAATGGTGTACAAAAAACTAAAATGTACATAATTTTTTCAATGTCAACAAGCGCTATAAATATGATTAATAGTCCAAATGGGATTAAATTATAATGATAGAAGTAGTTATTTTTAAATAAAAAAATATAAATGTTAACTAAAATATAGCTAACAATTACAAAATAAAATGCAAATGTTTTATTTAAAAAAACACTTTTCATTTGCTTTTGTACACCAAATAGGTAATAGAAATTACAAAAGTTGAAATAGCACAAATAAATATAACAAGCAATGGAATTGGGTAAATGGGTTTCTTACTTAATGTTGCTTTATAAATCTGTACAGCATATTTTATTTTAGAATCCATCAGTAACAGATTTTTATTTAATTCTACAGCTATTTCTTTAATTATGTAACTTTGGATGTAAAATAATTGGTCATATATTAAATTTTGACCGCCATGTATTTTTAATTGCTCTATAATTTTATTTATTTCAGCGTCAGATTTACCTGTAGCAATTTTTTTACTAAGCTCTTTTACTTGTAGTTTGTAATCTAACACGCCATAATTTAATCGTAAACTTTTTAATATGCTATCAATAGCATTAATTTCACGGTTAGCCCTGTTTAATTGTTGGGTTAAATGTTGTACAATTTCACTATACTGTTCATGTTTTAATTTTGCAATTAAGTTAGATACCTCTTCTACTACAGCATTAGCAATATCTCTTGCTAATGCAGGGGATCTATCTTCCACACTTATTAAAATAGACTCAGAAAACGTTTTACGAAATTGTATTATCGAATTTAAATCTTCGTAAAATACATGTACTTCTTTTTCATTAGTGGTATCTACTTCATAATGGGCAAGTAAATTAAATCGCTTAACAATTACCTTCTGTAATTCCTTACTATTCAAAAATTCTAGTAATTGTTCAGAAGTTGATTCTATTGAATAGCGTAATAAATTGGTGGGATAAATACAGGTAGTAGATTTATAAACTGGTGTTACAAATATAGGTAAAGTAAAAACCCAAGCTAGAATTGCAGCCAAAATGGTTGTAACACTAATCTTAACTTTGTTTTGAAATATTGCATTTTTAATTTCTTCAATTTTTAATTCGCTCATATTGATGTTATTTTAAAAGGCTTTTATATAACCTTAGTTTTTCTTTAAAAGATAGATACACGTACGTGAGTAATAAAGATGAAAATACAACCACTAAAACTATTAAACTTCTATTAGGGCGTGCACCTTCTTCTATAGGTATGGCTTCATCTACAATAAATTTAGCAGGTAATTGTGTTTTTAAATTTACTATAGCATCGTCTAATTTTTGTTTTAAAACAATGTGTTTGGTTGTGTATTGTTTAATTACTTCGGTTAGTTGTTCAATTTTTGAGCCATAAATAATTAGTTTTTTTTGTTGTGTTTCTAAATTTTTAATGGCGCTATAATTACCGCTAGCATAAGCTTTTGCAATTTCTTTAGTATAGGCTTTTACTTCGTATTTATAGTCTACAATACCACTTTGAGTTTGCATTTTTGATAAACTATCTGATAGTTTATTTAAAGTTATTATAACTTGGTTATGTTCAGATTTAACTATTTTATAGGCAATGTCGGTATTGTTTTTTACCATATTAAGTTTAACCGTATCTGCATAATTAGCAATAGTGTTGGCTATTTTAGCTGCTCTAGTAGCCACATAATCATGCACAGTTATTTTTATCGATAATTGGTCGGTAATAGAATAGGAAACAAAATTTTCCCATTTTAATTTTAAATAAAAGTTAGATAATTTGTTTCCTTTATCAATACTCCAGTTATTCCATAAATCAAATTGATCAGCTACTTTTTCTCTTATGATGTGTGTATTAAGTAATTGCATTAGCTTTTCCACATCTTCATCATCACCAAATTGTAAGTAATCTTCTTGGCGGCCAGTGTTTTTTTCGATAAGCACTTTTGCTACTGAAAACTGACGTGTAGGAAAAATAATTGCTGCAGCTTTGTATTTAGTAGAAAGCAAGCTAACTGCAATAACAGATAGTATGATAGATATTAAAAATGTAAGTAATAGTTGTTTTCGCCAATGGTATATTTTAATAATCAATTCCATATATAATCATTGAAATAAAGTGTTTTGCTAATGTAAAAAATCAAATATAGTTGATTTTTTGATAAATTACGTTTTTATACTTTTAAGATTTAAAATACTTTTAATACTTATTAATTTAGTTGCAAATAGCAGTATTAATGAGCAAATTACCATTATAAAAAAATTTAATAGCCAATTATCGGTCATTATTTTAGAATAATAATTAATTATAACAAGCCCTATAATGTATAATAATAAAGAAGTAATGAGCTTGTAATTAAATTTTAGTTTAAAAATTTTAATTGAAAAATATATTTGAATAGCGGCTGTAAAAAACTGTGTAATAACGCTACTATACACACTGCCTATTGCTTGTAACTTAGGTATAAGAAAAAAATTTAATCCTATATTGATAAAAATACCAATAATTGCCATTGAATTTAGCTGTTTTAAACTGCCATTGGCTGTAAGTAAAGTGCCAAATATATAGGTTGATGAAATAAATGTAAAGCAAAACATGAGCAATCCAAATTCTTTTGCCGAATCATTAACTCCATGATTTATTAAATAGGATATTTCATTAGAATAGCTATAACACCCTATTGATACAAGTAATGCAGGTGCAACTAAAATTATAAAAGATAATTTTACAATATGCTCAACGTTTTCTTTATATTTTATCATGGTGCTAAATGTGGGTAATAATTGTACAGAAAATAAATAAGCTATCATATTACCTGCATCCAATAATCGAAAGGCTTTGGCATAAATACCTGCTTGGTAAGTACCCGACTCTTTAAGCAATTCGGAACTTGATGCAATGATTTGGCTTATTTTTTCATTTTGCATTAATTCTGGAATTGATTTTATTTTGTTTATTAAGGTAGATAAATAGATGTTATTTTCCGGTAATAGTTTTTCCAGCATTACAGCGTCTACCCTATTATAAAAGGTCATTAATAAAACCAATATGGCGTAAGGCATACTTTGTTTTAATATCATCACACTAAACGGGAAATTCCAAACTAATTTAAAATGATTTGTTTTAGAGTATACGGTAACAAAAGCTATAAAGGCAGTTAAAAAATAACCAATGTTTTGTGTATACACAAAAGTCATGATATTTAACTCTAAACCAAAGCATTTTAATGCTAACATAATACATAAAACAATCATGATTACTCTATCCGCTATAGATATAAAACTATCTGTTTTAAATAAATGTAAGCCCAATAAATTAGAACGTAAATAAGCTATCATGCTTATTAAAAACTGATTAATAGACAATAAAAACAATAGTTTTATAAAGCGGGTTTCGTAACCCATGGCTATTCCTAAAACAATGGTTATAATTAAGTAAAAAAAACCTAATATTAATTTTAGTGTAAACAAACTACTAAAGTGCTTAGATAGCAAATGATTATTTTGAGCAATGTTTTTATTATTAAAATTAGTAATACCAAAATCGAGTATAATATTTAATAAAAATGAAAAATTAAATAATATAAAATACTCCCCGTACATAGCATTGCCTACTGTGTTTTGAACCAAAGGTTCAATACCTAATGGCCAAAAGGGCTTAATTAATAAATTTAATATTATTAAAAATGCTATGTTGGTAATAAATTTTTTTTGCTGCATCTTATTTATAATTACTCAAGTTGTGATTGTAATAACCCCTACTTAAATTTTGAAAAATAAATATCGATATTAAAACGATTTAATCTATAACAAAAGGATAGTTTGGCTCTAAATACACATCTTTATATAATTCTTCTTCTGAAGGATAGGGGCTATTTTCTGCAAACTCTACAGCTTCATCAACAGTAGTTTTAATTTTTAATTCAATAGCTTCCAATTCTTTTTCTGATAACCATTTATTTTGAGTAATGGTTTCCAATACCTTTGTTATGGGGTCTAGCTGTTGGTATTCTTTTACTTCATCTTTTGTTCTGTATGCTTGTGCATCGCTCATACTATGCCCTTTGTATCTATAGGTTTTCATTTCCAATAGTGTAGGGCCGTCGCCTCTTCTGGCTCTTTCTGCGGCTTCTTCTATGGCATTATGCACCTCTTCTACAGTAAGTCCATCTACTGGTTTACTAGGCATATCATAACCTAAACCTATTTTCCATAACTCATGTACATTACTGGTACGTTCTACAGAGGTTCCCATGGCATACTTATTATTTTCAATAATAAATATTACTGGTAATTTCCATAACATAGCCATATTAAAGGCTTCATGAAGGGCACCTTGTCTTACTGCGCCATCTCCCATTGAGCAAATGCACACGTTTTTTGTGCCATTATATAACTCTGCAAAAGCTATACCAGCGCCCATGGGCACTTGTGCGCCTACTATGCCATGTCCACCAACAAAATTATGCTCTTTACTAAATATATGCATTGAACCTCCTTTGCCTTTACAACAACCAGTAATTTTAGCATACATTTCGGACATAATATACTTCGCCTCTAAGCCTAAGCCAAGGCCATGCGCATGGCAACGATAGGCAGTAATATGTTTATCCTCTTTTGTTGTAGCGCTTACGGTTCCAGCTACTATGGCTTCTTGACCAATATAAAGATGACAAAATCCTTTAATTTTTTGTTGTACATACACTTGCCCTGTTTTTTCTTCAAACTTACGCATCAAAAGCATGGATTCGTACCACTTAATGTACTGCTCTTTAGAAAATTTTAGTTTTTTATCTGCTGTTTTAGCCATAACTATAGTGCTAATTTTATTGATTAATACTGTTTAACAAGCTTCTATTACAATAGCTGATGCGCCACCACCGCCATTACATATAGCCGCTACACCATACTTAGCGTTATTTTGTTTTAAAACATTAATAAGTGTAACGATAATACGAGCGCCTGAGCATCCCAATGGATGACCTAATGATACTGCACCACCGTTTACATTCACTTTATCTGAGTTTAAGTTCATCAATTTGATATTTGCTAAGCCTACTACTGAAAACGCTTCATTAAGCTCAAAATACTCAATATCAGTAATTTTTAACCCAGCCTTTGTAACAGCTTTATTAACAGCTAATGCTGGTGTGGTTGTAAACCATTCTGGTGCTTGTTCAGCATCGGCACAGGCTAATATTTTAGCTAAAGGCTTTAACCCAAGGGCTTCCATTTTTTCTTTACTCATTAATACTAATGCTGCTGCTCCATCATTCATTGAAGAAGCATTAGCAGCAGTAATAGTGCCTTCTTTAGCAAAAACAGGTTTTAATGCAGGTATTTTATCAAACTGCACATTTTTAAATTCTTCGTCTTCTTTGATAATAATTGGTCTTTTTTTTCCTAATAATTCAACTGGCACAACCTCATCAGTAAATTTACCTTGTTCCCAAGCTTTTGCAGATCTTTTATAAGATTCTATAGCAAAAGCATCTTGTTGTTCTCTAGTAAAATTGTGTTCTTTAGCGCAAAGCTCAGCACATGATCCCATTGGTACTGAACCATATACATCTGTTAAGCCATCTTTAGCAAGCCCATCCACTACTGTATTGTTGCCATACTTAGCACCCCATCTATTATTTTCAAGATAATAAGGTGTATTGCTCATGTTTTCCATGCCACCAGCAACAACAACCGATGCGTCGCCTAAGGCAATAGATTGTGTAGCAAATGCTACAGATTTCATACCGCTAGCACAAACCTTGTTTACTGTGGTTGCAGTAACGTTATCTGGCAAACCGGCAAATTTAGATGCTTGTCGGGCAGGAGCCTGACCTAAATTAGCCTGCAACACAGACCCCATAATCACCTCTTCTACTTGTTTTGGGTCTAATTTAATACTTTCTATGGCGCCTTTTATTGCAAAAGCACCTAATTTTGTAGCTGAAACATTGTTAAATACGCCTCCAAAAGAGCCTAATGGTGTACGTTTGGCAGCTACTATAAAAATCTCTTTATTCATCTATCGTTGTAATTAAAATAAGGTCAAATATAAATTATAATCTAACAATAAAGCTAAATAAATTTGATTTTTTCAAACTCAGTCCATCTATCATTTATCAATTTAAACAAGGTTAATTCTGATGCTGTGTATGAGCAATGAATGGGCTTTTGGTTAACTAGGTTTAATACTTGATTAAATAAGGCTGGTTTTAGTCCCCTTGATACTATTGATATATGAGGCACATACCCTCTACTATTATACGATTGGGTAAACACTTGAAACTGAGTTTTTAATTGCAATGTAATTTGTTTTTGTAGTGCCATTAAATGTGTATTGTTTTGTATAGCTAAATAAATAACCCTTTTTTGAAAGTATGATGCTTGACGTGGATTAATTTGAATTGGCTGGTAAGTAACAATTGATTTAATGGTTTCAATTAATTGAAACTCTTTAAACTGAGCCAACAAAAACGGTGCATGTAAGGTTAAATGAGGTATTATTTTTAACTGCTCTTTTACCCCAAATTGAAATGATATTTGTTGTTGAAGTTCTAGCAATTGTTTACATAATTCATTATTGGGCACTATGGCTATAAAGTATTTAAAATAGAGAGGTTTCAATTAAAAAAATAGTAAATTAAAGGTAAAACTACTTAAGGTGGGTTCTAAAAATTAGTTTTTAGAGGTTTGAATAAAAATCGTAGAACCCATTAAAACGATTTTTATAATCTGTACCGTCAAAAGTACAATATTTTTCCTTTACAACATCATAATCTATCTATCTATCTATCTATCAG
>JAVKLI010000013.1:0-4955 GCA_031539425.1 Bacteroidia bacterium
CTGCCTTTTTTCCCCTCCTTTTAAGGAGGGGTTAGGGGTGGTTAAAGGGGCTAAGAGATATCTTGCCCTAATCTGTTTTTGCTTACTACTAATAGCATGCAAGCCTGATAGAGAAATACTACCCAAAAACCCTTGCGAGGGTGTGCAACCCAACACCGCAGATTTTGAAATGTGGGCAACTAGGGGGTTTTCAAGTAACGAAGTCATGGAAATTCAAGATAGCATTTTTGCAAATTGCCAAGTTTATTTTAAAGCTAAAGACAGTGCAGCCGATAATTATTTATGGACTTTGGGTTTAAACACATTCTATACACGACGGGTTAAGCTTGGGTTTGGAAAAGAATATTTCGGTTATGCTTTTCAAAACACACTTCAAACTAGCAAAAAGGTAAATTATACTTGTTTCCCTAATGATCAAATGTTGTTAAGTAAAACAAAGTCTATTAAAATAGTAAAACACAGCAATTTGCTTACCACAGGTACTTTTAAACTCTTAGAGCAAGGTAAAAAAGACAGCATTATTATAGAAGTGAAATTAGGTATAGAATCTCCGCCAACCTTTGATCTTGAAGCTACGTTTGATAGAACTTTTATTGGATTACCTCCAATAAACTCAAAATTGTTTTATGAAAATCTTGCAATTACTAACTCTCAAATTAAATTTCCATATTACGCTCCTTATCTTGATCTTGGGTTTTATTTATTTGAACCATTTAATGGTCATCTCAAAGTAAACCCTGTTACTTGGAAAACAGAACTCAGTTACTCTATATATATCAGTAACCCATATATATACCTTAAACATTATATGTTTAAAGGACGAAAAATTAAATAGTTATCAATTAAAAATATTAAATTATATGAAAATAATATGTTATCCTAGCTTTTGCATGCTAATACTGCTAAGCTTTAATCTAAAAATAGGGGCTCAAGATAATTGCATCAAGGGTATTAGCACCAACCCTAATAACTCTATTAACAAAGAGTTTGATACTCGGTTTCCTGGACTAATAAACCCGTTAAAAAACAAATTTAATTGGGGTATCACCAATTTTTCTAATGGTGTTTCTAATTTCAAACCTATTGAATTAAATCCTTCATCAGGGTGGAATTTTATCACTACAAACCCAAATAGTATATATATACGTAATCCATTTGGCGAGGAAGGGGTAGCTGGAGAAAAAACTGATTATAAATACATTTTAGACCCCTACTTAAAAGATAACTCCGCCTCCATATTTGATAGAGATTATCACTGGGAAAACGGTTGGGAATTGCTATACTTAAACACAGGCTTTTTCCCTAATGGCGATCCATATCATTTAGTAAACCCAAATAGTATTGCTCAAGTTATAGAACCACTAATAAGTAGGAGTGCGCCGTATTTTATTTTATATAACCGTTACACGGGTAAAATGCGCTATTTTGTTAATATTCTTAAAGGATCTAATGATAATCAAATTAACCAAGTATTGTTTAGTTTTAAACATGATGTTGCATTATTAGGAAATAACAGTAGCGGCATTTTCCGTAACACTGCCAACTTTGATAGGCCGTTGGATGTACCTACCACACAAAATGGTGCATCTACTCGTGGTATATATACAAGTGATGATACCAAATTTCATACCTCAGACGTTCAACTATCCTACGACCCTTGTGTTTGTAATTATGCAAGCGAAATTACTTTTGATATTAACAAAATTACAGAGTCAACACTAAATTTATATGGTAGAGAATTAGAGACAACAGTACCTGCGAGTGCCGTTAGTCCTGATTTTTTAGATCAATCGTCTATTAACCAAGCAGCTGGTAGCGGAAGCGGACAAACTTTATTATATAAAAAAACAGCTACTATGTTTGAAGATTACCAAAAACAATTGGATAATTATAACAACAAATTAAAAGACTATAATTCATCTGAAAATAAAATGAAACGAACTGTAATAGAACTTACTAAAACAGCTTTATTATCAGGTGTTCCGACAGCCTTACCTGAACAAGCAACAAGAAATTTTATATTAAAATATGGCAACAATCTAATAGGAAATTTATATAAAATAGATACCTCTACTGCTGCTTTTTGGTATAAAGAAGGTATAAAAGCATCTCAAAAAATTTTAGGCGAACAGTTTGATTTTTTATCCATGTCGCTATTTGAAGATGCCTTAAAAAAACCTGAAGCACCCACAATGCCCACAGCTACACTAAAAGAAATGCGCATTACAGGCAGCATAAAAACAAGTGTTACTAATAAAGTTGCTACTGTAAAAACACCAGGTACTTTGCATCGATATAAATCAAATACAGAGCTTGGCCTTGTTAATGGAGCCGTATATAACGAAGCTGTTGGTTTATTTGCCCTACTTGAAATGCCTAAAATTATTTTATATAATAAACAAGTAACAGATGTTTCAGGTAATACAACTGTACCAAGTAGTTATATTAGTTATAACGGTTATCAAGTCCCTCAATTTGACACCTATTTTTTTGCAAATACAGAAACATTTATCAAATTAGCGGAACCACTAAAATATCGCTTTAATCATGTCTTAGATTTTAATTGGGATAAAACCAATGTGCAAGCAGTTTTTATAATAGAAATGTTCCAAAACGATAATGCATATAATACAATAAACAATGCATTTCCACATGCAGATAATTTTTACTCAGATTTTGAAAACAATAATCAAAATACAAATTTTAATTTGAAGCATAATTATTTTTATAACAATATTATAAATAAAGAATATGTTAGCCCTTGGATGCAAATACAAAACATTACCACAAAGTATTTTAAGACTCTCTCTAATAGACAAGCGGGCATCACAAGTTTATTTTCAAATCAAATATTAGAAGGGAATAACAAAAATATTGTAAATAACTTTAAACAAAACTTCCCTCTAAAAATAAAAAGCATCAAACTTAAAATTATGGCCGAAATGTATTTTAAAAGCAAAAACCATAAAGGTGGTGAAATAAATACTAACCAAGTGTTTACTTATTTGTTGTATGATGCAGCCAATCCTCAAGCTCAAACGTCTAACATTACTTATGCTAGCAGCGAAGTTGATTTTTATAAAGCAACTCCTGGTAAAGTGGTTTTATATACCAGCACTATTGGTCCCACATCTCCATCTGTTACGTCAGTGGTGGGTAATAGTATTTATATTAACGCTACCGAAGAAATTGAAATACGTGGTCACATTAGTGTACAGTCGGGATATAAATTATTTATACAATCGCACAAGCAAGTACGTGTATTTGCACAATCTAAAGTAGATGCAGAAATTACTTTAAGAGTGCTGTCTCGTTTTGACCCAATAGCACCGAGTTATGAGGTGTCTGAAGAAGAATTAAGAAACTTTTGCTCTGCTAGTAGTGGCAAATATAAAGCCAATATATTATTATATGGATTAAAGCAAATAGATGAAAGCTCCGAAAATGCAGTTAATAATCATGCTACAAATGGGCAGCATTTTCAGCTAATGCCAAACCCAGCTACTGATAAGGTTCACATCACTTACCTCACACAAAAAGAGTTAAGCATTAAACAAGTTGTGTTAACAAACGCTTTGGGTGTTAGAGTTTATAATCAAAATATTGAACATGCAGAAACACTAAACGCCTTACAAAATATAGAATTAAATACCGAAAATTTAAGTGCTGGCTTATATATTGTAACTACTATACTAAGCAACAGACAAACACTAAACGAAAAATTAATAATTGCTAAATAAATCAAACACCCTCTATTCACCATCCATGAGGGGGAATAAACAAAAACATGAAAAGCTTCCTCTTTTACACACTCCAAAAATTCCCCATTTGCCTTTTTTCCCCTCCTTTTAAAGAGGGGCCTGGGGGTGTTTATAACACACATAAATAAAACAGACTATGAAATACCTAATCACACTTCTTAGCTTTTGCTTACTCCTAGCAGCTTGCAAACCCGATAAAGAAATACTACCCAATGAATTAATTACAAACCCATGCGTTTACTTAAATGGTGAAGAGCCAAATGCTATGTTTAGCATGAATCATAGAAATCAAGAAAAGTGGACTCATCAACCACCACAATTATCAGATACAGTTATCTTAAATTTAGCCACCAACTATTGGAGTTTTAGAAGCAAGTTTCCACAAAAATTAGGATTTGGGCACGACTGGTACATTAACAATGCTGTAAATAATAGCATGATTTTTTTAATTATACCAAATAGAAGTGCTTATAGCAGTATTGGATTAAGTTTTTACAGATATAACCAAAGAATAAAAATTCATCATGTGTTAACTTGGAAAGTAGATAGCTTATGTAACCCCAAAAGCAAAGGTTATGATTCAGTCTCAAGTCCTATAACTTTTAAATTTACAACTTATTATAATGATTTAGCTAGCTGGGGTAAGTACCGCATGGTGTTTGACACTATAGGCGCATTTAGTACGCAAGATTCTATAACAATAAATTTTTTAGCCTATAATAAAGAAGGAGATACAATACCAAACGTAAACAACCCTAATTGTGATGATTCGCCAAACTATAGAATAACAGGCTTATATACAAATGGTAGAACATATAACTCTAATGGAGGTTATATTTCAAAAACGGTAAATTCACACTCACAGAACTACATATATCCGAATGACTTTAAATCTTATAATTCTTCCATTACCAATTCAATGATTATTTGTAATAAGTCTGACAATTCTTATTTTATACATTCTTTATATCTGTTTATGAACCTAGACAAAACAGCAACACTTTATTACAAAAATTACGACAAAGAGTATAAAATGCGTGGCCGTAAAATACCAAATGATAATATAACAACCTATAATGATAACAAGAATAACAACCCTAAGTAAGCTAGCATTTACAGCTGTACTGCTACTTTTAAGCACACAGTGTTTAGAAGCACAAATACTAAAGCCTCAATTTAAAAACCCTAACCTTA
>JAVKLI010000086.1:0-24269 GCA_031539425.1 Bacteroidia bacterium
AAATTAGACTTATTTGATACATAGGGGGGCTTCGCTTTCAGAAATTTAAATACTATTCAATAAAATCAACTTTCTTAAAGAGATAAAGTGCTAATTCGTATTTTTATCGGACAACAATGAATAAAAATAAGACAAATATTTTTTTTTTAATATTTACTGTTGTTTTTTATAAAAAAGTATTTATATTTGCACTAAAGGTTAACTTAAAATAAAATCTATGGAAAACACAACTACTAAAAAATCAAATTTATCTCGCTTTAATTTAAAAGTAACAATTACTGTCTGCTTATTTTTAATTACAAAACACATAACTTTTGCACAATACTCTGGGTTTACGAGTTTTGGTGCTAATATTACAATGTCTGGTCCAGTAGCAATTGTTATTACGGGTGTTAATGCAGATTTTAACACTGCTAATTTAAATACAACAGTTACACAAATTAATGCAAGTCCAAATTCTTCAATTTCTTTAGAAGGAAATTGGCAAAATCTTGGCTCTACCTCTCCTTTTGCAGGTTCAGATGGCGGATTTGTAACATTTAATCACCCAACAGCAACTCAGTCAATTGGAGGAATAAGCCCAACTGCTTTTAACAATCTAGTAGTTTTAGGAACTGGTACAAAATTTTTAGCAGTTAATAATACAACTGTAGGAGGTACCTCAGCCAAAGCAGGGTCTTTAATTTTAGGAAATGGCGTTATTAATTTAAATACTAATATGCTGGTAGTAAGTAATAGCTCAAGTTTAGCAATACAATCTAGTACAACTGGTTACATAATTAGCGAAACAGACGCAGCTATAAATAGTAGTATATTAAGATGGATGGTAGGTAAATCTATAGGTAAATATGTATATCCATTTGGAGTTGAGGGCGTTCAAATACCTTTAAGTTATGATATTACTTCACCAATGATTGATAATGCAAGCTATGTTGAAATGTCAACTAGAAAAACAACTCCAGATAATAAACCTTGGTCTAGTTACGTAACTTCAGCTTCGTTTTCAGTACACAATATGTTTACCCCAAATACACCAAATGCTGACGGTGGTCTAGCAGAAGTAATTGATAGGGTATATGAAGTAGCACCCTCTGCTAAAAATAGCTCTAAAATAACTTTTGCCTATAGAGCTATTGAAAACACAATGACTGGTGCAAATGTATCACAAATTGGAGCAAGAATTTGGAGAACAGATTTGTCGACTGGAACATTACCTGGCGCTTGGTACGGTGATCCTTTAACTGATATGGTATATGGGCCTACAACAGCAGTTACTGCTCCAATAGGTATAGGTTTTGTAACTACACCTGAATTAAAAGAACAAATGAATCAAACATGGATATTAACTGCTAAGTCAGCACAACAAAACACAACGACTATTGCAAATTTTATAGCAGAATGTAATAATGGAAAAGTGAGAATTAGTTGGAACTCTTTAAAAGAAATAGGTACCGCTTCTTTTGTAATTGAAGGATCATTAGATGGCATAAATTATAAAGAAATTACAAGGATAACACCTATTGGTTCAATGACGGCTTCTACATCTTACAGTACTGAAGTTGGGGGTAATATTTATTATACTCATTATCGTATTCTAAATTTTAATTCACAAGGAGGTGTAAATATTTTAGCTGTAGCACCACTTACAGGTTTCCCATGTAAAGAAAATAATAACAACTTTACTATATTAAGTAAGGGAACAAATCGTTTGTCTTTATATATATCATCTGATAAAGATGGTGTTGCTGATATTTCTGTTTACAATGCCTTAGGTCAGTTAGTTGAAAAATTTGAAAAAAGACCATACAAAAAAGGAGTTGCTGGCGAACAATTTGAGGAAAATCTTAAAGTTGTTGATGGAGTTTATTTTGTTACAGTATATAGCGATGGGTTATTAAAAGATAAAGCTAAAATTTTGGTAACTCAAATTCAATAAGTTATTATTTTACAATAATTAAGAAAGCATTTGTTGAAATACACAAATGCTTTTTTATTTTTACACTTCTTATTAATACTATTAAGTTTATAAATGAATATTGCATTAATTGGGTATGGCAAAATGGGCAAAGAGGTTGAATTAATTTCTAAATTAAAGCAACATCATATTAAACTAATAATTCAAAAAGACATCAATATTTTAAAACAACAATTTTTAATCGAAAAAATTGATGTTGCTATAGATTTTAGCACCCCACATGCTGTAAACAGTAATATGTTATTTTGCTTTCAAAATAATATACCAATTGTAGTAGGCACTACCGGTTGGCACCATGAATTAAACCAAATTACAGAACAATGTAATAAATATAATGGATCGCTATTTTACGCATCAAATTTTAGTATTGGCGTTAATTTATTTTTAAAAATAAACAATAGGGTTGCTGAAATAATTAATGCTTATCCTAACTACCATATTCAAATTAACGAAACACATCATACGCAAAAATTAGATGCGCCATCTGGTACCGCAATTAGTACGGCTAATGAAATAATAAAAAAACATGTCTCCTATCAACAATGGACACAAGATGAATTAAATACTTCAGATTTATTAATTAAAAGTAAACGCAATGGTAATGAAATTGGCTATCATCAAGTGATTTACCAATCTGATGAAGACGAGATTCAAATTATACACCAAGCAAAATCACGAAAAGGCTTTGCGCTTGGAGCTGTGCTAGCTGCCGAGTTTTTAGTAAAAAAAAAAGGAATTTATACAATGACTGATTTAATTAAATAAAATATATGGGAAATTACATTTACATGATACTAATTTTAGTCTCATTTGTTGGTTTATCTAAAGTTTTTGAAAAAACAAACCTTAATAAATGGCAAGCTTATATACCAATATATAATTTTTGGCTATTAAGTAAATTACTTCAATTGCCTAAATACTGGGCTTTTATAATGATTATACCTGGTGTAAATATCATCATGTATGGGGTATATGCTTATCATTTATCTAGAGCATTTCGTTTAAACGGTTTATCGCATGTAGTAATTTCAAGTATTTTGCCATATGTACAATTTGTAAACATTGGATTTTCAAAAAACCTTCAATTTATAGGAAAATCTGAAATAAAAAAAGAGTCTAAATTTATTAAAAACTGGATAGACCCTCTGCTATATGCTGTGGTAGTTGCATCTATCATTAGAGGTTTTTTTTTAGAGGCTTTTACAATTCCTACTTCTTCATTAGAGAAATCGTTAATGGTTGGTGATTTTTTATTTGTAAACAAAACTTGCTTTGGTGCAAAAATACCTCAAACCCCTATTGCATTCCCATTTGCACATCATACCTTGCCATGGACAGAAGACACTAAATCCTACTTAGAGTGGATAAAAATTCCGTTGATGCGATTACCAGGATATACTTCTCCAAAAAAAGGAGATTATATAGTATTTAATTACCCTGATGGAGATACTATAGCTACAGGCTTTCAAAACATGAGTTATTATCAATTGGCAAGATATATAGGGTATCAAAATATTAATAACCCAAATTATACACCACCTTTTGGTAACGGGCAACAACGGGTTGGCAAAATTGTTGCACGTCCAATTGATAAAAGAGAATTTTATGTAAAACGTTGCGTTGCTTCTGCAGGTGATATTTTAGAAATTAAAAATGGAGAAATATACATTAATAATAATATAACTGAAATGCCTATAAAAGCGCAACATCATTACTTTATTAAAGCAAAATCAGATTTTGTAACCATTCAATTACTTGACAAGTATGACATATATTATGATGAAGCTTATAAAGTTAATTTAATAACGTATAATAATTCTGATAGTATTTTATCTTATGCTCCAATTGGCCAAATGAGTGGGCATTATGATGACACATACTTGCCAAAATTTAAAAATACGTTTACTAAAAATGATACGGTGTTGTATAATTTAAATATGACTATTGAAGTAGCAAATAAAATAAAACAGTTGCCGGATGTATATTCTGTAATTAAAGAAGTAAGAACTGTAGGGGACAGAGATATGGCTATATTTCCACATAATAGCAACTATGCTTGGAACAATGATCAGTTTGGTCCATTCTTAATTCCACAAAAAGGATTAACAATTAAGTTAGATACAACTAATATTTGTTTATACGCAAAAATATTAAGTACCTATGATGATGGTTTGCATCAAATTACAAAAAATAATAATCAAGTGTTATACGACGGAAAACTGATTACATCATATACCTTTAAACAAGATTATTATTGGATGATGGGTGATAATAGGCACAATTCGGCGGATAGTAGAAGTTGGGGAGTGGTACCATTTGATCATATAATTGGTAAACCTGTGTTTGTTTGGTTTAGTAAAAAAGATGCCAATAAAAATTTAATTAGCGGTAAATCAATTATAAGTTCTTTATTTAAAAATGAAGAGGAAGGAAAATTTAGATGGAGTCGATTTTTATGTTATGTAAGTAATGAAAAATTAATTTCGTTGAAGTTATACGTCCTTTTAATTGTGATCATTTATTATGGGTATAAGTTTTATAAAAAAAGAAAACCTAAAACTACCTAACTTCTTTTGTAATATGAAAGTATTATTTTTCATTATCATCACTTTTATTTGTGTTGAGGTTAAATGTAATTATATTTTTATTTTAATGGATGAGCAACAGAAGAATCATTTAAAAGCGTATGGTTTGGCGTATTATGCGCTTCAAAAAGATGTAGAAGTGTTATGGTTACTTAATTATAAGGCGGGTAGTTTTTGTATTCCGTACTCTAAAATGTTACATCAAGAATGTTTAATTCGAGATGTATCTTTAGAAATAATTTCTGATTCAAAAAAAGAATCAATACTATTTGAAATATCAAATAATGAAGTAAATCAAGATGTTATTAAATTAGAAAAAGTTCCAAAAATTGCGGTGTATTCGCCAAAAACAAAACAGCCTTGGGACGATGCTGTTACCTTAGTTTTAAATTATGCCGAAATTCCATATGACGTAGTATATGATGAGGATATCTTACTTGATAAATTAAAAGATTATGATTGGCTGCATTTACACCATGAAGATTTTACAGGTCAGTATGGTAAATTTTATGCTTCATATAATCAAGCGGTTTGGTATATAAACGAGGTAAAGGAACAAGAGGCAATGGCAACAAAAATGGGCTTTATAAAAGTATCACATTTAAAATTAGCAGTAGCAAAAAGATTTTGTCAATTTATATCAAATGGTGGGTTTTTATTTGCCATGTGCAGCGCAACAGATAGTTTTGATATAGCATTAGCAAGCGAAGGGGTAGATATATGCGAAACTATTTTTGACCATGATGCTATGAACCAGCAAGCCAATACTAAAATAGATTATAAAAAAGGCTTGGCATTTACAGATTATAAATTAGTTTATAACCCTTACCAATATGAATTTTCAGAGATTGATGTTACAGAAAGCAGAGCAACTCATAATATTTCAAAACAAACCGATCGGTTTAAATTATTTGATTTTTCAGCAAAGTGGGATCCAGTACCAACGATGTTGTGTCAAAATCATGAAAAATTAATTAAAGGGTTTTATGGTCAAACCACAGCCTACCATAAAAAGTTTTTAAAATCAAATGTGCTTGTAATGGGCGAATTTAAAGCCTATAACGAAGCTAGGTATATTCATGGCGACTTAGGCAATGGCACCTGGACGTATTATGGTGGGCATGATCCGGAAGATTATCAGCATAAAGTAGAAGATCCGCCAACAGATTTAAACTTGCATAAAAATTCTCCAGGATACAGATTGATATTAAATAATGTATTGTTTCCGGCAGCTAAAAAGAAAAAACAAAAAACTTAATAATTAAATTACGAGTGACTATTGTAGAAAAAGAACAGCAAATTATAAATGACTTTTTATTATTTGAAAATAATTGGGAAGCCAAGTATGAGTATATTATTGATATTGGAAAAGCCCTTCCACTCATACACGCAAAGTATAAAACAGAACAATATTTAGTAAAAGGGTGTCAAAGCAATGTGTGGATAAATGCTGAATGTGTGGAGGGAAAAATGCAATTTTATGCAGATAGCGATGCCATCATTACAAAAGGTCTTATATCATTAATTATAGAAGTGCTCAACCAACAAACAAAAGAGGACATTATAAATGCCAAATTAGAATTTTTGAATACTATAGGATTAATAGAACATTTATCTCCTACCCGTGCTAATGGTATATTAAGCATGATAACAAAAATAAAACAGCTTTGTTTGCACTAATGATTTAAACAGTATTTTTTATATTTGATAAATTTTAAATCAAGTAAACTTTTATTTTAATTCAATATAATCTACAACGTATCGTTTCATAATGTCTAAATCATGCGATGAAATTAAAATGAGTTTGTTTTGTTTTGACATAATATTTTGAAGCAATTGAAATAAAAGATGTTTAGATTCATAATCTAAAAAAGCGGTTGGCTCATCTAATAATATAATGGGGGTATTTTGAGCTAAGGCTTTAGCTATAAGTACTTTTTGTTTTTGTCCGTCGCTTAGTTTGTTAAAATAATTGTTTTGAATTGAATCTATTTGTAAACTTTCAAAACTGTGTTGAATTATTTTTTTATCATTTGCATCTAAATGGGCAAATGTATTTAAATAAGGCGTTCTTCCTGCAGCCACTAAATCATAAGCCGTTAGGTTAAATCCAAAAATTGGCTTGGTATTTACAATTGATATTAATTGAGCTTTTTGTTTAACACTAAACAAACTTAAATTTTGGTTATTAATTAAAACTTGACCTTTTATAGGTTTAATATTACCACAAATAGTTTGTAACAAGGTAGATTTACCTATCCCATTTTTGCCAATTAAACCAACTAAATTGGAGCTTGAAAAACTAAAATTAATGTTTTCATAAATTACCTGTTGGTTATATCCTATGTTTAAGTTACTGGCCTGGAGCATCAATGAAGCGTTAATTTGGATTTGAATAATAGATAAATAATTACAGGTGCGCCTATTACAGTTGTAATGGCATTAATAGGAAATGACATTTGGTTACTAAATAATTGACAAATTACATCTGCAAACAGTAGGGTAATAGCACCTAACAACAGGGTAAAAATAATTTGATAAAAATGATGCGTGGTTTTAAAAATTAATTTTGAAACTATAGGTACTGATAAACCAATAAAAGCAATGCTACCACAAAATGCTGTAATAAAACCAACCAATACAGAGGTTATTAAAATAATTTGTAACCGTAACATCAATAAATTAACGCCTAAATTTTGAGCATAATCGTTATTTAATAATATAGCATTTAACGGTTTCACTAAACGCATAGCCCAAATAATTTGACTTATTAAAATGACACTTAAAATGCTTACTTCATTAAGGCTTGTATTATCAAGGCTACCCATGCTCCATAAAACAAATGTTTTTAAATTATCTGCCGAACTTAAAAATTCTATTACCGTTTGAATACCACCAAATACTTGTGATAACATAAACCCAACTAATAAAATAGTAACATTACTTTGATTTTTATTAGATAAAAATAACATCATTAAAAGTACTACTGCAGCTCCTACACAAGAGAAAAGCGTAATGAAAGATTTGCCAAAAAAATAAAAATCTAGTATTTGAATTGACGATATAAGCATAGTGGCAATGGCCACAAATAAGCTTGACCCCGCAGTAATACCTAAAGCATACGGACCCGCTAATGGGTTTTGAAAAAGTGTTTGCATTAATAAACCACTTAATGCTAACCCAGCCCCTGCTGTTAATGCTGTTAATGCTTTTGGTAATCTAATATTAAATAAAATTTGTGAAGTAAATTTGGCACTTAAATCATTGTTAAAAATATTGACGCTACCTACACATAAATCTGTAATAAAAAGAAAACACAATAATGCAAAAAGAATACAACTTATTGTAATAAACTTTGACTGTTGCATAAGTTGATAATCAACAGGCTATTATATGAGAGTGTGGTTATAAATACACACTTTCATGTAAATAGCTTTTATTTTTAATTATTTCTATAAATTCATACTTAAAGTGTCTAATAGCAGAAGCTACAGGCCACGCTGCAGCTTCACCTAATGGGCAAATTGTTTTGCCATCTATATTTTTTTGAATATTCCAAAGCAATTCCACATCACTTTCTTTGGCTGTGCCAGATATTATTTTTTTTAATAGTCTGTACATCCACCCAGTGCCTTCGCGGCAAGGAGAACATTGCCCACAACTTTCGTGATGGTAAAAGCGTGATAAAGTCATTAAATTAGTTACCATGCAGGTATCTTCATCCATTACAATAAATCCACCCGACCCAAGCATAGTGCCCGTTAAAAAACCACCTTCTGATAAACTTTCGTATGACATTAACCTTGGCGTACCAGCTTGTGTTTTTAATATTAAATTAGCTGGCAATACAGGTACTGATGAGCCACCAGCAATTACAGCTTTCAATTTTTTACCATTAGCAATGCCATTACAATATTCTTTTCCGTAAATAAATTCTTCAACAGGTAAGCCTAATTCTATTTCGTAAACACCAGGATTATTAATATGCCCAGATGCCGAAATGAGTTTAGTACCTGTTGATTTACCAATTCCAATTTTAGAATAAGTTTCACCACCCATATTTATTATTGGTACAGAAGCTGCAATTGTTTCTACATTATTAACTACCGTTGGGCAACCCCATAAACCTGCTACTGCAGGGAATGGGGGTTTAATACGAGGATTACCCCTTTTTCCCTCTAAAGATTCGAGAAGGGCGGTTTCTTCTCCACAAATATAAGCTCCAGCACCTACATGCACATGGCAGTGGTGTGAAAAATCAGTACCCATAACTTTATCGCCTAATATACCTGCTTCGTAAGCCTCTTTAATGGCAGTTTGTAATATGCGAGCTACATAAAAGTATTCACCTCTTATATATATGTATGAGGTATTGGCACCTAAAGCAAATGATGACAATATCATGCCTTCAATTAATAAATGAGGCAAATGCTCCATTAAATAACGGTCCTTAAAAGTGCCTGGTTCCGATTCATCAGCGTTACAAACTAAATATCGAGGTGTGTTTTCAGGCTCTGCTAAAAAGCTCCACTTTAAACCAGTAGGAAATCCAGCACCCCCTCTACCCCTTAGTCCAGATATTTTTACCTCCTCAACAACTGCTTCTGGCGTCATTGTTTTTAAAGCTTTTTCTAAAGCTTGATAGCCTCCGTTTTCTTTGTAAGTACTAAGCAGGTGAATGTTGTTGATATTTACATTTTTTAAAAGTAGTTGCTGCGCCATTTGTTATTAAAAATTCAATTTAATTAATCTCTGATATTTTAAAATACTTCTTAGTATACTAAGCCACTAATTTAAACATTTATATAAAAGTAAATATATGTTGTGTAAAATTTAAATTATAATCCAGCATAAATAGGATTTAAAATAACCAAAATAGAGCAAACATTGAAAAATTGATAAAGATTTTAGTAAGTAAATAATAATATTATGGCAATTTTTTGTCAATTTGTGATTGACATATTTATTTGAAACAAATAAAAAAAGTTTTTTTGAATTAACCTTTTTTGTAATTTGTTTATATATATTTACGAAACTGTAATTAAAAAATTCAACTTACAATGAAAAAAATTATGTTAAAGAAATTTTATTTTTTATTTTTTATTTTTTGCTTAACCACGCAAATTGCCAATGCCCAAGGTAATGGCGGATCTATTAGAGTATTATTAAAAGACAAAACAACTGGAGACCCCATTTCATTTGCTGGAGTAGTGGCATTGCAAAATGGTGTACAATCAGGTAATGCAACTACTGATGCTGATGGGTATGCGGTTATTAAACCACTTCAACCAGGAGTATATAGCGTAAAGGCAGTATATATAGGCTATAAACCAATGGAAAAAACAGAAATTAACGTTACAGGTTCTAATACAAGAGACATTGTAATGGAACTCTCAAGTGATGGAGGTATTACAAGTGAAGTGGTAGAAATTGAAGCTTATGACGAACCTTTAGTTAATGCAGATATGGTAAAAGGGGGCACGGTAACCCGTAAAGAATTTGAAGCGCTAGCTAATAAAGATATTGGAGCGGTAGTAGCTACAAATGCTGGGGTATTTCAAAAAGACACCGGTGGAGATATTAACGTAAATGGTGGAAGATCAGATAATACTGTATATTATGTAGATGGCGTGAAGGTAATAGGAAGTGCTGGTGTTCCTCAGCAAGGTATTGAACAAGTTACAGCTTTAATAGGAGGGTTACCAGCCCAGTACGGCGATGCTACATCGGGGGTAATTTCAATTATAACTAGGGGGGCTCAGCCGCGTCATTTTGGAGGAATAGAATTAATATCCTCTCAATTAACAGATCAGTTTGGTTACAATTCATTAGGATTTGCAGCAGGTGGGCCTTTAAAAACTAGAGTAGACACTAGTGGTAAAAAAGAACCTGTTATTGGTTATTTTGTATCTGGACAATACACCTATGAAAAAGACCCTGCGCCATCTAATATACCTATTTGGCAGCTTAAAGCTAATAAATTAAAAGACATAGAAAACGCACCATTAATACTTTCACCATCTGGTACAGGTTTTAGAAGGGCAGCCGAGTTTATTACAAAAAATGACATGAATCAAGTTGCCACAAGGCCAAATGTAGCTTCTCAAAACGTTGCCATTACTACCAAATTTGATTTTAAATTATCAAAAAATGTAAACTTACAATTAGGTGGGCAAGTTGGTTATATAACTCGTAACGACTATATATATGAGTATAATATGTTTAATTCAAAAAACAATCCCGAAAGAGATATTTTTAATTACAGAGCCTACGGACGTTTATCTCAAAAATTTGCAGAAGTAAAAGAAGCCGATAAAGAAAAATCTCAAGCCTTAATTACCAATGCGTATTTTACTTTTCAAGGAAGTTATGATTATGCTATTGATAGAAGGCAAAATGCTACTCATAAAGATAATTTTTTTAATTATGGGTATATAGGTAAATTTAACATTGTAGCAGATACAGGAGTTAGTAGATACCAAGCCAAAAATGGCGCTACAGGGAGAGAATATGTATACATTGGACGTAGATTAAGTAGCGTAACCTTTGAAAAAAGCGATTTTAATAGAGATTTGACTAATGCTACCAATCAAATATTTAATTATTATGGAGGTAATATGGCCACTTTAGATGAGGTGAGAGGTAATTTTGGGTACGTAAATGGTGATAGGCCAGCACAAATTAGTTCATTGTATTTTCCAGCAGGTCGTTTTCAAAATTTATATCAATTAAATAAAACCCAACAAATGCGTTTTCAAGCAGAGTTTTCGGCCGATATTAAAAAACATGCTATTACTGTGGGTTTAGAATTTGACCAAAGATGGTATAACGAATATGCTTTAAATCCTATTGCTTTATGGGAACGGATGCGTTTATTAACCAACTCACATTTAACAACTTTAGATACTAATAAAATTTATGTAGCCAGCTTAAGTAACGCAACAGAATCGTTTTATTTTAGAAGATATATTTATAATAAAGATGCTCAAAGTCAAATTGATAAATCGGTTCGTAAATTATTAGGCTTATCAGAAACCAACCAATCATACATCAATGTTGATGCTATAAGTCCAGATAGATTATCATTAGATATGTTTAGCGCATCTGATTTAATTATCCAAACAGGGGGGCCTTTAGTAACCTACTTTGGTTACGATTATTTAGGTAATTCTAACTTTGAAAAAACATCTATATCTACCTTTTTAAACGAAAAAGACAGTAGGGGTAATAATACTTTTAAAATTGGACCATACAATCCAATATATTTAGCGGGCTACATTCAAGATAAGTATGAATTTAAAAATTTTAAATTTAATATTGGTTATCGTATAGAATATTTTGATGCGAACCAAAAAGTATTAAAAGACCCTTATTCTTTCCAAGATACCTATAAAGCAGGTGAAAAAGTTGGTAACAGACCTTCAAATATTGGTACTGATTATGTAGTATATGTAGACGACCCTAGTTCGTCTAGCCCTGTTGTTACTGGTTACAGATATACTAACCCAGATAATATGAATACAGTATGGTATAATGCCCAAGGTAAAGAAGTCTCTGACCCTACATCTATAGCTCTAAACGGAAAGGTAACGCCTTGGCTTAAAACCTCCCTTCCCGAAGCAGAAAAAAACCCACTTAATGCCACAGCCTTTAAAGATTATGTAACGCAAATAATTGGTTGCCCTCGTATAGCTTTTTCATTCCCTATTTCAGATGAAGCTAACTTTTTTTCGCATTATGATATTGTAGTGCAACGCCCAACACTAAACCCTTCAACTATGAATTTTGATCCTATGCAGTTTTACAACATAGCCAATACATCTGCAGGTTCTTTTATTAATAACTCAAATTTAAAACCATCACAAACTATTGATTACGAAATAGGGTATAATCAAATATTAAACGCTAAAAAAAATGCGGTAATTAAATTATCTGCTCTATATAGAGAGATGAGAGACCAACAAACTACTATGTCATTTAACCAAGCTTACCCAAAAACATACTATACCTTTGTAAATAGAGATTTTGGAACTACCAAAGGCATGACTGTTGAGTTTGAATTAAAACGTACACAGGGTGTAACATTAAATGCTAGCTATTCATTAATGTTTGCAGAAGGTTCAGGCTCAAGTGCTACTTCAAATCGAAATTTATCTCAAACGGGCCAGCCAAACTTAAGAATTACTTTACCTTTAGATTATGACCAACGCCATCGTTTTGTAGGAATTATAGATTATAGATTTGGAAAAGGTGAAAATTATATAGGCCCTGTTTACACTAAAAAGGGTGGAGATACACAAAAATCTATTAAAGCACTTGAAAACGTAGGCTTTAACATATTATTTAATTTAGCCTCCGGTACACCATATACCCGCCATCAATATGCTACAAGTATTGCAGGAACGGAAAGAACTAGTATCATAGGTACTATGAACGGTTCAAATATGCCATGGACATTTAGAACTGATATAAGAATTGACAAAACTTTTGAATTAAAATTTGGAAAAGAAGAAAATGGCAACTTAAAATTAGCTAACTTAAACATCTACTTCCAAATATTAAACGCGCTTAATAATATTAATTTAATGGAGGTATATTCTTATACCGGTAACCCAGATGATGATGGTTATTTAGTATCACCAAGGGGGCAAACTGATATTGCCACTAATATAGCTGGCCAATCCTTTTCCGATCAATATTCAATTTTTATTAATAAGCCAACTAACTACACCCGCCCACGTGTATTTAGAATAGGAATTCAATTAGACTTTTAATATTTATACATTTTATATAATTAAACTCAAAATATAAACTAACAATGAAAAATACCATTTCAATTTTATTAATAATATGTTTGTTAAATAACATATTTGCACGACCAACAAATGGCAAAAACTTTAAGTTAAACAGCGCAGCACAAAAAGTAGCTGCAGGTTGTAATGTTCCGCAGCAATCTGCCGAACTATCAATAAATAATGTGCGAACATTAATATTATCTGGAGGCGATATGTGGTGGGATGCTTTAGGAACAAGTAATGCATTTTACTATGTACCCAAAACAACCGAAAGGTCTCAAGGTATTTCGTCAAATTTTGCTGGATTTGTATGGTTTGGTGGTAAAGATGCCGGTGGGCAATTAAAGGTTGCATCACAAACGTATAGGCAACAAGCCGGTGTAGACTTTTGGACTGGTCCATTAAGTCAAAACGCTTCAATAACACAAGAAACTTGTTTAAAATGGGATAAAATATTTAAAATTACTAGAGCAGAAGTAGATGCTTTTGTATTAGCTGGAGGACCCGTTACACCAAACATTGCTAATTGGCCAGCTAATGGAGATTTGGCATTACAACAAGATAATATGATAGCACCTTATGTGGATGTAAATAATAACGGTATTTATGACCCTGCAGTAGGAAAAGATTACCCTTATTATGCTATAAAACCTGAAGATGCAGGTTATACACCCAGTGGAACTTGTAAATCACGTTTATTTGGTGATGAAACATTATTTTGGGTATACAATGATATAGGCGGAGGTAATGCCCATGGACATTCAAAGGGGCCATCAATAGGCTTAGAAGTTAGAGCTCAAGCATTTGCTTTTAAAACAGCAGATGAAATAAATAATATGACTTTTTATAACTATCAAATTATAAATAAATCATCATTTGAATTAAAAGAAACTTATATGGCCGTATGGACAGATGCCGATTTAGGTAACTATAAAGACGACTATATTGGCTGCGACGTTAAAAGAGGATTAGCATATATATATAATGCGGATAATAATGATGAAACTACAGGTGGTGTAAATGGTTATGGCTCAATTATTCCAGCTTTAGGTTGCGACTTTTTTCAAGGTCCAGTCAATACTACTAACGGCATAGATGATAACTGTAACGGAACTGTAGATGAACCAGGAGAACAAATGGGTATGACTCGCTTTACTTATTTTAATAACTCTGGCGCAGGAGCTGATCCAAACACTACCGACCCTGATAATGGAACACAAGTTTATAACTACATGACAGGTAAATGGAAGGACGGCACACCTTTTACTTGCGGAGCTAATGGTCGTGGGGGTTCCGTAAACACCAATTTTGTGTATCCAGGCAACTCAATGATTGGATCTAAATGCGGCATTAATCCTTGTGGAGATAATTGGACAGAATTTACAGCAAAAAACACCCCAGATGATAGACGTTTTATCCAATCATCAGGTCCGTTTACTTTAACTCCAGGTAATGTAACCAATGTAACCATTGGGTTACCTTGGGCTAGATCAAACTCAACCGATCAATTAGCTTCAATAGATCTTTTAAAAATTGCCGATGATAAAGCACAAGCCTTATTTGACAACTGTTTTAAAGTAGTAGCTGGGCCAGATGCGCCTGAAATAACCATGCAAGAATTAAACAATGAATTGATTTTATACTTTACAACTACACCAGCTTCTAATAACTATTTATATAGTTACTTTGAAAAAGATCCAACCATTGTAATAGACTCTACAACCATATACGGTAGCTCAACAAATACTTTTGTAGCGTTTAAAAATGTAGATGCAACTTACAAGTTTGAAGGATTTTTAGTGTATCAATTAAAAAATGAAGCTGTAACAGTTGAAGAAATAACAAACCCAGATAAAGCTAAATTGGCTTTTAGTTGTGATATTAAAAACGATATTACAACTATCATCAACTATGTGTATGATCCATCAACCAATTCTAATAACGGTATAGTTAAAGTTCAAGGAAAAGACAATGATTTAAGCTCTAGTTTTAGATTTACTAAAGATTTATTTTCATCAACTTCTGCCCAAAAAGTAGTAAATCATAAGCCATATTATTTTATGGTGGTGGCTTATGCTTATAATAATTATGGTACTTATAAGCAAGATCAAGAGGTTGCATGCACAAACTGTCCAAGCAAGTTAGGTCAAAAACTACCATTTTTACAAGGACGTAAAATAACTAAAGCTTACGGCATACCGCACGACCCATCCATAGAAAAAAATGGAATTGTAACACAAGCGGCGTATGGTTTTGGACCTAAAATTACACGGATAGAAGGGCAAGGAAACGGCGGTAATATTTTAGATTTAACCCCAGAAACTGTAGATGCCATTATGGCTTCGCCGGAAGGTAGAATGGATAAAATTACCTATCAAAATGCTAAAGGACCTATTAAAGTAACAGTTGTAGATCCGCTTAGTGTACCAAAAGCAGACTTTGCTGTATATTTTATAAAAAAACAAACAACAACTGCAGCATCTTTAGCTTGTTCATATTCATTATCAAGCAAAATACCTTTAACATCTACTCGTTTTGGCGCTTTAATAGCAGATAGCGTAACATGGGTGTTAAAAAATTTAACAACAGGAAAAGAATATGTGCCTTGCGCATCCATAAAAATTGGTAGAGAATCTTATTTCCCAGAATTAGGATTATCTGTTACAATAGCTCAAGTAAATGATATTGCAGGAATTACAACTTCTACATTGGCAGTAGCCAACCCTACAGTTCAAGATAGATTTGTTAGAGATGGCGACATATTAGATGCTAGCATTGAATTTTCTGAAAAAGGAAAAAATTGGTTAACAGGCATTTCAGACGGCGATTTTCCATCGCCAATTAATTGGATTCGTTCAGGTAGCTTTAAAGATAAAGACAATATTGCCAATTCTGACGATTACTACAGAACTGTAGGTACCTCAAACTTTTTTTATGACCCTACTGGCATTTGCGAAAATATATTAGGTGGCACGTGGGCCCCATATTTTTTAACCTCAGCAGGTAAACCAATTACGGACATTGAAAAACAAGTAAATTCATTGGCTGCACCTGCCTTTACAGGTTTGCAAGTTAATGGGAATATTGATGTAAATCATGACGTTGTGGCTTATGATTTAAGAGCATTACCAAGCATTGATTTAATTATCACTAAAGATAAATCGAAATGGACGCGAGCCATTGTATTTGAAGAAGCTGATGATGTAAAGTTAAGTTCTAGTGGCGCAAGAAAATTAGAACCACGCAGAAGCTTATCTGTTGATAAACAAGGTAATCCAATAGGCTCAGCGAATGTTAATATGCAAGAAGCTCTAATTGACACCAATAGATATGGGTTAGGATGGTTTCCAGGTTATGCTATTAACATTGAAACAGGAGAACGCTTACAAATAGGGTTTGGTGAAGATTCTTACCAACGCGATACAAATAATGGAGCTGATATGATGTGGAATCCTACGAGTAATTTTCTTCAATCTAATTTAACAACTTATGCTAATTTTGGAGGCAGACATTACATTTATGTATTTGGAACAAGCAGAAGTAAATCAATATATAATAGCAATATATTGGAACTTTCAGATAAACCAATTGGTGTACCAAACTATACCGAGAAAAACTTTAAGGAAGTAGTTGCTTGTTACAAATACGGATATCAGCAAAATAATAATAAGGTATTAAATAACTTTTGGTCAGAAGCAGCATGGGTAACATTACCTGTAACTTCTACAAGCTATTATAACTTTAAAAACCCTGCCGATATGCCATGCGATGTAAAGGTGAGACTAAGAGTTAAAAAACCGTATAGAACGCGTAATTTTGGATTAAGTTATGCTGCATCTTTAAGAAGAAAAGACCCAGCTGCTACGTGCCCATTAATAGCTACAGATAATACAACTAATAGTACAATAGGAAGTGTTTTAACTAATATTAGTGCCGATTCTATAACCAATTCTGTAAATAATAACATGCCGTATTATACGTTTAATACCAATGATATATTTACAATTAATAATAATTCATCTAAACTTACCTCAGCATTAGATAATATCAATATTGTGCCAAACCCTTATTATGCATACTCTGAGTATGAACAAAATAGAGTAGATACAAGGGTACGCATTACCAATTTACCTAATAAATGTACTGTCAAAATTTTTTCTATTGATGGCGTTTTAATTAGAACGTTAAACAGAGATGTAACAGGACAGGAGGATTTGTATACCACTTATTCTGATTTTAAGTTTTCAAACAGACAGTCCTATTTAGATTGGGACGTAAAAAATCAAAATGGTATATCAGTGGCAAGTGGTTTATATTTGATACATATAATCGAAGCCTCTACAGGAAAAGAAAAGGTAGTAAAATGGTTTGGCGTCATGCGTCCATTAGATTTAGAGAGTTTTTAATAACATAAGCATATAAATAAGTATTAAATAAGAAATTAACAATAAGCGTATGAAAAAGGTAAATATCAAATTGCTTACAATAGGAATAGGCACAGTTATAATTTTAAAATCCTTTGCAGGAAATACAGATAGAATAGGTCAAGGAGGTGGTTTTCAGTTATTACTAAACCCATATGCCAAATCTGCTGGGATGGCTGGAATTAATGGCGCCAATGCAGTGGGTATGGAAGCGCAATTTTCAAATGTAGCTGGTATGGCCAAAATTACAGGGATGAATGCCACATTTAATAATTCATTTTGGTTAATAGGTTCGGGTTTAAATTTATTAAACTTTGGATTTTGCAATAAAGTAGGAGAAACTGGCGCTATAGGTTTGTCATTTTCCAATATTACAGCGGGTCAAATTATTCGTACAACAGCTGAAAACACCGAAGGCGGTATTGGTTATTTTACGCCACGATTTTCGAATATTGCTTTTTCGTATGCTAAAGCCTTTTCTGATTATATATACGCAGGTACTACCATTAGAATTATAAATGAAGGTATTGATAATGTACAAGCTACAGGCGTATCATTAGATGCTGGGGTACAATACCAAACAGGAGATAAGAATCAATACCATTTAGGGGTAGCGTTAAAAAACATTGGTCCACCAATAAGTTATTCAGGCGATGGTTTAACTACGCAAGCAACCGTTTTAAATAATGCTTATGGTAAATCATACCAAATGTCACAAAATCAAAAATCGTCTGAAAATAATTTACCAGCTAGTTTAAATATTTCATTAGCCTATGACCAGTACATTTCCTACGATTCATTAACATTAAAATCTCAAAAAATAACCTATTTTGGAGGTTTTACTTCAAACTATTTTATAAATGATCAATTTTCGATAGGAGCAGAATACAACTATAATAATATATTAATGTTAAGAGCTGGATATGCTTATGAAAGCAACATTTTAAATAAAGAAGCTTCAACAACCATATTTTCTGGACCTTCTGCAGGGTTATCCTTTGAGTACCCGGTAATAAAAGAAAAAATGACATTAGGTGTTGATTACTCTATTAGAGTTACAAATACCTTTTTCAATATTCAATCGGTAGGAATAAGAGTATTATTTTAGTAAAAGGTACTTTTACTTTATTTTTATAAATATTTTTTGATTATGTCATCTATAGCCTATTATACCCCCGAAGGTTTAGCAAAGCTAAAAAACGAATTACAGCAGCTTAAAACGGTTGAACGAAAAAGCGTTATAAAACAAATTGCAGAAGCAAGAGATAAGGGCGATTTATCTGAAAATGCAGAATATGATGCTGCTAAAGAAGCGCAAGGATTATTAGAGCATAAAATTGCAAAACTAGAAGAAGTTATTATTAATGCCCGAATTGTTGATTCTGCAAAGTTAGACACATCAAAAGTAAGCATACTAACTACAGTAAAAGTAAAAAATCTTAATACTAAAGCAGATTTACAATATACCTTAGTAGCAGAAAATGAAGCTGATTTTAAAGTTGGAAAAATATCAATAGACTCACCAATAGGCAAAGGTTTACTTGGAAAAAAAGTAGGGGATAAGGTTGAAATTAATGTACCTGCAGGTGTTATTCCATTTCAAATAATGGACATTTCAATTTAAATGGCGTCTATATTTACAAAAATTATTCAAAAACAAATTCCAAGTTATATTATCGTAGAAAATGACTTCTGTGTAGCGATTTTAGATGCCTTTCCAATTCAAAAAGGACATATCTTAATCATTGCAAAACAAGAAGTAAATAATTTATTTGACCTGCCCCATAACATATATATTGAAATGATGTGCATGGCAAAAACTGTTGCATTGGCTATTCAAAAATCTTTCCCTTGTAACAGAGTAGGCTTAAGCGTTGTAGGTTTTGAAGTACCCCATGCACATATTCATTTAATACCAATTAATCATTTAAATGATATAAATTTTAATAAATTAAAACTGACATTTACTAAAGAAGAATTTGAACATATACAGCAAACAATAAAAGAAAATTTGTGAGTAAAAACAATATAAAATCATTTCAATTTACTAGTTTAATGAGTAAAACTAAATGGTTTGTTTGTTTACTTGGTTTGTTTATTTCAAGTTATTTTTCGGCACAAATTCAAGATAATTTTTCGGATGGAAATTTTAATTTAAACCCTATTTGGAATGCCGCTACAATAGCTGATTTTACAGTCGTTTCCGAACAATTAAAATCTGCAAAGACAATTTCCAATACATCATTTTATATTTCTACAAATAACACATTAGCTCTTAATTGCCAATGGGAGTTTTATGTTAATTTACAATTTAACACATCAAGTGCTAACTATATCAATGTGTTTTTAATAAGCAATCAAAATAATTTATTATCTAACTTAAATGGCTATTATGTAATGGTAGGCAGTACTCAAGATGATATTTGCTTATATAAAAAAACAGGCGCTACTAGCGTAAAAATAATTGATGGCTTAGATGGCTTATTAAACATATCAAACTCTACCTTAAAAATAAAAGTAACAAGAGATGTAAGTGATAATTGGAAATTAGAAAGAGACTTAACAGGAACAGGAAATAACTATGTTAGCGAAGGAGTTGCTATTGATAATACATATACAACAACAACTAGTTTTGGTTTTGTAATTCAACAATCTACAGCTTCATTTATGCAAAAACATATTATAGACGATGTGTATGTTGGCCCTATTATTATTGATACTCAACCGCCATTTATTGTGTCATCTATAATTACTAATAGCTCAGAAATAGAAGTTGTGTTTAACGAAAAAATTGATTTAAATAGTTCTCAAAACCCTACCAATTATTCGATGAATCCTAATACTACCATTACTCAAGCTTTGAGAGATGGGATAGATTTAAAAAAAATAAAAATAAAATTTAATTCACCATTTCAATCTGAAACTGCATATACTTTAATAGTAAGTAATATAAAAGATTTGAACAGTAATGTAATGATAACTCAAACTTTTAATTTAATGTATTATAAACCAAAAATATATGATATTGTGTTTAATGAAATTATGCCTGACCCTGATCCTCAAGTATTCTTACCTAATGCCGAATATATTGAATTAAAAAATAGAAGTAAATATGCCATAAATTTAAAAAACTGGCTTTTAACTTCTACCTCTACCATTAAATCTTTACCTGCTATTATACTACCAGCAGATAGCTTAATAGTTTTAACAAGCGCTCCTAACAGTTTCTTATTTGCATCTAAAAACATTAAAGCTTATGATGTTACTGATTTGCCAACATTAGTAAATTCAGGTACTACACTTAGCTTAAGAGATAGCAATGGAATATTGATACACACCATTACCTATAATTTAGATTGGTATAATAACTCATTAAAAAATGATGGAGGCTGGAGTATAGAACAAATTGATGACAATAATTTTTGTGGAGGTATTACAAACTGGAAAGCTTCTACTAATGTACAAGGTGGCACACCAGGTAAAATTAATTCTGTAAAAGCAATTAATATAGATAAATCAAATCCAGAATTAGATAGAGTAGAGGTGTTATCGCTTGATAGCTTGCAATTACATTTTAATAAATCAATTGATAGCTTATCTTTAATAAACCCTACAAACTATATAGTTGAAAATAATTTTAGTCAAATAAAAAATGTAATTCCTATTGCGCCACAATTTAATAAAGTTAAATTAAAATTAATTGCGCCAATACCAACTAATTTAATTTATACAATTACAGTTTCAAATTCAATAAAAGATTGTGTTGGAAACCCTTTAAATACAATAAACTCAGCACTTTTTGCTATTCCGCAACAAGTAAACGAAAATGACGTGGTTATCAATGAAATACTTTTTGATCCAAAAACAGGATCGGAAGAGTTTGTAGAAATTTATAATAGAAGCAACAAAGTAATTGATTTGCAGCAGCTATATATTGGCACATTTGATACTATAGCCAAACAACTTACTAGTACTCAAAAAATCATGTATACTAACTGTTTATTATTTCCAAAACAATATATAGTGCTTAGTAGCAGTCAGCAAAAAGTAAAATCATATTATTCAACACCAAATCCAAAAAACTTTATTGATGTGCCATCACTTGCCTCATTTAATAATACGTCTGATTGCATTGTATTAAGTGACATAAATTCTAAGGTAATTGATAAAATAAATTATCGATACACCATGCATTTTCCCTTATTGTCAAGTACCAAAGGCGTATCTTTAGAACGAATTAATTTTGAAAGACCATCGCAAGATATTACCAATTGGAATTCTGCGGCATCCATTGTTGGATTTGCCACACCTGCGTATCAAAATTCACAGTACTTAAAAAATATAGATTATAACGAAGTGCAAATTACTAACCCTATTTTTTCACCCGATAATGATGGCTACAATGATGTATTAAATATTTCATTTAAGTTGGATGCCACCAACTATATGGTAAATATTGACATTTATAATAGTGATGGCTTAATGATAAAACATTTAATTAAAAATGAACAATGCTTACAAGAAGCTGTATATAGCTGGAATGGCATAACAGACAGTAATTTTAAATCACCAATAGGGATTTATATTGCGTATTTAGAGTTTTATAATTTATCAGGTGTATTAAAACAGTACAAGTTACCGTTTACATTAGCCAGTAAATTTAACTAACATGTTTTACTTAAAAAATACTATACGTAAATATCAACAAGGGTTTATGGCTTTAGTTTACCCTCGTTTATGCTTTGCATGTTCAAACACCTTGTACGAACACGAGCAATATATATGTAGTTATTGTAAAGCTAACATGCCAAAAACTAATTATCATAAAACTCAAAACAACCCATTAGAATCTATTTTTTATGGAAGAGCATCTATTCAATTTGCTTATAGTTTTTTAATGTTTTCAAAATTAGGTAGTGTGCAAAATATTCTTCATAATATTAAATACAAATCCCATCAAGATTTAGCCTTTTATATAGGAGCTTGGTATGCCGAATATTTGAAACACCTTGATCAACTCAAAAATATTGATTATTTAATTCCGGTACCGTTACATAAAAAGAAGCAAATACAAAGAGGCTTTAATCAAAGTGAAGCATTTGCAAACGGATTAGCCTCTGTATTAAATATAGAAGTTAAAACAGAAGAATTACAAAGACAACAAATAACGGCAACACAAACAAAAAAATCAAGGTTTGACAGATGGGAAAACGTAGAAAATGCCTTTTGTTTAAATAATGCAGCGTTTTTTTTAAATAAAAAAATTATTTTAATAGATGATGTTATTACAACTGGAGCTACAATAGAGGCCTGTTACAAAGCATTTGAATTGTGCCAAAACTTACAGTTTTCTGTTTTAAGTATGGCTTATGCTACAGTTGAATAAACGAACGTAAGTAGAGATTTAAAATCCTCTGATTTTATTGATGTTTATAATATACCTGTAGTAATTCAAATTTTAGTTTAATTTTAATGCTAAATCCAAATCAATTAAAAAAAATATAATAAAAAACCATGAAAAAAACAATAAAAACAACTGCAATTGTAACGTTAGCCTTAATGATAAATTCTTTTACTGCATTAACAGCTCAAACAAAAAAAATTGAACCATCAAAATGCACTATAAATTGGCTTTGTAAAAAGGTTACTGGACAGCATGCGGGAGTTGTTACTTTAAAAGAAGCATCGTTAATTTTTAATGCTCAAAAAATTACAGGAGGTAATTTTGTTGTAGACATGACTTCTTTAACAGCTACAGATTTAACAGGCGAATATTTACAAAAACTGAATGGACATTTAAAAAATGAAGATTTTTTTAATACTACTAAATTTCCAACCTCAAATTTGGTTTTTAAAACTGTTACCGAAAAATCAAAAGGAATTTATACAGTTGTTGCTGATTTAACAATTAAAAATATCACACAACCTATTAGTTTTGAAATTTTATCAAATGTAAAATCAACCTCCACTACTTTAATAATTGACCGTACAAAGTATGATATAAAATATGGTTCAAAATCATTTTTTGATAGCCTTGGAGATAAGGCCATTGATAATGAATTTGAATTAAAAATTAATATCACTTTATAATTATTTTTATAACAAATTATTTAAAAAGAGCTGTTAGAAATAACAGCTCTTTTTTTATGCTTTTAACTTTGCCATTTAAAACATTTTATTATAAACTACCTCATTGTTTCATTAGACCTCTTTCATAATTGATAGTTATATATCCCTGCAATCAAGCTAAGTCTGAGGGTAAAGCGTTTTCTTCTATTTCTATATTTTTCAGCCATTATTCTATAAATTTTAATTGACCTAATAATGTTTTCAATACTAACCCTGCTTTATTGATGTTTTATTGATGTTTAAAATTTTGATTTTACAGCGTTATTATGGGCTTGGAGATAAACAAATAGAATATCAAATTATTGATAGAATTAGTTTTAAAAATTTTCTTGGATTAGAAACGGGCGATAAAATACCTGAT